>NZ_CP029190.1:1200000-1500000 GCF_008642295.1 Streptomyces venezuelae | reverse complement strand
CGCTGACCGGGCTGACCAAGCGCCGGGTGCGGGCCGTCGCCGACGCCCTCGGGGCCCCGGCCGAGCTGGTCTGGAAGACCCCGACCGCCGACCTGGAGACCCTCGACCCGGGCAAGGCCGACGAGGACGCGCTGGGCGTCACCTACGACGACATCGACGACTTCCTGGAGGGCAAGCCGGTCGGCGAGCAGGCCTTCGAGACCATCGCCCGCCGCTACCGCCTCACCGAGCACAAGCGGCAGCTGCCCGTCGCGCCGTAGCGTCCGCGCGGCGGTTCAGGACAGCGGGGTGCGGTGCAGGGAGATGAGCAGCCGCCACACCCGCTGCGCGATCAGGTCTGGGTCCGCCTCGATCAGTCCGTGCAGCCAGTCGGCCAGGACCCCCGCGAAGGCCGAGGCCACCGCCGAGCCGATCAGCTCGGGTTCGGGGGCTCCGGCCAGGGTGCGCTCGGCGACGCTGCGGGCCCGCAGATCCCGGTGCAGGACCAGCCCCAGCGGGCCGCCCCCGCCCGGGCGCAGCAGTTCACGGTAGAGGGCGGCGTGCGGGGCGAGGCTCTCGAAGAAGGCGCGCAGGGCGGGTGGCGGGGCGGCCGGGTCCGGGATGCCGCGCCAGGCGTGCAGGGCGTCCACCGCCTCCCGGACCACATCGGCGCAGGCATCCACGGCGAGCTCTTCCAGGCCGGAGTAGTGGACGTAGAAGGTGGCCCGGCCGACTCCGGCCCGGCGCACCAGCGCCGCGACCCCGACCGAGGCGAGCGGACGCTCCGCGCATTCCTCCAGCAGGGCCCGGCGAAGTGCCGCCCGGGTCCGGGCGGCCCGCGGGTCCTCGGGCCCGCCCGTCACCTGCCGGCCACCAGGACGGCCGCGAGGGCCAGCGCCCCGGGCAGGGCCTGGGCGGCCAGGATGCGGCGGTTGGCGGTGAGGCCGCCGTACACCCCGGCGATCACGACGCAGGCGAGGAAGAACACCTGCACCCGGAATCCGGTCGGGTCCGCCGCGATCAGGCCCCAGACCAGGCCAGCGGCCAGGAAGCCGTTGTAGAGACCCTGGTTCGCGGCGAGCGGTGCGGTGACGCGGGCGAGTTCGGCATCGAAGCCGGAGAGGTCCCGCCCCGGCTGCTTCTCCCACAGGAACATTTCCAGGACCAGGAAGTACAGGTGCAGGGCGGCCACCAGGCCGGTCAGGAGCTGGGCTGTGACATGCATGGGGCGCCACTCTCGACGGCGGAATTTCTGGACAGGTGTCCACCATACCTGGACACCTGTCCAGAAATCCAGGCGGGACCCCCGCGTGCCTGCGTTGCGTGAAGCGCACCTCGATGGAGGCGGCCACCCGTACCGCCAGATATCCGGGACGCCATGGACGGCTTCGCTCGCGTGAACGCCGGCCTCACCCCACCCGGGGAGCTCTTCTCTGGCCCCCGGTTGATCGTGTTCCCCCGGGGGATGGCCTCGCACTTGTGAAGAAAGTTCGGTGGTGCATACGCGGCAATCCAGGCATCTTTCACATGTCCAGCGCCTCACAGGCCAACTTGGGTGTATTTCAAGCCAAGGATGAGCAGTATTGTCGGGGAATCTCGCGGGTTTGGGTGAGTGATGTAAACCCGTAGCCAATCGGAAACCCCCATTCCATTAGCCGTTGGCTATTTCTCTTGATCGTGACGCTTTCCTTGTCCTAGCCTCGATCCCGAGTGCCAACGGCATCTACCTACGGAGGTATCCCATGGCAAACGTTTCCGCCGACCACGGCGCCGCGGACAGCGAGTTTCCGGAAGTGGAGGTTCGAGTTTCGCCGGTAGGCGACCGGGCTCGTGCGACCTTCGCCAAGACGCATCACCGTCCCAGCGTTCCGGACTTCGCCAAGCTGTTCGCGGACCCCGCGAAGTAGTCGATTGGCTCTGCGTGTACCGGGCCCCAGTGCCCGGTACACGCAGATTCCATTCTCCGAGGTTCTCCGCAGCGGTATGAGGGTGATTCAGAGCATGACGACACTTGCATCACGGTTCGGCCGCGCCTTGTCAGATGAACTCGGCGGGGATTTCGCTGCCCACCAGGTCGGCAATGAGGTTGTTTTCAAACACCTCGATCCCGCGCTGCTCGAGGAGTGCTTCTCCTGGGAGGGCCTGAACGAGATCCTCTCCCGTGGGTCCGCCGAGCCTGCGGAGTTCCTGCTGTATGCGGACGGAAGGGCGCTTTCCGAGCATCGGTACATGGTGACGAGGGGCGGACGCCGGGTCTTCGACCTGTCGAAGATGTTTGCGCTCATGAGGTCCGGTGCCAGTTTGATCATAGATTCCCTGGACAGGATTCATCCCGGCGTCCGTGTCGCGACCGACGACATCATGCGGATCACCGGTGAGAACTCCGCCTGCAATCTGTTCGTGACCTTTGACGATGCGCAGGCATTCCCCAGTCACTTCGATGAAGTCGACACATTCGTCGTGCAGGTCCTCGGTACCAAGCGCTGGCAAATCCACGGGCCATCCGAGGAGTTCCCGCTGCCTGAGTATGGTGACAGCGATCCGGTGAACTGTCCCGAGAGCGTACTGTTCGAGAGGACGCTGGTTCCAGGAGACGTGATCCACGTACCCCGGGGCTGGTGGCACACGGTGCGAGGTGGCGGTGAGACCAGCCTGCATCTCACTTTCACCTTCACCCGGCGTACGGGATACGACTGGCTGCGCTGGGTCACGCGCCAGGCGCTGTCCCGCGTGGAGATCCGCGGCAGTCTGGACCGTGCAGGCACGCCCGAAGCCCAACAGGCACAGGCCGAGCGGATTCTCGAGGTGTTTCTGGCCGAGGCGAAGAGTCTGCCACTGGGCGAGTTCTTTGCTGCGGAGCGGCGCGGCTCCGGGGGCCGCGACCTGGCGAGCCTGCCCTGGAACGTGATGAAGGCCCGGCCGTCGGGTGACACAGTGGTGGAACTGGTGCCCGTCCTTCCCCCCGTGGTGCAGGTGGAGGCGGACCAGGTGGTCGTCACCACCGCTGACCAGAGCTTCGCACTGCCCGCTGCGTACCTGGCGTTCATCGAGATCCTCATCGAGGAACGCCGCATCACCGTGGCCGAGTTGGCCGATCGCACCGGAAGCCCCGTCGGGTCCGTCTCGGCGCTGGTCTCGGCCCTGCTGCAGTCCCGTCTGGTGACCGTGTCCGGTGAGAGAGCCTCCCGCACAGAGCGAGAGCCGGCCCGGTGACGGCCCTGTTCCGCCGCGGCATGGGAGCGCTCGGGCTTCCCTCCGCGGAGATGGACACCGTACTCTCCGGTGAACTGCGGGCCGACGCAGTCATCTTGGGGCTGCCATTCGACGCCGGAGTCCCGGGAGTACCCGGTCAGCGCCATGGTCCGGAGATCTTCCGCAAGCTCAGCTCCACGCACGAATGGGCGGTTGACGACACCGGTGCCCTGGGTGGGCTGATCGATCCCGTCACCCGTGACCTGGTGCTTTCCGGACGCAAGGTATTCGACGTCGGCGACTTGGGCGACGTACCGATCGATCCGCGGGTCTCCAGGGGTGCCTACTACCGGGCTCTGGCCCGGTTGTCCGAGCAGCTTGCCAAGGTGGCCAGCGTTCCCGTGTTCATCGGCGGTGACCACAGCCTGTCGGCCCCCGCAGCGACGGGAGCGGCGGCCGTGCACGGACCCCTTCACTTCGTGTGTTTCGATGCGCACTGCGACTTCAATGCCCGCCCGATGCCGGACGTCACGGACATCACCCACGCCGATTTCCTGGGGCACCTGCTCCAGAAGGACGTGATCTCGGGTGCCGAGCTGTACGGCATACGCACGTATCTGCCCGCCGCGTGTGGTCCGCTGCCCGAGGACCTTCGCTGCACCTACTCCTACCGCCCGGATCCCGCGACGACCTGGGACAACCGGCCGACCTATCTGTCGATCGACCTGGACGTGATCGATCCGGCCGAGTTCCCGGCGACCGGACATCCGGAGGCCGGCGGCTACCGGCTGCGGGAACTGCTCACTGCCGTCGAACACGTCTGCCGCACCCGGCGGGTGGTGGCGGTGGACATCGTCGAAGCCCTCCAGGACGACAGGGAGAACCGCGCCACCAGTGCGACGGTGTCGGCGACGGTCATGACATGCCTGCGCGCACTGCTGGAGTTCCCTCAGGAACGGAAGAGGACCGGATGAGTACCGAAACGACCGCACTGGACGCGCAAACCACCGTGCACTCAGGGATCCGGTCCCTGCACGACTGGCAGATCGAGCTGATCTCGCAACACGACCGGCCGGTCATGACAGTGAACGGGACGACCGCAACGGGCAGCAACGCCGGAGAACGTGATGTCACGGTGCGTGTCCATCAGGGGCGTACGTGGATATACAAGGTCTGGCAGAGCGACCGGGGAACGGACCGCTTCCACCTCTATACACCTGTCACGGGCAGGATTCATGAAATCAGCCAAGGAGAGGCGGACCTGCTCCGGTCGGTGGACTGGGAGGAGCGCTCGGCCTCGGACATCAGCAGGCTGATGCTGCTGGTCGCCCCGTTCGAGGAAGGCGGCTGGAGCTTTCCGGAACTGCCCGCCGATGCGCGTGTCGACACTCCTCGTGTCCGCGTCCTGATGCTCAATCCCACGGAGCAGTGCAATATCCGCTGCACATACTGCTACTACGGCGGCGCCTACTCCGAGACGCGCCCGCACCAGACGGCATCGCCACAGGCCGACATGGTGAAGGCGGCCATCGACCTGTTCGTGACCGGTGAAGAGAAACTGGAATCCGCTCCGCGGGCAGTCTACTTCTTCGGCGGCGAGCCGCTCCTTGCCTTCGACGAGATAAAGAAGGCCGTTCTGGTCCTTGAGGAGCGAAAGCGCGAGGTCGGGGCCCGTTTGGAGAACCTGGTTCTCCAGGTGAACTCGAACGGGATGCTGCTCACCCGGAAGATGGTCGAGTTCTTCATCGAACACGACATCTATCTCAACATCTCCATCGACGGCCCCAACCACGACCGCTACCGCGTCGACCGGCGCGGAAAGGGTACGCACGAACGAGTACGCGAGCGCACGGACTGGCTGGCCGAGAACTGGCCGGACTATTTCTCTTCGCGGGTTGCGCTCATCTGTGTGCTGTCGGCTCCGCTCGATGCCTCACGCCTGTACCAGTACTTTTCGGAGTGGCCCGCCGCGCATCGTGCCCTGGCCTGGGACTTCGATCTGCTCCTGCCGGGAGGGGATCAGTCCTACTCGGATTTCGAGCAGATATTCAACGAGCAGCGCCGGGTTTGGGACATCTTCGTCCGGTCTCACGGTCGTCCGCACGGCGAACGAGAGCAGTCGGGGCGATATCACTTCGCGTTCAGTCACGGCTTCCTGCACCGCTCGTTCCACCGTGTCCTCAACCAGCCAGGACGTGAAGGCGGTGCACGGCTGGGGCACTTGCTCGGTATGCAGCTCATCCCCGGCAACGAGTATTTGGTGCTCGGGTCGGACGGAACCCTTTATTCATCATACGAATACCAATCACCCGAGTTCGCTGTCGGTCACACCGACAGGGGTGTCGACCCCGTGGCCGGCGTTGAGCAGCTGGCCATGTTCCGCGATGCCGTTCAGGCGAGTTCCTGTACGACGTGCTGGGCGGCGCCCATGTGTACCGTCACCGTGCCCGAGGCCCCGTTCAGAAGGGCGGACTCGGCCGACGCGGTCATGGAGAAGCTGACGGCCAAGCGCGCACGGTGCATGTCCGAACGGGAAAACCTTCAGCAGGCTCTCCGAGCACGGGTCGACATCGAGGACGAGTACGGCGACGAGGCGCTGGAGGGGCATCGCGACGACTGGCGCCGGCAGCGGACGGAGGTGGCCCGTGTCGACCCCTTCTATGCCTGACATCCCGGGTACGCCTGAGAGCGGTTCGGTCTCCGGGTTGCTCTGTAGTGCTGAGCCGGTGTTGCTGCGGGGAGCCGGCACCCACTGGCCGGTATTCACAGCGCTCCAGCAGCAGTACCTGCGTGAGCGCCCCGACCGCCAGGTGGAGGCTGAGGACCGTGACCGCCGCCCCGTGACGGTGCCCCTGTCGGCCGTCCTCGACGACATGAGCGCCCGCCGCCCGAAGGGTCTCTACCTGCGCAATCAACTGGTGTCGGACTTCGACCCCGCGCTCATCGCCCTCATACCGAGAGATGTGCGGCGCCTCAACTGGCTCCTGGCAATCGAACCCGATGCCCGCCCCGACTGGACCTGGATGATGATCGGCGCAGCCGGCACGGGTTCGCCGATGCACGTCGACGTGATGGCGAGCGCCGCGTGGAACCTGCTGTGTGCGGGGGCGAAACGATGGACCTTCCACCCCCCTGAGCGTGCGGAGGAGTGGGGCCTGCTCCCGCCCGGCTGTTCGCCGCGGGCCACGGGCGTGGGCCGGCAGCGCCTGGAGTTCGTCCAGGAGCCGGGTGACATAGTGGTGACACCGAGTGGCTGGGCCCATGAAGTGCACAACATCACCGGTTCGATCGCCGTGACGAGCAACTTCATCAACGACTGCAACATGGAGTTCGCACTGAGGTACTTCGAGGTGCTCGGGGACACCGCGGCGCGTGAGCTGCTCCTCGCTGTGGGTGAAACGCTCGCCCGGCTCGGAGAAGGCGGTGCCGCGTGAGCGTGACGTCCCTGCCGTTCGGCCTTCCCGCCGTCGGTCTGGGCACCTGGCAGATGCATGGCGAGACAGCCGAACGCGGCGTGCGTGAAGGGATCGAACTCGGTTACCGGCTCATCGACACTGCGACCGCCTACTCCAACGAGGAAGCGGTCGGAACGGGGATCCGCGCGAGCGGCATCGACAGGAGCGAACTGCTGATCGTGACGAAGTTTCCCGAGGAGTGCGCGGGCCGGGAACGGGAAGCACTCCGTACGAGCCTCGATCTCCTGGGCGTCGGCTACGTCGATCTGTGGCTGATCCACGCGCCTTTGGACGCCGAGGGGTCGCTGCGCATCTGGGAACGCTTTATCGAGGCTCGAGACGAAGGCCTGGTCAGGGCCATCGGCGTGAGCAACTTCCGTCCCGCGCAGGTCGACGAGCTGATCCGGGCCTCGGGCGTGGTGCCCGCAGTGAACCAGGTCGCTTTCGGTCCGCGTTACTACGACGTGGAGCTCGCGCCCCATCACACGGCGCATGGCATCGTGACCCAGGCCCACAGTCCCTACAGCGAAAACTCTCCGGCTCATCCCGTGCTGCGTGCGATCGCCGACCGGCACGGCTGCAGCGTGCCGCAGGTACTGCTGCGTTGGCATCGGGCACACGGCGTGCCCGTGGTGGTCAAATCCGTCTCCCGTACGCACCTCGCCGAGAATCTGGACACGTCCGGCTCCCCGCTCGCACCCGCCGACGTGGCGGCCATCGACCGACTGGGCATCAACCCTGGGCCAGGGAAGGAAGAATGAAAGTCCAGCTGGATGGCGTACGGCGCTCCTACGAGGTGCGGCGACGTCCGGAAACGGGTCCCCGGCTGGCCCGTCTCATGCGCCGGGAACGCAGTGAGGTCGAGGCCCTGCGCGGCATCGACCTCCGAATCGAGTCAGGCGAGTCGGTCGGATACATCGGGCTGAACGGCGCCGGCAAGTCCACGACCATGAAGCTCATCGCCGGCATCCTCACGCCGACCCGGGGACAGGTCATGGTGGATGGCCGGGATCCCCACCGCGAGCGCCGGAGGCTCTCCGCGGACCTGGGATACCTGGCAGCTCAACGATCCAGTCTCTGGTGGGACCTGCCGGTGAAGGACTCCTACGAGCTCCTCCGGCGTGTCTACGGCATCGATCCGAAACTGTTCCGTCGGCGCAGCGAACAGCTGGTGGCCCGACTCGACATCGGCCGCCATCTCAACACCCCGGTGCGCGAACTTTCGCTCGGAAACAGGACCCGCGCGGAGTTGGTGGGGACCCTGCTTCACGCACCGAGGCTGCTGCTCCTGGACGAGCCCACGATCGGGCTGGACATCTTCGCGCGCGAGGCGATTTGCGACCTCCTGAAGGAAATCCGGCAGGACGGCGGTCCGACCATCGTGATGGCCAGCCACGACCTGCGGGACGTGGAGGTCATCTGCGACCGGATCATCATGATCGACGCCGGCCGTCTCGTGTATGACGGCAAGATCGCCGATTTGAAGGGTGTCGGGGGTGGCAGGCGTCGGCTGGTCGTCCACCACGCCGAAGGACACCGGCTGCCCTCTGCGCCCGGGCTGAGGCCTGTCGGGGAGGCGGCCCGGACCGTCACCACGTTCGAGTACGCGCGAGGAGATCTTCCCGGGGAGATCCTGTCGACACTGTTCTCCGATCCTCTGGTCGAAGATGTTCAGTTGGAGGCTCCAAGTCTGGAGCAGCTCATCAAAGACCTCTACGCAAAGGCCGATTGATGGAGCGGACGTGGCGCACCTGCCGCGCTCACCTGGCCGTGGCCCACATGCAGATAAGACTCTCCTTCCACTACCGGACCAGGGCCTTCTCGCAAGGTTTCGGTGCCCTGCTGCTGATCGGCCTCCAGGGTGCACTGTGGACGGCGGTGTATGCAGGGGGCGACACGCCGCCGGCGGGGTGGCTGAGCCTGCGCCAGACCATGACGTACGCCGCGGCGGGGACCGTATGGGTGCTGTGCCTGCCCAATCTCGGACTGGCCCGCCAGCTCGAGGCCAAGATCAGGGATGGTCGGATCACCACCGAGCTGCTCATGCCGATGGGGTTCTTCACGCAGTGGTTCTCGGTCGCGCTCGGCCGCTCCCTGGGCATTACGGCACTGGTGGGTCTGCCGGCGGCTGTCCTGGGAGGCGCATTGCTCGTTCCCTTCCAGCTCGGGTCCGGGCATGCCTTGCGACTCGCTCTCACGAGCGTGATCGCCTTCGTGGTCCTCTTCAATCTCAGTTACATGATAGGGCTTTCGGCATTCTTCATCCGCCGCGTCGACGGTCTCAACGAAGTGCGGGAAGCGCTCCTGCTTCTGCTGGGGGGCTCGATGATGCCGGTATCCCTCTATCCCGGGGCCATACGCGATGCGGTGGTGTGGACCCCCTTCGTACACGGCTTCTACACACCGCTCGGCACCTTGGTGAAGGACCCGTTCGTGGACGGGCGCGTCATCGCCATCGGCATCTGCTGGGCGGTGACGCTGACCGCTGCGAGCGCCCTGTACACCCGGCGCGGATTGCGAAAGCTGGTGATTGCCGGTGGCTGAGCGCATCGTAGAGCTGAAGAAGACCCTGGATGTTGCACTGTTTGCCACACGGATGAATTTCCGCAGCCACTTGGTACACCCCGGAGAGGTGGTGCTCGCGAACCTCGGGGCCCTGGTGCAGGCGGTCTCCGGTGCCGCAGTGTTCATGCTGGCGCTGTCGACCGCGGGTGTCGTTCACGGTTGGACGCTGGCCCAGTGGGCGGTGCTCACAGGATTCACGACTGTGGCCCGTGCACTGTGGAACACCGTCTTCTACGGCACCCTGGACATCCCCGACATGATCCGGGGCGGAGAAGTCGATCACTATCTGGTGCGGCCGACAAGTCCTCTGATGCTCATCCTCTTCTCAAAGGTCGACACGGACGTCTGGATCGAGATCGTGATCGGCCTCGGGATGATGGGTGCCGCCCTTCACTACAGCGGCGCCGAACTCTCCGCAGTGGTCGTGTTGTTCATACCCGTCGCACTCATCGGTGCGGCGCTCGTCTTCGCAGCCGTGCACCTGGCGGTCACCTCCTTGTCGTTCTGGCTGCGGCATGACGCGATGCTGAGCATGCTGATCTGGCGGTTCGACAGCTTCGCCCAGCTGCCGATGAGCTTCTACCCGAAATGGATCGTCGCCGTATTCTCCACGGTCGTCCCGTTCGCCTTCGTCGGTTACTACCCCTGCCTCTACATTCTCGGCAAGACGGATTCGCCCATCGTCTGGCTCTGCCCGATGGCGGGCCCCCTGCTCATGGTTCCGGCGGTCATGTTGTGGAGGCGCGGCCTGGCCCGCTACAGCGGAACCGGTTCATAGTCACTTACTTCGTGAGGAGCCCGACAGTGGACAACCTGGCCGCGTTCGAGCGCGACGGATATCTCGTGCTGGACATTTTCTCCGAGGGTGAAGTGGCACGGATGAAGAAAATGCTCTCCGACCTCATCGACCCGCCAGTTCCGGGGCATCCTCGCCTGTACATCCACGCGGCGTCGGACCGGCCCCTGCCGAACCTCGACCCCTACAACCCGTACGCGGTCTGGAAGATTGTCAACACCCCGCTGGCCGGGGACGCCTGGTACTCCCTGATCCACGACGCGCGGATCCTCGACGTCGTCAGTGAACTGCTGGGACCCGACATCAATTTCCACATGGGGTTCGCCCGGCTGCGCCCCGCGGGGCTCCAGGCCGAAGAAGGCTGGCACCGTGACCTGGACACCGATCAGCACACTCTCCCGGAGCTGGTCACCGCGCTGATCTACCTCGACGAGATGGATGCCGAGTCCGGTGCCACGCTCGTCTGGCCGGGGTCCCATCGCCGCTGCGAGCCCGGTCCCGGGCCCGAAGAGCACGAAGCAAAACCCGTCCTGGCGCGCCCGGGATCGGTTCTCTTCCTGCACTGCCTCACCGTCCACCGGGCCAGCACCAACCGTACGGCGCGCCACCGCTCGATCCTCGTCAACGAGTACAAGAGCGCCCGGACCGTCGAGCTCACCCCCAACGACGCCGCCTTCGGTGATCTTCCGCTGCGCAGAGGAGGACGAAATCCGGTGCCGCAGCCGGCCGGATGACCGGCCGGCCGCGGCGCGCGACGGCGGCGGAGGCGGCTATTCCGCCTCGCCCTCCAGGCCGCCCTCGGTGTCCAGGTACACCTCGCGCAGGGCCTCCAGGATCTGCGGGTCCGGCTTCTCCCACAGGCCGCGGGACTCGGCCTCCAGCAGCCGCTCCGCGATCCCGTGCAGGGCCCAGGGGTTGGCCTCCTTCAGGAAGGCCTGGTTCTGCGGGTCCAGGACGTACGTCTCGGTCAGCTTGTCGTACATCCAGTCCGCGACCACGCCCGTCGTGGCGTCGTACCCGAACAGGTAGTCCACCGTCGCCGCCAGCTCGAAGGCGCCCTTGTAGCCGTGGCGGCGCATCGCCTCGATCCACTTGGGGTTCACCACCCGGGCCCGGAACACCCGCGAGGTCTCCTCGACCAGGGTGCGGGTCCGGACCGTCTCCGGGCGGGTCGAGTCGCCGATGTACGCCTCCGGGGCGGTGCCCCGCAGCGCGCGCACCGTGGCCACCATGCCGCCGTGGTACTGGAAGTAGTCGTCGGAGTCGGCGATGTCGTGCTCGCGGGTGTCGGTGTTCTTCGCCGCCACCGTGATCCGCTTGTACGCCGACTCCATCTCGGCGCGGGCCGGCCGGCCCTCCAGCCCGCGGCCATACGCATAACCGCCCCACACCGTGTACACCTCGGCGAGGTCGGCGTCGGTGCGCCAGTCCCGGCTGTCGATCAGCTGGAGGATTCCCGCGCCGTAGGTGCCGGGGCGGGAGCCGAAGATTCGGGTGGTGGCCCGGCGCTCGTCCCCGTGCTCGGCCAGGTCCGCCTGCGCGTGGGCCCGGACGAAGTTGTCCCCGGCCGGCTCGTCCAGCCCGGCGGCCAGCCGTACCGCGTCGTCCAGCAGGCCGATGACGTGCGGGAAGGCGTCCCGGAAGAAGCCCGAGATGCGCAGGGTGACGTCGATGCGCGGACGGCCCAGCTCCTCTAGCGGGATCGGCTCCAGGCCGGTGACCCGGCGGGAGGCCTCGTCCCACACCGGGCGGATGCCGAGCAGCGCGAGGGCCTCGGCGACGTCGTCGCCCGCCGTGCGCATCGCGCTCGTACCCCAGAGGGAGAGGCCGACGGAGGCCGGCCAGTCGCCGTTGTCGGTGCGGTAGCGGGTGAGGAGGGACTCGGCGAGGGCCTGCCCGGTCTCCCAGGCGAGCCGCGAGGGCACCGCCTTGGGGTCGACGGAGTAGAAGTTCCGGCCGGTCGGCAGCACGTTGACCAGGCCGCGCAGCGGGGAGCCGGACGGGCCGGCCGGTACGAAACCGCCGTTCAGGGCGTGCACCGCGTGGGCCAGTTCGTCGGTGGTGGCCGCCAGCCGCGGCACCACCTCGCGGGCTGCGAAGTGCAGGACGTCGGCCACGGCACCGGGGTGCCCCGCCGCGACCGCCGCCACCGCGGCCGGGTTCCAGTCCGCGTCCTCCATCGCCTGGACCAGGGCCCGGGCCTGCTCCTCCGCCTGGTCGGCCGAGGTGCGGGTGGCCGCGGACTCGTCCAGGCCGAGGGCCTCGCGCAGACCCGGCAGGGCCGTCGTACCGCCCCAGATCTGACGGGCCCGCAGGATCGCCAGGACCAGGTTGACCCGCTCCGGGCCGGCCGGGGCGCCGCCCAGCACGTGCAGGCCGTCGCGGATCTGGGCGTCCTTGACCTCGCACAGCCAGCCGTCGACGTGCAGCAGGAAGTCGTCGAAGCCCTCGTCGTCCGGGCGCTCCTCGAGACCGAGGTCGTGGTGCAGCTTAGCGGCCTGGATCAGCGTCCAGATCTGGGCGCGGATCGCCGGGAGCTTCGCCGGGTCCATGGAGGAGATCTGCGCGTATTCGTCCAGGTGCTGCTCCAGCCGCGCGATGTCCCCGTAGGAGTCGGCGCGGGCCATCGGCGGCACCAGGTGGTCGACCAGGGTGGCGTGCACCCGGCGCTTGGCCTGGGTGCCCTCGCCCGGGTCGTTGACCAGGAACGGGTAGACGAGCGGGAGATCGCCGAGGGCGGCGTCGGGCGCGCAGGACGCGGACAGTCCGGCGTTCTTGCCGGGCAGCCACTCCAGGTTGCCGTGCTTGCCCAGGTGGATCATCGCGTCGGCGCCGAAGCCGCCGTCGGCGGCAGCCGCCTGGATCCAGCGGTAGGCGGCCAGGTAGTGGTGCGAGGGCGGCAGGTCCGGGTCGTGGTAGATCGCGATCGGGTTCTCGCCGAAGCCGCGCGGCGGCTGGATGAGGATCAGCAGGTTTCCGCGGCGCAGCGCCGCGAGGACGATGTCGCCCTCCGGGTTGTGCGTGCGGTCCAGGAACATCTCGCCGGGTGCCGGGCCCCAGTGCTGCTCGACCTCCTCGCGCAGCTCCGCGGGCAGCTGCCCGTACCAGCGCCGGTAGTCGGCGGCCGGGATGCGGACCGGGTTGCGGGCCAGCTGCTCCTCGGTGAGCCAGTCCTGGTCGTGGCCGCCGGCCTCGATCAGGGCGCGGATCAGCTCGTCGCCGTCACCCGAGACCAGGCCGGGGATCTCCTCCGCCGGCCCGAAGTCGTAGCCCTCCTCGATGAGCCGGCGCAGCAGGGCCACGGCCGAGGCCGGGGTGTCCAGGCCGACCGCGTTGCCGATCCGGGAGTGCTTCGTCGGGTACGCCGACAGCACCAGGGCGATCTTCTTCTCGGCGTTCGGGGTGTGGCGGAGCTTCGCGTGCCGGACGGCGATACCGGCGACCCGGGCGGCCCGCTCGGGGTCGGCGACGTACGCGGGCAGGCCGTCGGCGTCGATCTCCTTGAAGGAGAACGGCACGGTGATCAGGCGGCCGTCGAACTCGGGCACGGCGACCTGGCTGGCGGCGTCCAGCGGGGACAGCCCCTCGTCGTTCTCCTCCCAGGTGCTGCGCGAGGAGGTCAGGCACAGGGCCTGGAGGATCGGGACGTCGAGTGCGGCGAGCGCGCCCGCGTCCCAGGACTCGTCGTCCCCGCCAGCCGAGGCCTCGGCCGGCCGGGTGCCGCCGGCCGCGAGGACGGTGGTCACGATCGCGTCGGCGCCCTCCAGTTCGCGCAGCAGCTCCGGCTCGGGGCTGCGCAGCGAGGACACGAACAGTGGGGCGGGGGTGCCGCCGGCCTCCACGATGGCATCGCACAGGGCGTGCACGAAGGCGGTGTTGCCGCTCATCTGGTGGGCGCGGTAGTAGAGCACCGCGATCCGCGGCCCGTACGGGCGGACCGCGTTGCGCTCCAGCTGTCCCCAGGTCGGCGCGGGGGCGGGCGGCTCGAAACCGTGGCCGGTCAGCAGCACGGTGTCGGACAGGAACCGGGCCAGCTGCTCCAGGTTGGCCGGCCCGCCGTGCGCGAGGTAGGCGTGGGCCTCGGCGGCGATGCCGATCGGGACGGTGGAGGCCTCCATCAGCTGGGCGTCCGGGGCCTGTTCGCCGGTCAGTACGACCACCGGCCGGGTCTGGCCGGCCGCCAGCAGCAGGTCCAGCCCGTCCTGCCAGGCCCGCAGGCCGCCGAGCAGGCGTACGACGACCAGCTGTACGCCGTCCAGCAGCTGCGGCAGATCGTCCAGGGGGAGCCGGGAAGGGTTCGCGAACCGGTACGGAACAGGTCCGTCCGCGGCGGCGCGAGCGCTGAGCAGATCGGTGTCGGAGGTCGACAACAGCAGGATCATGCGGCGGCATGCCTTCCTCGGGGTTTCCGCGCCCCGGGCAGTGCGGACGGCGGGAGTTCCTGACTCACCCGGAAGCAGCCGTCACCGGCTGCCACCGGACTCACAGTGGCGGGACCGCGCCGGAATCTCACCGGGCTTCCTCCCATGTCGCCGTCCTCGGCGAAGACGGACCAGTCGGCCCGCCGACCTGCATCCTAAGGGCGGGTCGGGCCCGGACGGGAGGGGGGCTTACGGGTGGCCGGGCGCACGGCGACCGCGGTGTGCGCCGGGGTGCGGGGCGGTGTGTGCTGCCGGGGCCGGGGCGCGCCGGAGGGTGGTGACGGCCACAGGCCCGGGCCCGGCAATCGTGGGTATGCTCGCCGCCATGCCACCGCACCGCTCCGCAGCGTCACCGGACAATCCCGTCATACGGGACCGCGGTGACGCCTGCCCGGGCGCGTTGCGGCTGCATGCGGCGGACGACGGACACCTGGCCCGCATCCGCATCCCCGGCGGGCTGCTGACCGCCCACCAGGCCTCCCTGCTGGGGCTGGCCGCCGACCGGTTCGGCGACGGGCACCTGGAACTCACCTCGCGCGGCAATGTGCAGCTGCGCGGGCTGGACGAGGGCTGCGGGGCCGGACTGGCCGGGCTGCTGGACGCGGCCGGCCTGCTGCCCGCGCCCGGCCATGAACGGGTGCGCAACATCGTGGCCACGCCGTTGTCGGGCGACGGCAGCCCGGGGCGGCCCGACGTACTGCCCTGGGTCCGGGAGCTGGACCGGCTGCTGTGCGCCAACGCGCGCGTGACCGCCCTGTCGGGCCGCTTCCTGTTCGCCGTGGACGACGGGCGCGGGGACGTGGCGGCGCTGGAGCCGGACGTGACCGTGCTCGGGCAGCCGCGGCAGCGGGCCCTGGTCCGCCTCGGGCCGGCCGCCGGAGCCGTGTCGGTGGCCGCGCAGGACGCTGCGCGGGCGGCGCTGCTCGCGGCCGAGTACTTCCTGGACGCCGCGGACGCGGCCGGCACCCGGGCCTGGCGGGTGCGCGAGCTGCCCGCCGAACACGCGCTGGACGAGGGCCGGTTCGCCGAGCGGCTGGGCGCCGCGGGGATCGCCGCGGAGCGGGTGGCCGAGGTGGACTGGCCGTACGCGGCCCCGCCGATGCCGCGGGGGACGGGCGCCGGGCAGCGCGCGACGCTCTGCGTGCTGCCGCCGCTCGGCCGGCTGACCACCGCGCAGTGGCGGGTGCTGGTGCAGATCGCCGACCGCGGGCAGGGCATGCGGATCACCCCCTGGCGCACCGTGGTCCTTCCGGGCGCCCCCGTCCGGCGCCCGGTCAACGGCCCGGCCCGGCTGGCGGCGGCCGGCCTGATCGTGTCCCCCGACAGCCCCTGGGAGAACGTCACCTCCTGTACGGGGCGGCCGGGTTGCGCCAAGGCACTGGCGGACGTACAGGCCGACGCGAAGGCCGCGGTGGCGGCCGGAGCACCGACGAATGCGGGGGCCGCTGCGGCGGCCGGCGGGCCGGGGGGGCTGTTGCCCGTGCACTGGTCCGGCTGTGAGCGCCGGTGCGGACATCCGCGCGGTACCGCCTGGGTGGACGTGCTCGCCACCCGCGACGGCTACGAACTCTCCGCCCACGGCCGCCCGCTGCCGGCCGGCCCCGACCTGGCAACCGCCCTGCGGGCCGCCCGCGGCACCACCGCCGAGCCCGACGCCGACCACCCCACACAGTGAAGAAATGAGCGAGTACCCCGTGTTCGAGTACGAGAAGGACGGCGCCGCGATCTACCGCCAGTCCTTTGCCACGATCCGCGCCGAGGCGGACCTCTCCGCGCTGCCCGCCTCGGTCGCCCAGGTCGCCGTCCGCATGATCCACGCCTGCGGGATGACCGACCTGACCCGGGACCTGGGCTACACGGACGAGGTCGTGCTGCGCGCCCGCGCCGCCCTGCACGCCGGTGCGCCCATCCTGTGCGACGTACAGATGGTCGCCAGCGGGGTCACCCGCAAGCGGCTGCCCGCCGACAACGACGTGCTGTGCACGCTCTCCGACCCGGCCGTGCCGGACCTCGCGGCGAAGATGGGCACCACCCGCAGCGCCGCCGCACTCGAACTCTGGCGGGACCGTGGTCTGTTGGAGGGCTCCGTGGTCGCCGTCGGCAATGCGCCCACCGCCCTGTTCCGGCTGCTGGAGATGATAGAAGAGGGCGCCCCGCGCCCGGCCGCCGTCATCGGCGTTCCCGTCGGCTTCATCGGCGCCGCCGAGTCCAAGGACGCGCTCGCCGGACACCCCGCCGCCCTGGACCACCTGATCGTCCGCGGCCGGCGCGGCGGCAGCGCCATGGCAGCCGCCGCCGTCAACGCGATAGCGAGCGAGGAAGAATGAGCACCACGGCCAAGGGACGTCTCTACGGGGTCGGGCTCGGGCCCGGCGACCCGTCCCTGATGACGCTGCGCGCCGTCCAGGTGATCGCCGGGGCGGACGTCGTCGCCTACCACAGCGCCCGCCACGGACGCTCCATCGCGCGGTCCATCGCGCAGGAACACCTGCGCGCCGACCACATCGAGGAGCCGCTGGTCTACCCGGTCACCACCGAGACCACCGACCACCCCGGCGGCTACCAGGGAGCGATGGAGGAGTTCTACGAAGCCTCCGCCGCCCGGCTCGCCGCCCACCTGGACGCCGGACGCACGGTCGCCGTCCTCGCCGAGGGCGACCCGCTCTTCTACGGCTCCTACATGCACATGCACAAGCGGCTCGCCGACCGCTACCCGACCGAGGTCATCCCCGGCGTGACCTCGGTGAGCGCCGCCGCGGCCCGGCTGCAGACCCCGCTGGTGGAGGGCGAGGAAGTCCTCACCATCCTCCCCGGCACCCTCCCGCAGGAGGAGCTCACCGCCCGCCTCGCGGCCACCGACTCCGCCGTGGTGATGAAGCTCGGCCGTACCTTCCCGGCCGTCCGGCAGGCCATGGCGGACTCCGGCCGGCTGGCCGAGGCGCGCTACGCGGAACGCGCGACGATGGCGGGCGAGCGGACCGGGCTGCTGGCGGACACCGACCCCGAGTCGGTGCCGTACTTCGCGGTGGCGGTGGTACCGAGCCGGGTCGGCAACCCCGGCGGCCGGCCCGGACCGGCCGGCGGCGAGGTCGTGGTGGCCGGCACCGGCCCGGCCGGCCCGCTCTGGCTCACCCCGGAGACCAAGCGGGCCCTGGCCGACGCGGACGTCCTGATCGGCTACACCACCTACCTGGACCGGGTGCCGGTCCGGCCCGGCCAGATCCGGCACGGCTCCGACAACAAGGTCGAGTCGGAGCGCGCCGAGTTCGCCCTGGACCTGGCGCGGCGCGGCAAGCGGGTCGCGGTGGTCTCGGGCGGCGACCCGGGCGTGTTCGCCATGGCGACGGCCGTGCTGGAGGTGGCCGCGCAGGACGCGTACAAGGACGTGCCCGTGCGGGTGCTGCCCGGGGTGACCGCCGCCAATGCCGCCGCCGCGGCGGCCGGCGCGCCGCTGGGCCACGACTACGCGACGATCTCCCTGTCGGACCGGCTCAAGCCCTGGGAGGTCATCGCGGAGCGGCTGCGCGCCGCCTCCGCGGCCGACCTGGTGCTCGCCCTGTACAACCCGGGCTCCCGCAGCCGCACCTGGCAGGTCGCGCAGGCCCGGGATCTGCTGCTGGAACTGCGCGGGGCGGACACCCCGGTGGTGGTGGCCCGCGATGTCGGCGGGCCGGAGCAGCGGGTCCGGGTGCTGACCCTGGGCACGCTGGAACCGTCCGAGGTGGACATGCGGACGATCCTGCTGATCGGGTCCTCCCAGACCCGGGTCACCGAGCGCGGCGACGGCACCCGGATCGCCTGGACCCCGCGCCGCTACCCGGAGTCCTGACGGGAGTTCCGAACCGACCGGGCCGCCGCCTCAGCACTGCCAGCCGAAGGCGGCCCGGCCGCAGGGACCGCAGGCGTGCAGGTAGGCGCTGCCGGAGCCGAAGTTCATGGCGGTGACCGGGTCCGGGCCCTCGTCCAGCTGGGCGGTGAACGCCATCGGCTGCGCGCAGCCGGGGCAGTCGGGCGTCTCGTCGTTCTGGAGCCAGTACGGCGTCCCGCCGAGCTGCCCGAGTACCTCCGCGGTGGCGCGGCCGGTCCGCGCCGCCCATGCGGCGCAGGCGTCGAAGTAGTCCGGCTCCGGCGCCGCAGCGCGGGCCACGGCCCGTACGGCGCCGAGTCCGAGCACGCTCCAGCCGTCCGCGGCGTCCGCGTCCGTGCCCTCCCCGTCCGGTCCGGGGAGCGGCACGGGGACCAGCCCCTCGGAGGGGAACAGCAGGGCCCGGTTGCCGCCCGCCACCGGGTCCCACGCCTGGCACAGCCCCGGCTGGTTCTGGCACATGAACACGGCGATCGCGCCCGGGCCGTCCTCGAGGAAGAACTGGGCCAGGAACTGCATCGGGCCGGTGCACTCCGCGCAGTGCGGCCACTCGGTGCCCGCCGGGGCCAGCGGGATTCCGCCGGTGCGGGTCACCGGGGCGTCCGGGGCCACCGGCCCGGCGTCGGTCATCAGGGTCGTCGTCACGGGATGACGGTACGGCCCGCCTCTGACAGCCAGGTCAGCGCCGCCGGCACCGACTCCGCCACCGGGACCCCGGCCGGGACCGCGGGCCGGTCCACGATCAGGACCGGGAGGCCGGCCTCGCGTGCGGCGGCGAGTTTGGGGGCGGTGGCCGAGCCGCCGCTGTCCTTGGTGACCAGGACCTCGATCCGGTGCCGGCGCAGCAGCTCCCGCTCTCCGTCCAGGGTGAACGGCCCCCGGTCGAGGAGGACTTCGGTGCGGGCCGGCACCGGTGGCCCGGGTGGGTCCACCGAGCGCACCAGGAACCACAGCCGGTCCAGCCCCGCGAAGGCGGCCAGGCCCATCCGGCCGGTGCTGAGGAAGACCCGGGTGCCGAGGCCGGGCAGGGCCTCGGCGGCGGCTGCCAGGGAGGGGACGCGGTGCCAGCGGTCCCCGGCGACCGGGGCCCAGGCCGGGCGGCGCAGGGCCAGCAGCGGGATGCCGGTGGCGGCTGCCGCCGCGGCGGCGTGGAAGCTCATCCGCTCCGCGAACGGGTGCGTGGCGTCGACCAGATGCGTCACCCCGTGCCCGGACAGCCATGCGGCGAGGCCCGCGGGCCCGCCGAAGCCGCCGATCCGGGTCTCGCCGGGCGGCAGCACCGGGTTGGCGACCCGGCCGGCCAGCGAGGTGGTGACCCGCCCCGGCCCGCCGGCCCCGGCCAGGGCCTCGGCCAGCCGCCGGGCCTCGGTGGTCCCGCCGAGGATCAGTACGTGCCGCGCAGCGGAGCCTGGGGCCGCGGTGGAGCCGGCGGTACCAGCGGCCTCGGTGTGCAGGCCGGGGACCTGTACGTGCCGCGCAGCGGGATCAGCAGACATGCCGGTCGCGGTCCGGCGAGTACAGGTGGCTGTCGCGGAACTGCTCCGCGCCCAGCGTGCGGCCGACGATGATCACTGCGGTGCGGACCAGGCCCGCCGCCTTCACCTGGCCGGCGATGTCCTCCAGGGTGCCGCGCAGGATCAGCTCGTCCGGGCGGGAGGCCATCGCGACCACCGCCGCCGGGCAGTCCGCACCGTAGTGCGGGAGCAGTTCGGCGACCACCCGGTCGACATAGCGGGTGGCCAGGTGCAGGACCAGCAGCGCGCCGCTGCGGCCCAGGGTGGCGAGGTCCTCGCCCTCCGGCATCGGGGTGGCCTGCTGGGCGATCCGGGTGAGGATCACGGTCTGGCCGACCGTCGGGACGGTCAGCTCCCGCTTCAGCGCGGCGGCAGCCGCCGCGAACGCCGGTACCCCGGGCACCACCTCGTACGGCACTCCGGCCGCGTCCAGCCGCCGCATCTGCTCGGCCACCGCGCTGAACACCGAGGGGTCGCCGGAGTGCAGCCGGGCCACGTCCAGCCCCGCCTCGTGGGCGGCGACCAGCTCGGCGACGATCTGGTCGAGGTTGAGCTGGGAGGTGTCGACCAGGCAGGCGTCCGGCGGGCATTCGGCGAGCAGTTCGCGCGGCACCAGGCTGCCCGCGTACAGGCACACCGGGCTCGCGGCAAGCCGGCGCGCACCGCGCACCGTGATCAGGTCGGCGGCGCCGGGGCCCGCCCCGATGAAGTACACGGTCATGTCAGTCCTTGATTCCCTTCGCGGTTCCGTCCTCGGTTCCGTCCTCGGCCGGTCGGGTCACGGACCACTGGGTGACCGGCATCGCCTGACGCCAGCCGGTGAACCCGCCGACCGCCACCGCGTGCGAGACGGCGAGTTTCACCAGCTCCCCGCCGTACCGCCGGTACCAGCGGCCGAGCAGTGCCTCCGACTCCAGGGTCACGGTGTTGACCACCAGCCGGCCGCCGGCCGGGAGCGCCGCCCAGACCGTCTCCAGCAGTCCGGGCGCGGTCAGCCCGCCGCCGATGAACACGGCGTCGGGGGCGGGCAGTCCGGCGAGGGCCTCCGGGGCCGCGCCGGTGACCACGCGCAGACCGGGCGCCGGTACGCCGAGGGCGGCGGCGTTGCGGAGGATGCGCTCGGCGCGTTCGGGGGAGCGTTCCACCGTGACGGCCCGGCAGGAGGGGTGGGTGCGCAGCCATTCGATGCCGATGGAGCCGGAGCCGCCGCCCACGTCCCACAGCAGTTCGCCGGGGGCGGGGGCCAGCGCGGCCAGGGTGGCGGCCCGGACATGGCGCTTGGTCAGCTGCCCGTCGTGCTCGTACGCGGCGTCGGGGAGTCCGGGGGTGGCGCCCAGGCGCAGGGCGCCGGGGGTGCGGCGGCAGTCCAGGGCGATCACATGGAGCGGGTCGCCCGGTGCGTGGGCCCAGTCCGCGGCCGTGCCCTCGTACGTCCGCTCCTGCTCGGCACCGAGCTGTTCCAGTACCCGCATCCGGGTGGGGCCGAAGCCCCGCTCTCGGAGCAGAGCAGCGATCTCGGCGGGCGATCCGGCGCCCGCGCCGAGCACCAGCACCCGCCTGCCCTCGTGCAGTGCGGCGGCGACCCTGGCCACCGGGCGGCCGACCACCGTCACCACCTCGGTGTCCTCCACCGGCCAGCCCAGCCGGGCGCAGGCCAGGGAGACGGAGGAGGGGTGCGGGTGGACCTCCAGACGGTCCGGTCCGAGCTCCTCGCAGAGCGCGCGCCCGATCCCGTAGAACATGGGGTCCCCGCTGGCGAGCACCGCGATCCGGCGGCCGGCGTAGCGTTCCAGCAGCCGCGGCACCGCCGGGCGCAGCGGGGTGGGCCAGGCCACCCGCTCGCCCTCGCAGGCGCGGGCCGGCAGCAGGCACAGCTGCCGGGGGCCGCCGATCAGCACATCGGCCCCGGTCAGGGCGGTCCGGGCGGCGGTACCGAGCCCGGTCCAGCCGTCCGCTCCGATGCCGACGACCGTCACAGGTATGGGGGGTGGTGCGGAGCTCACTGCGCGGTTCCTCGGGACACGGGACGGGGCTGGCCCCGCACTCTACCCGCCGGGCTTCCGGCCCGCCGCCCTGCCCCGAGGGCGGCGGACACACCGGGATCACCTTGACGTTGTCGTGGACCTGTTCATTGTTCACTCGACTCCCCTACGCTCCCGGCCAGTTGGCCTACCGGTGAGTAAGGGAGTCGGGATCATGGGACTGCGTGACCGCATCACGGGCGGGGTGGCGGCGGTGGCCGTTGCCGTTCTGGCCCTGGGGCTCGGACCCGGGGCGGCCTCCGCCGCACCGGCCGGTTCCGCTCGGGCGGAGGAGTCCCGCGCCGCGGACTCCTATGCCGGCTCCACCGGGGTCGGCGTGCACAACGCGTACGAGAAGGCCAAGTACCCCTACTTCGCCGACGCCCTCGACTCCGGGGCCGCCATGCTGGAGATCGACGTCTGGACCAACTTCTTCGGCAGCTCCTGGCGGGTCTCCCACAGCAACCCGGTCGGCAACGACAACAACTGCGAGAACGCCACCACCCCCGCCCAGCTGCGCACCAAGGCCCGCAACCAGAACCTCGCCGGCTGCCTCGCCGACATCCGCAGCTGGCACGACGCCCACCCCGGCCACCGGCCCATCGTGCTGAAGCTGGAGCTCAAGGACGGCTTCGCCGCCAACCTCGGCCGCGGTCCCGCCGAGCTCGACGCGCTGCTCGGCGCCAAGCTCGGCGATGCCCTCTACCGGCCCGGACAGCTCGCCGCCGGCCACCCCGACCTGGACACCGCCGCCCGGGCCGGCGCCTGGCCGAGCCGGGCCGCCCTCGCCGGGAAGTTCATCGTGGAACTCATCCCGGGCACCCTCGAGGAGGGCAACGCCGCGGACAAGCTGTGGACCGACCGCGAGTACGCCATCCACCTGCGCAACCTCGCCGCCGCCGGCCGGCTCGGCCAGGCCGCGGCCTTCCCCGCCGTGCACCGCGCCGAGGCCGGCGACCCCCGCAACCGCTACGCCGACGCCTCCCTCCGCCCCTGGTTCGTGGTCTTCGACGGCGACGCGAGTGCCTATGCGGGCGGCTCCATCGACACCGGCTGGTACGACCGCAACCACTACCTGCTGATCGCCACCGACGCCCACAACGTCGCCCCCGCCATCGACGGCACCCGGCCCACCGAGGTCCAGGCCCGCGAGCGGCTCGCCCTGCTCGCCGGCAAGCACGCCTCGGTGATCTCCGCGGACTGGTACCCGCTGCCGTCCGTCCTCGGCACCGTCGTCCCCCGCGGCTGACCCGGTCCGGTCCGGCCCGTGCGGGGAGTCGCACCACCCGCACGGGCCGGACCGGCCGTCACGGCGAGGGGCTGACCTGGACCGTGGTCAGGGACCCGCCGGCCGCCTCCTTCACCACCGCGATCCGGGTACCGGTGTCCGGCACCTTCACCCCGACCTGCGGCAGCTCCGCGTTCCAGTAGGAGCCCTTCCGGTCGTCGAAGACCGGTACCCCCGGCCGGGACGGAATCAGCGCCGGCACCCCCGCCTTGTGCAGCACGATCTCGTCACTCGGCCGCAGCGAGAACGGCGCGTCGAAGGTCTGCGAGCGGGCGTTCGTCAGGGTCCCGTCCGTGAACCGCAGCGGCTCCGGCCGGGCGTCCACCGGCAGCAGCATCCCCGCGCCCGGGTGCGCCTTGGTGGTGTTGTCGCTGTACGCCGTGTCCCAGAGCCAGATGAGCACCCCCTGCTGGTACGGGTAGAACTCCACCCGGTCGGTGCCGAAGCCGAAGTTGTACGGGCCGGTCTTCAGGTAGCTGCCGTAGCCGGTGTAGCGCCGGTTCTCCACCAGGTACGCCCGCGGGTGCTCGGCGATACCGGTACGGCCTTCCGTACGCGACCACTTGACCGCGCTCCAGCCGTTCGCCCCCTGCTCGGCCCCGTCCCGCAGCAGCTCCCGGCCCTCGGGCCCGGCGGTGATCCGCAGGTCGTCGAAGGTGACCCCGCGGCCGTGGGTGTTGCTGTCGGAGGTGACGCGCAGCCGCAGCTGTACGGACTTCCCGGCGAACGCATCGAGCGGCACCGCGAGTTCGGCCCAGCCGGCCGAGGACCCGCTGATCCCCTTCGCGGGGATGGCGTTCCCGCCGACGGTGCCGGGCAGCGCCGCCCACTGCGCCCCGCCGTCCGTGGAGGCCTCGACGGTCAGGTAGTCGAAGTCCTGCTCGATGTCGTACCAGACCCGGGCGCCGAGCCGGACCGGCTGCCCCGCGGACCCGGTCAGATCGACCGTACGGGTCAGGGTGTTGTCCATGAAGTCACCCGTACCGCTCCACCACTGGCTGCCGCCCTCGTACGGGTCGGTCAGCTCGGTCCGGGTCACCGACGGCGGCAGGTGCACCAGCAGGGCCTGCGGATCCTCGGTGTTGTAGCCGGAGACGCCGAGCACCGCCCGGGTCTTCCGGCCGGCATCGGCCTCGGTGTACTCCAGCCAGCCGAGTTGCAGCTTGGACCACGGGTCCAGATCGGCGGGGAAGTCACCGGTGGTGTTGCGGCCCTTGCCCAGGTAGGACCCGGCCGCCATCAGCGACCAGTAGTTGACGCTGTTGTCGCCGTCCGAGCTGTACAGGTCGGGCAGGCCCAGATCGTGCCCGTACTCGTGGGCGAACAGGCCGATTCCGCTGTTCTCGCCGGCCGTCAGATAGTCCCCGGCCCAGATCCCGGAGTCGCCCACCGGGGTGCCGCCGGCCTTGTTGCCCTCCGGACCGGCGGTGCCGGCCTGGTTCCAGTACGCGAACCAGCGGTGGGCCCAGACGGCGTCCGTGCCCTGCGCCCCGCCGCCCCAGGTCTGGTCCTTGCCCGCGTGCACCACCATCAGGTGGTCGAGGTAGCCGTCCGGCTCGTCGAAGTTGCCGTCGCGGTCGGCGTCGTACCGGTCCCACACGTCGTACTCGGCGAGCTGGGCCTTGATCTGCTCCGGGGTGCGGCCCTTGCCGCGCTCGGAGTGGTACCAGGCGTTCGTGGCGTCGCGGATCATGTCCCAGTTGGTGCGGCACTGGCCGGACTCGGTGCAGGTGTCGGTGCCGTAGCGGGCCTCGTTGAAGGGCAGGGTCACCCAGTCGGTGACATGGCCCTCCATGTCGTAGCGGCCGGACGACTGGAGCCGGTAGTAGTTCCGCAGGGTGGCCGCGCCGGGGTCGGTCCCGAAGAACTGCCGCTGGTAGTAGGCGCGGTCGAAGTCCTTGCGCCAGATCGTGTGGTTGTCCTCGCGGGCCGGCTTGCCGATGGTGTTGTGCCGGGGGCCGGGCGTACCGCCGTACTTCGGCTCCACCTGGTCGCCGAACTCGGCCAGGATGACGAACACCTTGTCCTTGCGTTCCTGGGCCAGTTCGACGTACCGCTTGCCGACCTTGACCTGGCGGGGGAGGGTGCCGTCCGGCTCGGCACGGGTGCCCCCGGCCGCCACCCCCTCCAGGGCCTGTCGGCGCAGGGCCTGCCGCTGGAGCTCCAGCGGGGCGGGCGGCGGCGGGGCGGCGTACTGCTCGGCGACCGGCGGTACGGGTGCGGGGGGTTGGGGGACGGCGGCGAACGCGGGGGCGGCGAGCAGGGCGAGGGATATCGCCGCACCCGCCGCAGCGAGTCTGCGCAAGGTCACGGACCTTTCGGTGAGTTGGACCGAAGCGCAGGTAATATTTCACATGTCACAGGTGATGGATAGGGGCTCGGGTCAGATGGACCGTCAGGTCAAAAGGAATCGGTCGCGGTGCGTGGCCAGCCAGGTCGCGAAGTCCTGCAGGGCCGGGTTGAGGGCGCGGACGGCGTCCAGGTCGCGGGCGCTGATGAACCGCTCCTCGCAGTCGGCGTAGTACTGGAACATGTTCCCGCCCTCGTCCGCCCCCGGAAATCCGAGCGCCCGGAACTCGTCCGGGGTCATCCGCCGGTGGCGCACCGGCGTGCCCAGCGCCTCGGTGAGCGCGGCGGCCATCTCGTCCAGCCGCAGGTGCTCCCCGGCGATGCTCACGGTGGCCCCGATGAGGTCGGTACCCCGCTCGAACACGGCGAGCGCGGTCCGGCCGATGTCGTCCACGGCGATCCCGGACAGCCGCTTGTCACCCATCGGGTAGATCAGCTCGTACGTCCCGTCCGCCGCGCGCTGCGGGGCGAACGCGCCGAGCAGGTTCTCCCAGTAGAAGGTGGTCCGCAGGAAGGTGGTGGGCACCCCGGCCTCGGTGAAGTACCGGTCGGCCTCCGCCTTCCCGTCGAAGTGCGGGACCTTGTACGAGCCCTGGAGCGTGGGCATCCGGTCATCGTCGAGCGGGATGCAGCTGCGGGTGTCCTCCAGCGTCGACCAGATCGCGTGCTGCACCCCCGCATGCCCGGCCGCCCGGGCCAGCGTCGCCGCCTGCGCCTTCTCGTGCTCCGCGGACATGTCCTCCCAGAAGTTCGTCACCAGGTAGGCCCCGTACGCGCCCTCCATGGCGGCGGTCACGCTCTCCTCGTCGTCCAGGTCGGCCCGGACGAGGGTGGCACCGAGTCGCTCCAGCTCCCGGGCCCGGTCCGAGTCGGGAGTGCGGGTCACCGCCCGGACGGCGAAGCCCTCACCTCCGGCGCCGTTGCCGCCCCGGCCGTCCAGAATGGCCCGCGCGAGCGCGCCGCCCTGCTGTCCGGTGGCACCGAATACGGTGATGGTCCGCTTCCCGGTCATCGTCAGCCCCGTTCCCTGCCGTCTGCACTCCGCACCCGGCCGGGCGCGGTCCGGTGCGAACCTACGGCGAAGGTTCGGGCGGGCGGGTTCTACACGCCGACGGCGCAGTACAGGTCGCCGGTGAACTCCCGCTTCCTGGCGAACCGGTACTCGGTGTCCGCCGGGCATTCCTTCTGCTTTTCGGACTTCGCGATGCTCAGGGGGACGACCGCGATGACCTTGTAGCGGGGCTGGAGGGTGCTGCCCGAATCGGTGCAGGGGGTTTCGAAGACGGTTTTCTCCAGGGTGGACCCGCTGCCCAGCGTCTTCCGTTCCAGCAGGCAGTCGCCCTTGACGATGTTGGGGCCGCCGCCGGCCCCCGGGGCTCCGGGGTGCGGGTCCGCGAGGTTGCGCAGGCAGACCTCCGCGTAGAGGAGCCTGCCGTGGTTCTGCGGGTCTTCCCGGGTCAGGTGGATCAGCAGGTCGGCCTCGGCGGCGGCGGTGTCGCAGCGGTCCGCCTTGACGGTGTCGAACTCCTCCCGGAGCAGGACCTCGGCAACGGCGCCCGGTCCGTCGCACGGGATCTCCCGGTACCCGCCGGATGCGGTGGCCAGGGAGTCGGACCCCACACAGTCGCCCTTGGCGAAGGCGTCACTGCCGAAGGTCGGGGAGGGGGTGGGCGACGGGATCGACGTGAGTGTCGGCGTCGGTGTCGGCGACGGTATCGGGGTGGAGGTCGGGGTCGGCGTCGGGGCCGCGGGGCTCGCCGAGCCCGCCGACGGCCCGGACGAGCCGCCTCCGCCGCAGGAGACCAGGGCCAGCCCGCCCAGCACCAGCCCCGCCGCCCAGCCCCGGAGCCGGGAACCACGTCTGTGCCGGACCCCGCCCGGACCGCCCGTACGCCGCATGCCTCTGACGCTACCCACCCAACGCCCCTGCATGCAGGGGAAGTTCAGGCGGTGAGCCAGGCCGCGGCGCGGTGCAGCTCCTCCGGGGTGGCCGGGGCGAGGGCCAGCAGGCGTTCCGGACGGAGCGGAAGCCGGGTGCCCGGGGAGAGGCGGGCTCCGGCCAGGAGCCAGCCGCCCAGGGCATGCGGGTCGGCGGGGGAGTGGCGCAGGGCCTCGGTGTAGAGGGCCAGGGCGGTGCGGGCGTCCCCGGCGGCGAGGTGGGCGTCGGCGGTGGCGGGCGTCCGGGGCGGGGCGCCGTACAGCGCGGTGCGGGCATCGGTCCAGTGCGTGGGCTCGCGGATGAGGACGGGCTGGTGGGCCGAGGCCGGCGGGGGCGCAAGACCCTCCCGGTAGGCGGTGGCCAGCAGGTCGCGCTCCCGGTCGGTGCAGCGGAGGTTGCGCAGGCGCCACTCGGTCCGGTGGCTGAGGGCGGCATCGCGGGCCCGCGCGGCGACACCGGGCGGGAGACGTTCGCGGAGCCAGCCGTCGAGGGTGGCCGCCAGGCCGTGGAGGAAGCGGGTGCCGGCCTCGGTGAGCCGGGACCGGGTCAGCAGGGTCCGGATGACGAGCCTGGTCTGGAGCCGGCGCAGACCGAACTGGAAGGCCGCATGGGCGGGCTCCGCCCGGTGGCCGGGGCGCGGGTCCGCCATACGGTCGCGCCAGAACCCGGTGACCCCGGTGAAGGCATACGCGCCATGCAGCAGCCCGGCGGTGTGGCGCGGATCTGGTCGCCAGGGCGCGTAGTGGATCTCGGCGCCGTCGTCGTCGTGGAGGAGAGGGAACAGGTGCAGCAGGGCGCCCAGTTTGCTGTGCTGGAACTCGTGCACCATGGCCTCGGCGAGGGCCAGCCCGCTCTCGGGGCGGGTGATGAGCATGGAGCCGAAGGCGTCCGGGGTGGTCGCGCTCAGCATGGACGACTCGTCGGGGGCCGGCGCGGACGCCGTCCCGGTCCAGGGGACGATCCGGCGCACCTCCTCGACGCGCAGCCGACCCGGCCCGCCGCCGGAGGCGCTCAGCAGGGCCGCCGCCTCGTCGAACAGCCGCTGCCAGTCCGCCGCCGCCGCGCTGTCGAGCGGCTGCGGGGGCACCGGCTCGCCGAGTTCGCGGTAGGGATCGAGATCGTCCAGCCAGATCGGCGTACCGGCGAAGGTCCGCGAGCCCGTCCAGTGGCCGCTGCTCCCCGCGCTGCTGCTCCCCGTGCCGTCCGCCGGCCGTACGGTGACCGTCCGCCCGCCGCCCGAGTCCCCTTCGGGGGTCAGCCGGAGGTCGGGGCCGCGCAGGCGTGCCGCGGCCGTGCCGTAGCCCCGCATCCCGCCGGTCCGGGCATGGCCCAGGGTGGGCAGGGCCAGCCCGCCGTCCCGTACCGGCACCAGCAGTTCGGCGTCCAGTCCCGCCCGGACCCGGGCGGCCAGGCAGATCGCGAACAGGTGCCCGGCGTCGGCCCAGAGCGGCGGCCCGTCCGCCGTCTCCTCCGCCGTCCCGTGCAGCCGGCGCAGCATATGCGCGGCCCAGCAGCCGATCTGGGGGCTCATCAGCAGCTCTTCGGCGGCTTCCGGTGCGGCCTCGGCCGCCTCCGCGATCAGCTGCCAGGCGGTGGCGGCCGAGCCCAGCCGGCCCAGTACCTCCGGACGTTCGTCGAGCCGGTCGAGCAGTTCGCCCAGCAGCATCAGGCGCCGGGTGCGTTCGGCCCGGGCCAGGAACCCGACCGCCTCGGGCGAACCGCCGCCGGAGGCCAGCTGGTCGAACCAGCGCACGGGCATGCGTAAGTGCCCGCCGTGCTGTGGCGAAGCCATGTCACGCAGCCCTGCCGCCACCCGGCGGATTCGATCCGCCCACCGCGTTGCTGCGGGGCCGCCTCGCCTGGGACAGCAGCCGTTCGTTGCGCAGTGGGGCGGGTATGGCGCGGAGTGCGGCGAAGCTCACCCCGGTCAGATCCGCCAGATCGGACTCCACGTGCTCCGGGAAGTCCGAACACCCGGGATACGTCTCGTTGGCCGGCTCGTACAACGTACTTCCCCCTCTGTGTTCCCCGTTCACGCGCTCTGTTCAGGTGTCCCGCTCGCGATGCCGGAGTCCTTCCATCATGACGAACCGAAGGCATCTCGGAAAGCCCATGTGATCAAGCCACTGGAATATCCGTCAGGCACCCGGCCGCGGCCCTCCCGTGCAGGCCCGGACCGCCGCCTCCAGAACCGCCGCCCGCTCCTCGTCGTCGTCCAGCAGCGTCACCGCGTCGTAGAGCAGCCACAGTTCCCCGGGCCGCTCGCTCAGCGCCCGGACGATGCCGATGACATCGGTGCGGGGCTTGGGGTTCCGCCGCATCCGCTGCACGCTCTTCGTGCCGAGCTCCGCGACCACGGTCTGGCGTTCCTCGGGGTCCAGCATCAGCGGATAGCCGAGCAGGGCGGTGACCAACTGATCCATCGGCGGACGGGGCGGCGGTACGACGGCCGCGCCCCGGGCGTGCTGCGGTACGTGCTCGGTCCGCCCGCGGGTGTGGATGCGGAGCTCGGGCAGCTGCTCGGTGCGCCCCGCGGCCCGCAGCCGCTCCAGCCGTTCCCGGACGTCCCGGAACAGGGCTTCCGGATCCGGTGCCGGCCCGGGCCACCCGTCCAGCGCGTCGAGGACGCACTCCGAGAACAGCCCGGTGCGGCGCCCGGGATCGTTGGCGGCCCGCTGGCCCCGGGTCGCGGCCAGCAGCAATGCCTGGTCGTGCGCCTGCACCCGGGCGCCCGCCGGCAGGGTCTCGGCGGGCAGGGTGTGGCGGAAGCCGTGCTGCTCCTCGAAGGTCTGGCAGGCGTCCACGATCCAGGTCTGCCGGCCGAACCCGGGCAGTGCGTCGCTGGCCAGGGTCCGGCGCATCGACTCCAGGTCGATGTTGCGCTTGTCGGGGACGGTGGCGTCCGCGCAGAACAGCCGCAGCCGCTCGTCCAGGTCCAGTACGCCGTGCCCGCCCCACCACACCCACAGCATCTCGCCCTCGGCCGCCGGGAGCCGGGAGAGCAGCAGGCGGCGCAGTGTGTCGTGGTCGGCCGGGTGGTGCGGAACGCCCGGGTCGCCCAGCGGGTCCAGGCAGAGCAGCACGTTCCGGTCCGGTACACCGGTACGCAGCAGCCAGTCACGGAAGCGCAGCGCGTCCCGGGCCGGCCCGGGCAGATCCCAGGCGGGCCCGGCGGCGTACCGCTCGATGCCCACGACGAGGGCGAACGTACGGTCGGGAGCCACGGCTTCGGTCACGGCAGTCTTTTCGCGATGGCCCGGTACACGGCCGGGTTGGTCCAGTAGGCGCTGTGCGAGGCGGGGAACGGCTGCCGGTTGTCGACCTCGATGTCGGTGACCCGGCCGGGGAACAGCGGCGCGCCGATGAATCCGAGCAGATCACGGTGGTCGTACAGATTCAGCCAGTCGGGTACGTGATCCGGCAGCGGCTCGGGGTGGACGAGCCCGGGCAGGGCGCCGCTCTCGTACAGGAAGGGGCCCTGGGAGCCGACCGTGACCAGGAGGGCGACCTGGGGCAGCGGCGAGGTGATCAGCGTGTCCAGGGCGATGATCCCGCCGAGGCTGTGGCCGACGAGGACCACCGGCGGCTCCAGTTCTGCGACCGCCGCGCGCAGGGCCCGGCGCAGGGGCTCGCCCCGGGCCAGGTACAGCATGATGTCGGCCGCCGCCGGGTGGGCGGCCTCGGTGAGCGCCCGCCTGCGGCGCACCGCCTGACGGGAGGCCAGGCGCAGGGCCGGGCGGGCGAGCAGGGCGCCCACCCCGCGGTCCGAGCCGTGGGGGCGGGCTCCCATGCGCTCGGCCAGCGCGGCCACGGCCGCGTCCCGGGCGGCGCCGTCGGGAACGACCGGGTCGTCCTCGGCGAGTGCGGCGGCGAGGGCGGCGGCCACCAGGGCGCGGGCCAGCAGCAGGGCGAGCTCTCCGTCGTCGGGCACGGCCGTGGCGGCGGGGCCCAGCAGCGGACTGCGGGAGAGTTCGGCGACAGCGGATGCCAGGTGCGGGGCGGTGAGGCCCGCCGGGTCGTCCGCGATCCCGCCCGGCCGGCCGGAGAGTGCGGCGAGCAGCGCCCGGGGGCGTTCCGCCGGCAGCGGGGCCGAGGGCGGTAACTCCACCCCGGCGGGCCCGCCTGCGGCGGCCCGCTCCAGTTCGGCGAGGGGGTTGCGGTAGAGCTCGGCCCACAGCTCCGTCTCGTCGGCCTGCTGCCCGGCCTCGTCGATCCCGCCCCGGCTCCTGCCGTCCGTATACGGTACGGACAGGCCGCCGGCTCCCAGGGTGGCGCCGAGGTCCCCGCCCCAGTAATGCGGGGCCGGGCGGACCTCGGGGGCCACGGCGCGCAGCTCGGCCGAAAATCGCCGGTACAACTCCGAGAATCCGGGCTCCCGCACCCCCGTGCCGTGGATGAACAATGCTGTGGTCATATGGCCCCGCCCCCGTGCCACTTGATGTGATCGCGCCACATAACGACGCGTCAATTTAGCAGTATGCTGAAGAAGTGCCCCTTGATCCGGGTGCGCAACCGCTCTCACGCCTGGTCGTGCACCTGCCCGTGGCCCCGGCCCGGTATCGGATTCCTCAGGGGGATCGCATGAGCTCTGATGCGATGATCACGCACCTGGTGGGTGCCACTGCCCTCATCCTGATCATCGCTCATACGGCGGGCTGGCTCTCCCGGAGGCTGGGCCAGCCGACCATCATCGGGCAGCTGATCGCCGGTATCGCGCTCGGGCCGACGGCGCTGACGGGGATCTCGCCGGGGCTGGCCGAGATGCTGTTCCCCGAAGAGCTCGCGCCCGTCCTGACCGGGCTGTCCCAGATCGCCCTGGTCCTCTTCCTCTTCGCGGTCGGCTATGAACTCGACCTCGGGGTGCTCAAGGGCCGCGCCCGCACGGTGCTGAGCGTCTCCGCCGCCGCCTTCCTGCTGCCCATGGCCGCCGGAGCCGGCTCCGCCGTCCTCTTCCACGAGCAACTCGCCCGGCTGGGCGCACCCGAGAAGATGACCGCGTCCTCGGTGCTCTTCTTCGGTGTCGCCCTGTCCATCACCGCGGTACCGGTGCTCACCGCCATAGTCCGGGAGAACGGGCTCGCCGGGACCGTCCCCGGCATCGTCGCCGTCTCGGCGGCCGGGCTGATCGACGTGATGGGCTGGACCGTCCTGGTCGGCACCCTCCTCCAGTCCGACGGCCACGGCGGGTTCTCCTGGCAGCTGCGGCTGCTGCTGGTGGTGCTGTTCACGGCCGCGATGCTGCTCGGGGCGCGGCCGTTGCTGCGCAGCCTGCTGTGGCGCCCCCAGGTCGACCCCTCGATGCGGCTCGCCGTCCTGGTGGGCTTCGCCTTCGCCTCGGCCTGGGTGACCAACGCGCTGGGTCTGCACGTCATCTTCGGTGCGCTGCTCGCCGGAGTGGTGACCCCCCGGGAACGCGGAGCCACCCTGGACCCGGATCTCGTCCGGCCCCTGCACGACATCGGACTGCTCCTGCTGCCGTTCTTCTTCGTGGTTTCCGGCAAGAGCGTCGAGATCGGCGGGCTGGACTCGGCCGGGGTGCTCGCGCTGCTGGCGGTGACCGTGCTCGCCGTCACCATCAAGGTGGTCAGCGGGACGGTCGCGGCCCGCCTGTCGGGACTGGACAGACATGACGCGCGTACGGTCGGCGTCCTGCTGAACACCCGGGGCCTGACCGAACTGATCGCCCTGAACGCCGGTCTCCAGGCCGGACTGGTGAGCGGGCCGCTCTACACGGCGCTGGTCCTGATGGCCCTGGCGACGACCGTGGTCACCCAGCCCCTGCTGGGCGTGGTCCGCCGACTGCGGGAACACGCGGAGCGGCGCCCGGGCCCGGGCGCTCCGGCCGGTCCACCGGAGGGCACTCCGGCGGCCGAACCGGAGGGCACCGCCGCCGGCCCGCTGCCGTCCAGCGCGCCCGGCACCCTCTGAGGTACGCCGCCCCCGCCGCGCCGGGCCCCGGAACCCGGGACCGGCGCGGCGGGAACAGCGGCTGCTGCCGCCTGCCGCCTACAGGGGCATGGGCGCGATATCGCACTCGATCCGCTGGTGCAGCCGGGCCGCCGTCAGCCAGGGGTGATCGGGTCCGAGGACCCGGGTGAAGCCCTGGACCGCCTCGGCGTTGAGGGCGTCGGCCTCCTCGATCCGGCCGAGCCCGCGCAGGTCGAGGGCCAGGTTGGCGCGGCAGGAGAGCGTCAGCGGGTGGTCGGGGCCACAGGCCCGCTCCAGCTTGGGCAGGTTCTCCTCGTCCAGGCTCCGGGCCGCGGCGAAGTCCAGCCGGGCGTAGTGGTTGTTCGCCAGCCCCAGCACTGCCGTCAGGGTGAACGGGTGCATGTCCCCCAGCGTCTCGAGGAAGGCCTCGGAGGCGTCGGTGTCCATCGCCTCGGCGGCATCGATCTCCCCGAGCCCGCGCAGGGTCGCCGCGAGATTGGTCATCGTGATGAGCGTGTACGCGTGCCCGGCGCCCAGCGTCGAGCGGTAGCGCTCCAGGGTCTTCTCGCCGAGCTCGCGGGAGGCCGTGAAGTCCCCGCGCAACCGCCGGTCCACGGTGGCGTTCACGGCACAGGCCAGGGTGTCCGGGTACTCGGGGCCGTACCGCACGGTGAAGCGGTCCAGCGTCGCCTCGGTCAGCTCGGCCGCCTCCTGGAGCGCGCCGTCGCGGCGCCGGCACACGGCGAGGTTGCGGGCGGCCCGGATGGTGGACGCGTTGTCCTCGCCGAAGACCGTGCGGTAGATCCGGTAGGTCTCCTCCTGCATCACACGGGCGGCCGGGTAGTCGCCGCTCTCCCGGATGTCGATGGCGAGGCCGTTCATCGTGTTGAGGGTGAGGCCGTTGGTGGACCCGTACAGCGTGTCCCACTGCCGGGCCGTCTCCTCGTCCAGCGCCCGGGCCGTCGCGAACTCGCCGCAGGCGCGCAGCGTCACCCCGTACCCGTGGGCGGCCAGCAGGGTCGGGGGCTCCTCGGGGCCGAACAGGTCGCGGGCGCGGCTGTCGGCCTCCTCGTCCAGGGCGCGGGCCGCGTAGAAGTCGCCGCGGTACCGGAGGGCGCCGGCCATCTGGGTCATGGAGTCGATGAGGTCCTCCTCCGCGATGCTGTCCCGCCGCGAGATGTCCAGGACGGTCTGGGCGAGCTCCAGGGCCTCGCCGACCTCGCCGGTCTGCATCAGCAGGAAGGCCAGGTGCTTGCCCATCTGGAGGACCTGGGGGTTCTCCTCGCCCGACTGGGCGCTCCAGGCGGTCCACGCCTCCCGGGCCATGTCGGCGCCGGTGGTGTGGGCACCCCAGTAGTAGAGGTAGAGCACCATGGAGGTGATCAGTTCGCGGACCCAGGGGTCGGAACTGCGGACGGCCCCGCTGGTCATCACGTGCGGCAGCAGGGTCTGGTAGGCGGACCACTGGTCGGGGGAGCCCGGGGCGCCGGGTTTGGCGGTGGCGAGCATGACATGGGCGGCCCGGCGGAGGTCCTGGGTCTGCTCCTCGTCCAGGCCCGCGGTGAGCACGGCCTGCATCAGCCGGTGCATGTGCAGCGTACGGTTCTTGTGGTCCAGCTTGATCAGCGACAGTTTGCTGAGGTCGCGGGTGGCCCGGGCGAGCAGCACCGGGTCGCGCAGGACCGGGTCGAGTTCCGGGGTGATGTCCACGTTGCGGGTGCCGCGCAGCATGGACAGCGGAATCGGCTCGGGGGCCATGCAGGCGCAGATCTCCAGCAGTTGCCGGGCGGCCGGGTTGCTGTCGGCCAGCTGGTCCAGGGAGATGTTCCATGCGGCGGCGACGGAGAGCGGGTAGTCCGGCGAGGGGTCGAGCTCCAGGATGCCGGGCTTGCGCTGTTCCAGCAGGTCCAGGTACTCGGTGACCGGCATGCCGGTGGCGGCGTGCCAGGCGCCCGCCTGCTCGATCGCCAGCGGCAGGTCGCCGAGGGCGGCGGCGAGGCGGTCGGCGTCCTCGGTGCTCAGGTCCCTCGCCCGGCGCTGCAGCAGGGCGATGCTCTCCTCGCGTTCGAAGACGTTGACGGTCAGCGGTGTGGCGACCCGCTCCCACTCGCGGTTGCGGGAGGTCACGATGATCTTCCCGGGGCCGCCGGTGGGGAAGTAGGCGCGGACCGCGTCGATGTCCTCGGCATTGTCGAAGACCAGCAGCCAGTTGTCGTGCGGCCGGCCGGTGCGCAGTGCCTCGCGGACGGCGGGCACCGCCGTGTTGGCCTGCGGGCCGACCTCCAGGTTCAGGGCCCGGGCGAGGTCGACCAGGGCGCCGAGGACCAGGCTGTCCCGTTCCGCCGGGATCCACCAGATGACGTTGTACTCGTGGCTGTGCCGGTAGATGTACTCGACGGCGAGCTGTGATTTGCCGACGCCGCCCATGCCGTGCAGGGCGTGTGGGAGCACCGCGGCGGTCTCTTCCGAGCGCAGTTGTTCCTCGACCGCCGCCAGCAGGCTCTCCCGGCCGGTGAAGTTGGGGTTCTTCGGCGGGACGTTCCCCATGACCCTCGGCTGGCCGGAACGGACGAAGAGGGGTTGGGAAGCTTTGAGCTCCATGGTCTGGTCAGCCTTCCGGGCTTCGGCGTCTGAGGGGTTGGGGGTGGTCGTCGGCACACGTGCTCCAGGCGGTTCGTCGTCGTTCCGGGGAAGCCGGCTCTTCTGTGTACTCATGCCCGCCTTTGCCGGTCGGTGTCCTTCGGCCTCGCCGGAGCCACCCGGTGAGATGACACCCCTGGGGGTGCCGTTGGCGCCGGCCGGTCCGGCGCCGACGCCCGCCGACACCCGGGCGGCCCGCCGGGCGTACGGCCCTGCGAGGGCTTTCAGCACCGCCAGTTCGACGCGTACCCAGGGCTGGTTCGCGGGGGTCCGATCCGGGAGCGCGGCGCCTTCGGGGTCCTGGAGTGCGGCCCGCAGCCGCACGCCCCGGTCGCGGGCGCTGGGCAGATCGGCGAAGAGGTTCACGATTCTCGCGAGCTGGCTGCGCGTGCCGGTGGCGAGGAGTGCCTCCCGGATGCCCTCGGCGAAGTCGGGCCGGCCGTCGCCGCCCGGGCCGCCCCAGTCGATGAGCCCGCCCATCAGGATCTCGGCAACGTGTTCGAGGTCCGTTTCGGGCAGGACCCGGTGCCGGAGCTCCTCGATCAGCTCGAACTCGAAGGGGACCGCGGCCAGATGGGTGGCCAGCCGGCGCGCGCTCGGCGTGGCCAGGGAGAAGAATCTGCGGACGGCCGTGTCGGCGGAGCCCGGTCCGGTGGTCCGCGGTGGCCGCAGGCCGGGGGTGGGCCTGGCCTTGGCCAGGGTGCCCGCGAGCAGGAACGGCAGGCTGCGGCGGACCCCGTGATCGCCCGCGACCAGATCGGCCCAGGCGGTGAAGGACTCGGGTTTCAGGCTCAGTACCGGAACGGGGACGGCCGGCCGGGCGTCCGGTCCCCGGCGCGGGTCCGGCGTGGCCTCTGCGGGGGGAAGCCGGTGGCTCAGGCGGGTATTGGGTGCTCCGAAGCCGCCGGATTCCAGTTCGGCCCGGTGCGGGTGGGCCGAGGAGCGGTGCCACAGATAGGTGGGCAGCAGGTGCACCAGGGCGGTGGGCCCGCTGCGGGCGAGTTTCAGCAGCAGGCTGTCCGCCACCGGGCTGGCCCAGCCGTGGGCCAGGCCGTCGGTGACCAGCAGGTGGATGCGTGAGCCCCGGGCGTCGATCAGTTCCGAGGGGTCGCCCGGACGGTCCCCGGGCCAGCGCAGCCGGGCCTTCCCGCGGGAGGGTAACTCCAGCCGCACCGTACGCACATCGCGGAAGGCCCCGCTGCGGGCCGCCTCCACCTCGATCGCCCCGACCCGGTCCTCCCACAGCGGCATGGTGGGCGCGGAGTCGACCAGCAGAACCAGGGAGAACGCCTTCTCGGTGGCGGGCCGGAGGTAGGGGATCCAGAGGTTGTCGGAGATGCCGTACCGGGCGGTCCGCTCCTCGTCCAGCTCGCTGCGGTGGTGGTCGGGCACGCTGCGGCTCAGCCGGTGCAGGGCCTTGGCCAGCCGCGGCGGGGCCGCGCGCCGCACTGGCCGCGGCGGTACCGGGACTTCGGCCGTGCCGGTCGCCGCTCCCCTTCCCGTCGTTGTCACCGGGTCCGGCCGCAGGGCCCCGCCCTCCCGGCCGGACGGAGGCACGGCGGCAGCGTCCTCCGTGCTGTCCGGACCGGGCGTCGCCGGTGGCACCGCCGGTTCCGCGGCGGGCGGCCCGCCCTCAGGGGCGGCCGTGGGCGGTGTACGGGGGGTGCTCGGCAGTCTGTGTCCGTCCACGGCCGGTGCTCGGTCGGCGGACGGGTGCTCCTCCCCGGGGAGCTCCGGACGCGGGGCCGAGGCGGCCCGGGCAGCCGCGAGCCATACGGCGTCGGCGATCTCCTGCCAGGTCGGACCGTCGGCTGCGGACCCGTCCGTCCCCGCCCGGGTGTCGGGTGCGCGCTCCCTGGGAGTGCCGTCCATCAGCGGCCTTTCGCGAGGTCGCGCAGAAGCATCTCGATGAGTTTACGCCCGTCGGTGTCCGCCTGAAAACCACCCGCCGTAGTCAAATGGACTGCATTCAGCAACTGGTCGACCGACTGGGTGCCGCCTTTGAGGACCCGTCGCTCGAACTCGTCGACGAGCGCCTCCACCCCTTCGGGCCTGCGCCGGAGGTGGCTCGCCACGATCGCGACCAGCTGCTTGCGGCTGGGCGGGCGCATCTCCAGCGGCAGACACCGGCGGCGGAACGCGGCCGGAAACTCACGTTCCCCGTTGCTGGTGATCACCACGAGCGGGAACTCGCGGCACTCGACGTGCCCGCCGAGGATCTCGGCGCGGCGTCCCGGGTCGTCCGTGAAGACGTTGACCGCGGGCAGGGCGCTGCGCACCAGCTCCGGTACGTCGTAGCTGCCGTTCTCCAGAACGTGCAGCAGGTCGTTGGGCAGGTCGATGTCGCTCTTGTCGAGCTCGTCGATCAGCAGCACCCGCGGCCGTTCATAGGCGAGCAGAGCGGTGCCCAGCGGTCCGAGCGTGATGAAGTCGCCCAGATACGGGGGCTGTTCGGAGGCCGGTTCACCGGCGGGGGAGGGGTCGGCGGATGCGGGGTCGGCGCCGGCCCGCCAGGCGGCGATGGCCTGGGCGCGGCCGATGGAGTCGTACTCGTAGAGCCCGTCGCGCAGCGCCGTGCGGCTGACGATGCTCCACTGGAGGACCCGGCCGAGGCCCAGCTCGAGCGCCACCAGGTAGGCCAGGGTGGATTTCCCCACCCCGGGAGGCCCGGTGACCAGCAGCGGGCGGCGCAGCAGCAGGGCGGCGTTGACGGTGTCGACGTCGTCGTCGCGCAGGCTGTGCAAGGGCCCGCCGGCACCCAGGCGGCGGTGGACCGCGCGGTCGTCGGCGGCGGGGGCGGTCTGGAGCGGCTCGCCCGCGAACTCGCGCCAGGGCGGGGCGGGCGGTACGGCCGGGGGAGCGCCGGCCGGTGCCATGCCGGTCGCATGGAAGACGCGCCAGGAGGCCGGGGCTCCGGTTCCGGTTCCGGCCGCGGCCCCCAGCGGGGTCCCGTTGACCGCGGCGTCCGCCGGCTCCCGCTCGTACTCGGTCATGCCGGAATCTCCTCGCAGTCGATGAGCCTGAACGGGCTGTCGTACAGGAACGCCACGTACCGGCCCGGCAGTTGCGGGCCGTCCTCTTCGGTTTCGGCCTTGGTGCGCAGTCGGTGGATCGTGGCGGGCAGCTGGGTCGTGGGATAGCCGAGGAGCATCGTCAGCGGCGCCGTGAACTGCTGGGACGAAGGATCCCGGCGGTCCCACAGAGCCACCCCGACGCCCTCGGCGATGGCCGCCTTCAGCGGCTCCAGGGCCTGCCCCTCCCGGGCGGGGGCGTCGAAGGTGACGGCGGTCAGCTGCTGGTCCGCCACCAGCTTGTTGCGCCAGATGCGCAGCCCGGTCCGGTGGTCCTCGGCCGTCCAGCCGTGCGGCCGGGCCGCGGCGGCGGCCTTGAGCGCCTGCCAGCGGACCCGCCAGCGGCGCAGCTGGGCCGGGTCCCGGGCGCGCAGCCGCTCCAGGCTGCGCAGGTGGACGAAGTAGCGCAGACCGATCGGGACCGCGTCGGAGCCGTCCGTGGCCCGGCCGAGGCCCGCCATGTCCTCGTTGAGCATCGTGAACGGCAGGACGAACTCGACGTGGATCGGGCTGGTGTCCTCGCCGGTGCTGTCCGCGTCCGCCCAGAAGGCCTCGCCACGGCGGACCGCCCGCTCCACGGCGGCGGCCAGCGTCTTCAGCGTGGCCCGCTCCATGGCTCCCGGCACGGGGGCCCAGTACCCGGCCTCCTGGTTGACCCAGTGCCGTACCCAGATGTCGGGCGAACCGTCCTCGGCGGGGTCCACCATGACGATCAGGCACCGAGGGAAATCGGGGTCCGGGACGCTCGCCGTCTCGATCCTCTTGCGCCGCTCCAGCAGCGCCTCCCGGGCTCCGGCTCCGGCCGACCAGGTGTCGCACCATTCGCGCAGCCGGCGCCGGTCGCTCTCGCGCGGGGTGAGCAGGGCGGTGAACTCCAGCATGATCACGGCGGGCGGCAGCCCGTCCGCCTGGGCATTGGACTCCACCAGGTGCTCGAACAGATCGACCGGGGTGAGATGGCGGGGCAGGTCCTGCCGCAACTCGTGGGCCAGCCGGTCGTGCAGCCGGTTCCGGTCGAGCCCCGGGTGGCCGGCCAGCAGGGCCCGGGCGGCGTTGACGTCCTTGTCCTCGAACGCCCCGAACAGCCGGAGGGCGGGGCCGGGCTCGGGGGGCCAGACGCTCAGCAGCCGCTGCCGCATCCGCCCGGCGATGTCACTGCCCTCGTGCAGCCCGACGGCGTAGAGGACCGCCTCCAGGCCCGTGTCCACACCCGTTTCCAGGCCGGCCGTGACATCCTGCCTGCGTAACACCGTCTGTACGAGGGCGACCGTATCGCTGCGGGCATCGCGGCCGGGCAGATCCACCGGGCTTCCGAGGTAGTCGCCGACGCTCTGCCCGAACATCACCCGCTGGCCGGGATCCCGGACGCAGTCCAGCTCGCAGAGCTGCTCCACGAGGACCAGATGCAGCTGCACCGTGGGAGGCGGCAGCCGCGGCGCGCTCATCACCACCGACCATCCCCCCAGAAGTCGGTACGGGTTTCCCTTCAGGCCCGCGAAGTTATCACGGCACTTTCATTGTCACCAGGAGATCTGATCAATAGTCACGTTCCGGCCAGGAAGTTCACCGCTGCTGCGGAAACAGCCCGGCCAGGGCGGAGCGGTACGAGCGGGCCGCCCGGTGCACGGTCGACAGATGGGTGAGGAGCAGGGCGGAAAGGCCGGGCGGGGTGAGGGCGGGCCGGGATTCGAGGGCCTGGAGGGCGTCGACGAGGGTGGTGCGTACGGTGTCCAGGAAGCGCCGGTCCACGGCCACCACGGCCTGCCGGAGGGTCTCGACCTCCGCGAGGTGCGAGGGGCGGGTCTGCACCCGGGCGTGTTCAAGGGCCCGGTACAGGTGTGCCGCGGAGGCGACGGGAGCGTCGTGCGGCTCGGGGTCCGGGCCGAGGGCGGTCCCGTGCAGCTCGGTGAGGCAGGGGCCGAGGACATCGGCGTAGGTGCGCGCCTGGAACCGCTCGTGGGCCTCGATGGCGAACTGGAGGGTGTACGGGGTGAGATCGCCGGCCTTGCTGGTCATGGTGGTGCGGCTGTCGCGGATGGACAGGTCCGTGGTGAGGGCGTTGGCACGTTGGGTCAGCTCCACGGCCCAGGTGAGCCAGGTGTTGTAGGCGGTGATGAGCGGAGTGCGGAGCTCCGGGGAGCCGGGATCGGAGAGCAAGTGGGCGGGGCGGCGCAGCCGGCCCACGCGCAGGGTGCGCAGGGCGACCCGGACCGTCGGGTCCTTGTCGTGGCCGAGGTGCCGGAAGATCCAGCCGGCGTCGGTGCCGAGGTAACTGGCCACGGGGGCACGGCCTCCGGGGTGGCGGCGCAGGAAGTCGGTGACGTCGTAGACCGCGTCGTCGGCGCTGAGCCACTCGCGCTCTGCACCCTGCGGATGGCGCAGCAGTTCCGAAGGGGTCACCGTGCGCGGGGGTGCGGCGGGGGCGGCGGGGGCGCCGGGGGCGCGGCGGGACGGCGCGGGGCCCGGCGGGGCGGCGGCGGGTTCCTCGACCGGGCGCTCGGCCCGGGAGGCGGCCAGTTCCTCGCCGACCCGGGCGGCTGCGGGGAAGCCGGAGATGGTGACGTCACGGCCGACCCGGTAGGAGGTGTTGAGGTACCCGGAGACCTTCAGCCGGTGCCGGCCCAGCAGGCCGTTGCCGCCCGCGTAGACCCGCCTGAGGTCGGCCAGGGCCTCGGCCAGCGGCGGGTGGCCGGCCGCCCCGGCGAAGGAGGCGATGTCGAGCCCGGCGACGCTCTGGATGAACTCCCGCCAGAACCGCGGGTAGTTGTCGCGCAGACGCTGGGCCTCGTCGCCGATGAAGGAGCGGTAGCGGGTGCGTCCGATGACGGAGTCCAGCAGGTGGAACATGGGGGACGCGGTGCCGCTGGGGCCGATGCCGTGTTCGACGAGCGGAACGGCCAGCGGGGCGACGGTCTTCGCCCAGACCACCGGGTCGACGTGGAACCGTTTGCCGGTCCGGGGCTCGATCTTGGGCAGTCCCTTGCGGGTGATGGCGGCCACGCAGTCGGCCATCAGGGCCAGTTCGCCGGCCAGCGCCTCCGCGTCCCCCCGCGCCACGGCCTCGCCGGCGTGGGCGGCGGCGGAGACGAGCGGGGCGCCGCGGGAGAGCATCTCCAGCTGGGTGAGGTAGAAGAACTGCTCCTCGTCCGTGCCCACGGTCGGCACCAGCAGCCGGGTCTCCTCGACCAGGAGCGGGCGCGGGCTGTCGGGGTGCAGAAGGCGCCAGTTGCAGACGATGAGGTCGAGATACGAAAGGAAGGAGGATTTTCGGCCGAGCCGTTCGCATATCCGCTGCCAGGGCACCAGGACGGAATCCGGGGTGGGTGTGCCGTGCCGGGGTTCCACGCGGTGATAGGCGTGGACGAGAATTCCGAGTACGGTGGCCGCGCGCTGGAGATGGCGGTCCGGCAGGGCATCCGGTTCCGCGCTCAGCCGTGGGGTGGTTTCCAGCCGTTCCCGGAGTCCGAGTCCGGTGTACAGCTCGGGTAATTCCCTGGCGAGTTCGTCCCACACCGCATGGGACGGGGGAAGCTCTTCGAGGGGCGGCGTGGCCGGCGTGAATCCGGCTGCCCCGGAGAGCGGGCCCAGGTTCTCATGGCCCATCTCTCGATTTGTGCGCTCCGCCTCTTCGAGTATCTTCTGGGGACCGGCATGAGTGGGCAAGGCCAAAACCTCCGTTTTCCGCTTGGTTCTCAGTCTCGACCAGCGGAAGAACGGAGTTCAATGAGGGATTCACCTATTCCGTTAAATCATCATCCGGGCCTCGTCTGGGCCCGGTACTCGCCGGGCGTCATGCCGAACTCCTTGCGGAACGCGAGGTGGTATCCCACATGGCTCTGATAGCCGATGTGCTTGTAGACGTCCCGCTGCGGCACCGTGCCGTCGGCCAGCAGCCGCCGGGCCTCCTGGAGGCGGCGCACCATCAGGTGCCGGGCCGGCGGCTCGCCGACGAGCTCGCGGAACACCTCGGAGAAGACCGAGCGCGACATGCCCGCCTCGCGCGCCAGGCCCTCCACCGTCCAGGGGGCGGTGTAGGCGCCGTAGATGGCGATCAGGGCCTTGCTGATGCCTTCGTGCTGGAGGGCCTGGAGGGCGGGCGAGGTCTCGGTGAGGCGCTGCATGGCGGTGCGCAGGGCGAGGATGAAGACCATCTCGAAGGCGCGCAGCGACACCAGCCGGGAGCCGGGGGCACTGCGGGTGATCTCCCGGTCGAGGGACTGGAGGGTGCGCAGCAGCAGCGGTTCGTCCTGCAGCATCTGGCGGCGCAGCACGATCACCCGGGGCAGGGCGCGGTAGAGGGCCGGCTTGGTGGTGGTGTCGTAGTGCAGGCTTGCGCAGAGGATCTCGGTGTCGGGCGGGGAACTGCCGAGGGTGACCACCCCCGAACCGCCGAGGACGCGCTGCGGCAGGACGGAGGTGAGCTGGGTGGTGGCGCGGCCGGGTGCGGAGGCGAAGGTGTGGGCCGTGCCGTGCGGGAAGACCGCGAGGTCGCCCTGGCACAGCTTGATCGGCTCCTCGTCGTCGAAGGTGAGGTAGCAGGCGCGGCGGACCATGTAGTGCATGACCGCGTGGCTGTCCTCGTGGCCGGCGACGCCCCACACGCCGCCCGCCAGCCACTTGCTGGAGTAGATGTCCGTCAGCCGTAACGGCTTGAGGAGTTCGCTGAGCACGTCGTCGTGGGACATGCAGGATCCTTCGGTCGCGGTGGGTCTCGGTGACCGATCCTAGCCGCGCACAAAGCGAACTCCCGTTCACGTCAATGCATCGGGTGGTAGAGCTCGGCGACGAGGAAGGCCAGGTCAAGGGCCTGTCCGTGGTCGAGTTGGGGGCCGTGGGCGGTGTCCGCGCCGGTGAGTTCGAGGTGCAGGCCGCCGGGGTGGGTGCCCAGGGAGCGGTGCACCTCCACGAAGCCGCGCACCTCCTCGAGCACCTCGTCGAACCGGCCCGCCCCCATCGGGTCGCTCACCCAGCCGACCCGGGCGCCGTCGGCCACCGCCTTCTCGACCAGGTCGGGCAGGACGTCCCGGATGCGGTCGGCGCCCGCCCGGACCACGAAGGTCAGGCGGCCCGGCTCACGGTCCGGGTCGAGGACGTCGAGGTGGCGCAGCACGGTGTCGGGGGTGGTGCCGGGGCCGAGTTTGACCGCGACGGGGTTGCGGATGCCGGACAGGTACGAGATGTGGGCACCGTCGGGCCGGCCGATGTGCTCGCCCGCCCACAGCAGGTGGCCGCTGGTGGCGTAGGGGTGGCCGGTGCGGTGGTCCGGCCGGGTCAGGGCCCGCTCGTAGTCGAGGAGCAGCCCCTCGTGGCTGATGAAGAACTCGGTGGTGCCCAGGTTCCGGGTGTCCGCCCCGCAGGCCGCCAGGAAGGCCAGGGTGCGGCCGATCTCGTCGGCCAGCCGCGCATAGCGGTCGCCCGAGGGGGAGGCGTCGACGAACTCCCGGTTCCACGCGTGGACCTGGTGCAGGTCGGCGAAGCCGCCCCAGGCCAGCGAGCGGGCCAGGTTGAGGGTGGCCGCCTGGGCCTCGTACCGGCGCTCCAGCCGGTCCGGGCCGGCGGTGCCGGTGGTGTCGGCGGAGCTCCCGGCCGGGGCGAACCGGCCTGCCATCCGGCCCACCTTGACCACGGGCAGCCGGCTGGCGTGGGTCAGTACGACGGCCATCTGGAGGAGCGTGGTGAGCTTGCGGCGCACCCCGTCCTCGGTGACCGGCTCGAAGGTCTCCGCGCCGTCCCCGCCCTGGAGCAGCAGGGCCTCGCCGCGGGCGACGGCCGCCAGGCGGGCGCGCAGCAGGTCGCATTCGTCGGCGAACACGAGCGGCGGGGCCGTTTCCAGCGTGCCGGTTCGGTGGTGTGCGTCGTGCATTCCGAGTACCTCCAAGCGGTCCGGTGTTGTCCGTCGCCCTTCCGGAAACCACTGAAATCCGCTGCCCGCGGCCCAGTCAAGCGGTGGCCGAGTGGACCGCATCGAAAGGTCCGGAGTGGTCTGGCCCGTTTCCCCCTCGGCTGTTTCGCTGGACGGCATCCGGCCGATTCGACGTACACGCGCTCAGCAGGCCCGACGGGCCGACAATTCACGGAGAATTCATTGATGACGGAAATCGAGGCGATTCCTGTCCGGGTCGGCGCGTCCGCGCTGCCGCCCCACGACCCGCTCGATCTGTACGTACGGCTGCGGGAGGTGCTCCCCGCCGGGGAGGTCTTCCTGCTGGAGAACGCGGAGCCGGGGCGGCGGACCGCGACCGTGGGCTGTGGACTGCTCTGTGAGGTACGGGTCTTCAGCGGATCGGCCGGCAGCGGGGCACGGGCGGCCGGACACCTGGAGGTCAGGGGCCTGCCGGTGATCACCGGCGCACTCGTCGCCGCCGCCGTACGGCTCGGACTCACCCCCGAAACCGCGGAGGGCGACCCGGCGGTGCGACTGCACTTCGAGGGCGCCGAGCCGATATGGCAGGTCCTGGAAGCGGCCCGGCAGCTGTTCGAGGTGACCACGGACGAGCCCGCCACCTCGTACGCCTTCGGGTTCCTGACCACGCTGAGCTACGAATCAACCTGGTTCATGGAGTCCCTCGCCCCCCGCACCAAGGCGGCGGCCGGCCCCGATGTGACGCTCGCCCTGTTCCGCGACACGGTCTGGTACGACCGCGCGACGGGCGGGACGCGGCTGCTGCACGCCGAGAGCCCGGCGTTCGGCGAACCCGGTTCCACCGTCGCGGAGTTGGCCCGTACGGCAGCCGCGCTGCCCGGCCCGACGGATCTCCCCGCGGCGCCCGCCCCGCTGTCGGTACGCGACAGCGTGGACCGGACAACCTTCCTCGGATGGGCGCAGCGCTGCCTGGAGCACATCAGGGTCGGCGACATCTACCAGATCCAGATCGGCCACCGGGTCGACGTCCGCACGGAGTTGACCCCCCTCGACGTCTACCGGCGGCTGCGCGGGCGCAACCCCTCCCCGTACATGTACCTGCTGCCGCGCGCCGAGGGGCTGCTCATCGGGGCGAGTCCGGAGCTGTTCCTGAAGACCGAGGGCGACACCATCGTGATGCGCCCCATCGCGGGCACCACCCGGCGCGGCCCCGACGAGGAGGAGAACCAGCGCCGGATCAAGGAGATGCGGGAGAGCAGCAAGGAGCAGGCCGAGCACATCATGCTGGTGGACCTGTGCCGCAACGACCTGGGCCGGGTGAGCAGGCCCAGTACGCGGCCGGTGGAGCGGCTGATGTCGGTGGAGACCTTCTCGCACGTCTTCCACCTGGTCTCGACGGTCACCGGGCAGCTGGAGGAAGGGGTCGGCATCTGGGACGCGGTCCGGGCCGCCTTTCCCGCCGGGACCATGACCGGTGCGCCCAAGATCCGGGCCATGGAGATCATCGACGAGCTGGAGGCGGAACCGCGCGGCTCCTACGCCGGCGCGGTCGGCCTGCTGGACGCGCGCGGCGCCTGGAGCGAACTGGCGCTGTGCATCAGGACCGTCGGTTACGACGGGACCACCTACGCCACCCAGAGCTCGGCGGGCATGGTCGCCCAGTCGGAGCCCGAGGCCGAGTGGCGCGAGACGCTGGCGAAGATGGGTGCGGCCTACTGGGCCCTCACCGGTGAGGAGTTGCTGTGACCGCGCGGGACACCAGGGTGCTGCTGATCGACGCGTACGACAGCTTCGTCCACATCATCAACCAGTACCTGCGCACCCTCGGCGCGCGCACCGAGGTGGTACGGGCGCTGGAGCGGACCCCGGACGAGCTGGCCGCGCTGGAGCCGGACGCGGTGGTCCTCGGTCCCGGACCCGGCCATCCCGCCGAGTCCGGGCACGTGGAGCTGGTGCACCGGTTCGCCGGCCGGGTGCCGCTGCTCGGGGTCTGTCTGGGGCACCAGGCCATCGGGCTCGCGTACGGCGGCCGGGTGGAGGTGGCCGAGCAGGTGATGCACGGCCGCACCAGTACGGTCCGGCACGACGGCGAGGGCGTGTTCCGGGGGCTGGGCAACACCCTGGAGGCCACCCGCTACCACTCGCTCATCGTCGCCGAGCCGCTGCCCGAGGAGCTGGTGACCACGGCGGTCTCCACCGACCACGGCTATGTGATGGGCCTGCGCCACCGGACCCTGCCCGTCGAGGGCGTGCAGTTCCATCCGGAGAGCATCATGACCACCGGCGGCGTGCAGATCATGGGCAACTTCCTGGCGGTGGCCCGCAGCGCTCACCCGGCCCGCCGGGTGTAGCACAGGCCCACCTCGCGCATCGCCTCCAGGACACCGGAGCGGGGCAGGTGCGCATGGCCCACGACCAGGGCCGGGGCATCGCGGCTGGGGCGGGTGTGGAAGCCCGCACCGCCGCGCACCAGGACGTTGCGGCGCAGCGCCCCGGCCACCAGGGCGGCCTCGTCCACGTGCCGGGGCAGCCGGACATAGGCGTGCAGGCCCGCCGCGGCGCCGAGCACGGTGGCCCCGGGCAGGTGGCGGGCGACCGCCTCGTCCAGGGCCTCGCGGCGGCCCGCGCTGAGTTCGGTCAGCCGCCGCAGATGCCGGTCGAACAGGCCGCTGCGCAGCAGTTCGGCACAGGCGAGCTGGGTGAAGGACTCGCTGCCCAGGTCGCGGCGGGCCCGGACGCGCAGCAGCGGGTGCAGCAGCGCCTCGGGGGCGGCCAGCCAGCCCAGCCGCAGCCCGGGCCCCAGGATCTTGCTGGCCGTGCCCGCGTAGACCACCCGCTCGGGGGCCAGCCGCTGCAAGGCCAGTGGGCGGGGCCCGCGTTCGTACCACAGTGCTCCGTCGTAGTCGTCCTCGATCACCCAGCCGTCCACGTCGTGCGCCCACTGCGCGAGCGCCTCGCGGCGGGCGGCGGAGAGGGTGACACCGGTGGGGAACTGGTGGGCGGGGGTGACCAGGACGGCGCGGGCGCCGGTGGCGGCCAGCGCATCGACGACGAGGCCCTCCTCGTCCACCGGCACCGGCACCGGACGCAGGCCGTTCTCCCGTACGAAGTGCCGCTGCCCGGGGTGTCCGGGGTCCTCCAGGGCCAGCGCGTCGATGCCCAGGCCGGGCAGTACGGCGCACAGCAGGCCCAGGGCCTGGGCGAAGCCGCCGGTGACCATGAGGTGCTGGGCGTCGGCCCGTACCCCCCGCAACCTCCCGAGGTGGCGGGAGAGTTCGACGCGCAGCGCGCCCTCCCCGGCCAGCGGCGGATAGCCGGTGCCGCCGGGCTCGGCGGTGCGCAGGGTGCGCTGGTACGCGGTGAGCCATTCGGTCCGCGGGAAGGCGGGGGTGTTGTTCCCGCCGGCCCGCAGGTCCCAGCGCACGGCCGGGGCCACGTCCTCGTCCAACAGGAGCGGCACCACCGGTTGTTGGGGGAGATGGCGCACCACCCGGGTGCCGGAGCCCTGGACCGCCTCGAGGTAGCCCTCCGCGACGAGCTGGCCGTACGCCTCCACCACCACGCTGCGCGAGACCGAAAGGTCCTCGGCGAGCTGTCTGCTGGACGGCAGCCGGGTTCCGGGCTGGAGAATTCCCGCTTCGACTTCGTCCCGGATGAACACCTGGATCTGTGAGGTGAGGGATTCGGCGGAATCCCTCGATATCTCGACCGTCATGTGCAGTGCCATGGAATCGACCTTCTCATTGGACCGGAATTCCTCCGGTCAACTGGTCTGGTGGGCCGTCGAGTTCCTTATCCAGACTGGAACCGTCCGCATGCCTCTGAGCCGGGGGAAATTCCGTGACTGTACAGCCGAACGCAACCGCCGCCGTGACCGGGCCCGCTGCCCGCTGCTGGCCGGACCTGCTGAACGCGCTGCTCGAAGGCCGGCACCTGACGGCCGAGGACACGGACTGGGCGCTGGGCCGGGTCATGGCCGGGGAGGCCGGGGCCGCCCGGCTCGCAGGACTGCTGGTCGCACTGCGGGCCAAGGGCGAGACGGTGGACGAACTGGCCGGGCTGGTACGGGCGATGCACCGGTACGCCACGCCCCTGGCGGTGGCCGGGCCCGCGGTGGACATCGTGGGGACGGGCGGTGACGGTTCGGACAGCGTCAACATCTCCACCATGTCGGCCATCGTCGCGGCGGGAGCCGGGGCCCGGGTCGTCAAGCACGGCAACCGGTCGGCCTCCTCGCGGTGCGGGTCGGCCGATGTGCTCGAGGAACTGGGCGTCGTCCTGGAGCTGCCGCCGGGGGACATCGCCGCGGTGGCGGAGGAGACCGGCATCACCTTCTGCTTCGCCCCGCTGTTCCACCCGGCGCTGCGGCACGCGGCCGGGCCGCGGCGCGAGCTGGGCGTCCGTACCGTGTTCAACCTGCTGGGCCCCCTGTCGAATCCGGCTCGTCCCTCGGCCCTGGCGGTCGGTGTCGCCGACCGCCGGGCCGCACCCCTGATGGCCGGGGTGCTCGCCCGGCAAGGGGTGTCGGCGCTGGTCTTCCGGGGTGACGACGGGATGGACGAGCTCACCGTCACCACCACCTCCACCGTCTGGTCCGTCCACGAGGGCGAGGTGCGCGAGGAGGTGTTCGACCCGCGCACGGTGGGGATCCCACGGACCGACGCGGCCGGGCTGCGCGGCGGCGACCGGGCCCACAACGCCGCGGTGGCCCTCGACCTGCTGGCCGGCCGGCCGGTGCCGAGGGCGGTGCGGGACGCGGTCCTGCTGTCCGCGGCGGCCGGGCTGGCCGCGCTGGAGCCGTCCACCGCCCCGGTGGCCGGCCGGCTGGCCACCGGGGTGGAACGGGCCGCCGCGGCGCTGGACTCGGGCGCAGCGGCGGCCGTTCTGGAGCAGTGGCGGACGGCCACGGTCAAACGGGCCGGGCAGGACCGGCGCCAGGGGCTGTCCGGCCGCGCGGCCCGCTAGCGGCACGGCCCGTCAGCGCGGGGACCGTCCGGCGCGCGGTTCCACGGACAGCGCGTGCCGGAACACCCCGCGCGGGTCCCACCGGGACTTGACCTCCTGGAGCCTGGCGTAGTTGGCGCCGTAGTACAGCTGGTGCCAGGGCTGCGCCGAGCGGTTGCGGCTCGGGTCGCGCAGGTCCACGTCGGCGTAGTTGACGTACGCGCCGGCCGTGCCGCTCCCGGCGGTGTCCACGGGCGCACCGCCGGTCGCCGCGTACACGTCCTCGTAGAACTCCCGCTGGAAGCCGATGTGCCGGGCGTCCTGCGCCGGATCGGTCCACTCGCTCACGTACATCAGGATCAGCGCGCTGTCCCGGTGGACCAGGGCGGTGGCGTCCGGCGCGACCGTGTTGACCCGGCCGCCGTAGGGGGCGATCAGGACACCGCTGCCGGGGTGGTCGTAGTCGGCGCGGGTCAGGTGCCGGTGCAGGGCGGCGGCCTGGGCGTCGTCGAAGGCCGTGCGGTGGTAGGCCGACTTGCCCTTGATGCGCTTGCCGGAGGGCCGGTCGGCGAACCCGGACCACTGGGTGGCCAGCAGCCAGGGCAGCCGGCGCCGTTCCACGGTCGTCCCGCGGGCGCCGACGCCCGCGCCGACGGCGGCGATGAACGCGTCGAAGCGGCCTTCGGGGTCCGGGCCCGCGGCGGTGGAGAGCTGGACGTTGAGGGCCACCGCGCCACCGGAGCGGTGGAAGGTCGCCAGGTGGCTGTACAGGTCGCGCTGCGGGTCGTCGGCGCCGTTGTGCGCGGCGTGCCAGGCGCTGTAGTTCTTCACCAGCCGGACGAAGGAGCGCTCGTCGAGGTCGGCCCACCGCCACAGGACCGTGCCGACGAGCAGTTCGGCGGGCGGCTGCGGCAGGCTGGTCTGCGGGGTGCGACCGCTGAGGCCCGGGGTGCGGAACCAGTAGCGGGTGACGATGCCGAAGTTGCCGCCGCCACCGCCGGTGTGGGCCCACCACAGGTCGCGGCGCGGGTCGTCGGGCTCGCGGGTGGCGATGACCGCGCGGGCGGTGCCGGTGGCGTCGGCGACCACGACCTCGACGGCGTACAGGTGGTCGACGGTCAGGCCGTGGGTACGGTTCAGCGGGCCGTAGCCGCCGCCGCTGACGTGCCCGCCGACACCGACCGTCGGGCAGGAGCCGCCGGGTATCGCGATCCCCCAGCGCTTGAACAGCTGCTCGTTGATCTCGCCGAGGGTCGCCCCGGCGCCCACCGAGATCGCCCGGCGCGCACCGTCGTAGGTGATGGTGTCGAGGGCCGACAGGTCGATGAGGGCGCGTACGTCGGCGTTGTCGACGAAGTCCTCGAAGCAGTGGCCGCCGCCGCGCACGGACGGCCGCTTGCCGCTGTCGAGGGCCTTCTGGACGGCGGCGACGACCTGGGCGGTGGAGTGCGGGACGCAGACCCACTCCGGGGTGCCGGTCCAGCGCTGGTTGACGCCGCGGGTCAGGTCGCCGTACTGCGGGCTGTCCTTGCCGATGTAGGTGGCGGTGTCGGTGGCCGCCGCCGCGCCGGCCGCCGTGGTGGCTGCTGCGGTGGTGGCCGCGGCGGGTCCGGCGCCGAGTACGGTGCCGGCCGCGACGCCCGCGCCGACCGCGGCGGTGCTGCCGAGGAAGCCCCGGCGGGTGGAGGCGGGGTGGTTTCGGATCATGTCGATGTCTCTCCGGTGGCGGGCGCGAGGGCGGACAGAAAGAGGTCCTGTTCCTGCTGGGCGCCTTCGATGCGGTGGCCGTTGCTGAAGGTGAAGACGGGAACGGCGGTGATGCCGTCCTCGCGGGCGGTGCGGATCTCGGCGCGGATCTCGGCGAGGTCGCGGTCCGAGGCGAGGTACGCCAGGGCCTCCTCGCGGTCGAGCCCGGCGCGTTCGGCCAGGCCGGCCAGCAGGGCGGGGTCCGCGATATTGCCCCGGTGGGTGAAGTAGGCGGCGAAGACGAGCTCTTCGAGCGCGCTCTGCACGGCCCGGCCGTGTCGGCCCGCATGCCGCAGCAGCCGGTGGGCCTGGAGGGTGTTGACGGCGTAGCCCGAGGCGTTGTGGAAGGTGATGCCGTGGCGCGGTCCGGCCGCCGTGACCTCCTCGTCCATGCGGCGGGCGCGCTCGGCGCCGTACTTGCCGCCCAGCCACTCGATCATGGGGGTGGGCTCGGCGGGGCGCTCCCCGTCGATCTGGTAGGGGTGCGCCACCACCTGGACGTCCGCCCGGCCCGAGGCCACGAGGGCGGCCTCGAAGGTGCGCTTGGTGATGTAGCACCAGGGGCAGGACAGGTCCGACCAGATGTCCACCCGCAGCGGTGCGGTGGTGCCGGTGCTCACAGGGCGGCTCCGGCGGCCGGGACGACGGAGTGGGACGGCCGGTGGTTGACGTGGTCCGGGTCGAAGCCGCCGAGCCGGGCGAAGTCGGCCGAGATGTCGGCCAGTTCGGTACCCGGGAAGACGTCCTGGACCCGGTCGAAGCCGCCGGGGGCGCGTTCGTGGGCCAGGTCGATGACGACCTCGGGCCCCCGGCGGCGGGCCGCCTGCTGGATGCGGGTGAGCGCCGGCAGCCGTTCGGCCTCGTACGCGGTGAGGGCCGCGTGCGGGTCTTCGTACAGCGCGAGCGCGCGGGCGAGGACACGGGCGTCCACGATGGACTGGGTCGCACCGTTGGAGCCCATCGGGTACATGGCGTGGGCCGCGTCCCCGAGCAGGGTGACCGGGCCGTGGGTCCAGCGCGGCAGCGGGTCGCGGTCGACCATGGGGTAGACGTACGCCTCGTCGGCGGTGCGGATCAGTGCGGGTATGTCGAGCCAGTCGAAGGCCAGGTCGGTGAAGGCGTCGAGGAAGTCGGCGGGGCGCACCGCGCGGTTCCAGTCGGCCGGTTCCGACTCGCTGCCGGGGTCGGCGGCGCGGGCCACCGCCCAGTTCATCAGGACGCTGCCGGGCGGCGCGCCGGCGGGCCGGGCGGGGTCGGCACCCGGTCCCGACATGGGGTAGACCACGGCGCGCCGGCGGTCGTCCCCGGCGATGACCATCGTGCTGCCGTCCAGGAACGGCGGCGCCCAGGTGGTGCCCCGCCAGACGATCAGCCCGTTCCAGCGCGGCGGGCCCTCGTCGGGGTGCAGGGCGGCCCGTACGGCCGAGCGGATGCCGTCCGCGCCGATCAGGACGTCCGCCTCGGTCTGCGAGGTGCCCCCGGCGGCCGGGTGGCGCACGCCGACGCGCACCCGGCCGTCGGACAGCGGGGTGAACCCCTCGACCCGGGAGTCGGTGACGATGGCGTCGGCGCCGAGCCGCTCGCGCACGGCCCCGGCCAGTACGGACTGGAGCCGGCCGCGGTGGACGGAGAGCTGCGGCCAGCGGTAGCCGGCCTGCAGGCCGCGCGGTTCGTGCCAGATGAGCCGGCCGTACCGGTTGTGGTAGCCGAGGCTGCCGGTGGGCACGGAGACCGCCGACAGCTCGTCGAGCAGGCCGAGTTCGGCGAGCTCGCGCACGGCGTTGGGCAGGATGTTCAGTCCCACGCCCAGCGGCCGGATGTCGGGTACGGCCTCCAGCAGCCGGATCTCCCCGGGGCGCACCCCGGCGGCGTGCAGGCTCAGCGCCGTGGTGAGCCCGCCGATCCCGGCGCCGGCGATGAGGATGCTCATGCGGGCCTCCGCTCGGTGCCGTGGCCGGCGCCGTGTGCGTGGCCGTGACCGTGTGCGTGGCCGTGACCGTGACCGTGACCGTGGCCGTGGTGGCCCGCGGTGTGGCCGGCGGCCTGGCCGGCGCGGCGGCGGGCGGTGGCCCGGGTGGCCTCGGAGGTCACCCGGGTGAGGTTGATGATCTGCCGCAGCAGGTCGACGCTCGCGCCACCGCTGCCCACCGGGTAGAGGCGCAGGTCGGCGTCGTACGCCTTCCGGGCGATGCCCAGGTGACGGCCGCGGAAGACCACGATCACGCGCAGCAGCCGGGCCAGTGCCTCGCCGCTCTCGCGGAGCGCGGGGTCGCGCCGCTCGGCCTCCTCGGGGTCGTCGCCGAAGGCGTCGACCAGCCGGCTGACCACGGACGGCACCTGGGTCCAGCGGTCGAACAGGTCGCGCCAGCGGCGCAGGCTGTAGGGGACGGAGTCGCGCAGGAACTCCTCGTACTCGGGTTCGCTGCGGTCCGAGGCCCAGATCGCCTGGTCGATCAGCCAGAGCGGCACCTGGGCCGCGGCCGGCCCGAGCAGCACCCGGCCGTCGACGGTGATGTCCTCGAAGTAGGGGCGCAGGACCCGGGCGAAGAACTCGGGGCTGACATTGGAGACGACCATGTCGATGGCGGCCACGGTCGTCTCGACGTGCCGGGTCAACTCATCGGTGACCACGGCGAACTTGGGGTCCGAGAGGTCCATCTCGCTGAGGTTCGCGGCCAGTTCGAGGCCGTCCCTGAGGTGCGGGAAGACCATGCGCACCGACTCCTGGAGGTATGCCTCCTGGACGTCGCCGGTGTACATGCGCTGGCGTCCGCCGACCGGGTTCCAGGTGCAGTAGTGGTGCACGGTGTCGCGGGGCACCATGTCGGTCCTGCGGCCGAGTTCGAGGAGGACCGGCTGCACCTCGGGGACCAGGTCGAGCGGTTCGGGGCCGTGGCGCTTGATCGACCCGAGGAACATGCCGAGGTCGCGCATCGCGGCCACGCACATCTCCAGGGAGTACGCGTCGACGGCGGCCGTCGTGGGGACGAGCCGGCGCAGCGCGGCGGTCAGGGCGGGGACGTCGCCGTCGGCGTTCTGCCGGCGCAGGTCGAAGCAGGCGCGGTCGGCGTTCAGCGGGTCCAGGCTCTGTATGGCGGTGGTGCGTATGGGGTTGCCCAGGTCGACATCGACAAGGTGCGACATGTGTGACTCCGTAAGGATCGGGCGGTGGGATGAGGACATGCGTGCGGGTGAGCCGTCGCACGCGGACGGGCACGGGCGGGCATGGGCACGCGGCCTCACCGCGCGGCCGGGGTCGGCGCGGGGCGGGTGGCGGCCTCATGGCTCGTGGCGGGTACGGCGGGAAGCTCGGGAGGTCGTAGCGCAGCGACGGGTGTCGCGCGCCCGCGGCGGTGCGGGACCACCCGGACGGGTCCGGGGGCCGGCGCCGGCCCGGCTCAGCCGGTGGTGATCAGGGGGTGGCGCCGGCCGCGCCAGGGGTGGGGTGGCAGGGTGACCACCCGGCCGGGAAGCGCGGCGAAGGCCGCCGCCTCGGCAGGGTCGGGGTCCGGTGCGCCCCCGCTGGGCAGGTCGCACCGGTCGGCGAGTGCCTGGTGCAGTGCGGAGTGGCTGTCGCCGCGCACGGTGAGGGTGTGGTGGTGCCGGGTGCGGCGGGTCGCCGCGGTCCAGCAGATGTCGCGTGCGTGGTCGCGGCGGCCGGGGCCGTCGGGCGCGAGGTGCGCGAGGTAGGCCCGGACGAGGGCGGCGAGCTGGTCCGCGGTCGGCGCGGACAGCACCAGCGGCCAGGGTCCGTCCGCCCGTTCGTCCTCGCGTTCGTCCTCGCGCTCGTCCTCGCGTACGGACTCGGGCGCGGACGCCAGGACCATGTGGACATTGACCCCCGAGATGCTCTGGCCGTTGACCGCGGCCAGGTGCGGGCGGCCGGGCCGGCGGGGCGGCAGGGGCCGGGTCGTCGTGGGCACGACCAGCGGGAGCCGGTCCCAGTCGACCAGCGGCGAGGGCTCCTTCAGATGGAGGCTGGCCGGCACGGCCCGGTGCTCCAGGCACAGCACGGTCTTGATGAGGCCCGCAACGCCCGCCGCGGCCTCGCAGTGGCCGATGTTCGTCTTCACGGACCCGACCAGCACCGGACGTCCGGCCGGCCGGCCCTCGCCGAGGACCTCGCTCAGCGCGCCGAGTTCGACCGCGTCGATCCGGGTGCCGGTGCCGTGCGCCTCCACGTAGTCGACGTCCCCGGGGGACACCCCGGCGTCCTCGTACGCCCAGCGCATCGCGAGCCGCTGGCCGGTGCGGGACGGGTCGGTCAGCCGTTCCTTGGTGGCACCGTCGTTGCCGACCGCGCTGCCGAGCAGCACGGCACGGATCCGGTCGCCGTCGGCGAGCGCCCGCTCGAGGGGTTTGAGCACCACCATGCCGACGCCGTCGGAGCGGACGAACCCGTCCGCCGCGGCATCGCCGAACTTGCAGCGTCCGTCGGGGGCGAGCACCCCGGCCCGGCCGAACAGCTGGGTGGCCGCGGGGGCCAGGACCGTGTTCGCGCCGCCGGCCAGGGCCAGGGTGGCCTCCCCGGCCCGCAGGCTCAGGCAAGCCAGGTGCACGGCGGTGAGCGAGGAGGCCTGGCCGGTGTCGACGGTCACGCTCGGCCCGTGCAGGCCGAAGGCGTACGAGATCCGGCCCGCGAGCAGGGACCTCTGCTGGGTTCCGGCGAGGCTGCCGAGCGGGTCGAGGCGGTCCTCGGCCCCGGCGTCGCGCAGCCGGTCCCAGTGGTCGCCGTGGCTCTGGCCGGCGTACACGGCAGTACGGGTGCCGGCCAGTGAGCCGGGCAGGGTGCCCGAGTCCTCCAGGGCCTCCCAGGCCGTGGTGAGCAGCAGCCGCTGCTGCGGGTCGATCAGGGCGGCCTCGTCCTCGGCGATGCCGAAGAAGTCCGCGTCGAAGGCATCGACCGCGTCGAGGAACCCGCCGCGCAGCCGCGCGTCGTCGGTGGTTCCGGCGAACCGGTCCCGGGGCAGCGGGCCGGTGGCGTCGGTGCCGTTGTCGAGCAGGTCCCAGAGTGCTTCGGGACTGTCTGCTCCGGGCAGTCGGCAGGCCATCCCGATCACCGCGATCGGAACCGGTCCCGCCCGGTGGGGTGTGCCGGTCATATCCGGCTCGCCCGCACCGCTGTTGCGTAACATGTGCGTTTTCTCCTCCCCCGTGAATGCCGCCCGGCCGGTGTGAAACACCGCCCGGTGCGGCCCGCCCCGGTGTCAGGGGCGCCGGCCGACGGCCGCGCCCCTGACACCGGGCCGGTTCAGTGCGCCGCCTGTGACCAGTGGTCCCAGGGCTGCGCCTTGATCCACTCGACGGTCGGCGTGAGCCGTACCCCGAGCTCGGACTCGACCCGCCGCGGGTCGGTGTGCAGCAGGTCCGGGGCTTCCCCGGTGCCGACGTGGTGGTAGATCCCGGCGACGCCCGCGGCGGCCTCGGCTCCCAGAACCTGCCCGAGGCCCTGCTCGAACTGGTCGACGGGCAGCGGGAGGTAGCTGACCTCCCGGCCCAGCACCTGGGCGAACAGCGCGGCCAGTTCCGGGCCGGTGAGCACGTCGGCGCCGCCGATGGGCAGCACCCGGTCGGTCACCCCGTCCTTCTCCAGCGCGGCCACGACGAGTTCGGCGAGGTCGACGTGCGACAGCCAGGCCACGCGCTGGTCGGCGGGCAGCGGGTAGGCCAGCACCCCGTCGTTGACCAGGGCCGGACCGTTCCACGGGCTGAACAGGTTGTCGAGGTAGACCGGCGGGCGGACCACCACGGTGGGCACGCCGCTCGCGCGCAGCACCTCCTCGGCGGCACGCCGGCTCTCGAACCCGGCGTAGGCCGTGGTGACTTCCGGCAGCGGGGTGTTGACGTTGTAGACCAGCCGCTCGACCCCGGCCTCGCGGGCCGCGTCGGCGATGTTGCGGGCGTAGCCGGTGATGGTCTCGATGTCGTACACCAGCGGCAGCACCACGGCGGCGTGGGTGACGCCCTCGAACGCCCGCCGGACGTCCTCGGCGTTGCCCAGGTCACCGGGGACGAAGGTGACGGCGGGGTCGACGGGGCCCAGGACCCCTTCGGGGTGGCGGGCCAGGCCGCGCACCTCGTGTCCGCGGGCGGTGAGCAGCCGGGCCACGGTTCCGCCCTGGAAGCCGGTGACGCCCGTTACCAGGTAACGCCTCGGGCGGTCTTCGGTCATGTGTTCCTACCTCTCTGATCCGATCCTGCCGGCCGGCTGCGTGCCGGTCGGAAGCTGCGGGGCTGCGGGTGGTGCGGGGGTTGCGGACGGTGCCGGGGCTGCCGGTACCACGAGCCGGGTGCTGAACAGGGCCGCGGCGAGGGCCAGTGCGCCGCCGACCAGGAAGGCGAGGGCGAACCCCTCGGTGAGGGCCGCGTCGGCGCCGCCGGCCGGGCCCACGGCTTCGGTGCGGGCCGCGGCGACACCGGAGAGGACCGCGAGGCCGAGCACGGAGCCGAACTGCATGCTGGTGTTGACCAGGCCGGAGGCCAGGCCGGCCTCGTGTTCCTCGGTGCCCAGGGTGGCGGCGATATTGGTGGTGATCGACACCAGCGGCAGGGCGACGCCGAGCAGCAGACTGGGCGGCAGGACGTCGGCGGCGAAGGAGCCGGTGGGCGAGAGCAGCGACTGCCAGGCCATGCCGGCGGCGACCAGGACGAATCCGGTGCCCATCACGGTCCGCAGCCCGAACCGGCCGATGAGCCGGTCGGTGAAGGAGGCGACGGCCACGACGACCAGGGACAGCGGCAGCAGTCCGAGACCGCCGCTGACCGCCTCGTACCCCAGGACCGCCTGGAGGTACAGGCTCACCAGGAAGAACATCGGGAACAGGGCCATCTGCCACATCGCGGCGAGCAGGTTCGCCAGCCGCAGGGTGCGCCGCCGGAACACCTCCGGCGGGACGAGCGGGAACTCGGCCCGGCGCTCCACCACGACGAACACGGCGAGCAGGACCACGGCCGCACCGCCCGTCAGCAGGGTCTCCGGCGCGCTCCAGCCCGCCTCCCCGCTGCTGACCAGTGCGTACGCCAGCAGGGCGAGCCCCAGGGTGACGGTGGTCGCGCCGGGCAGGTCGAAGCCGCGGCGGTCGCCGCCGGCGGGCCGGCCGGGCGGGAGCAGCCGGGTGGCGGGGACGATCAGCGCGAGGCCGACGACCACGTTCATCGCGAACGTGGACTCCCAGCCGAGCCAGCTGGTGAGCACCCCGCCCAGGACGGTGCCGGCCGCGCCGCCCGCTCCCGCCATGGCCGCGAACACGCCGAGGGCCTTGTGCCGTTCGGGTCCGTCCTCGAAGAGCATCAGGAGCAGGGCGAGGGCGGCAGCCGCGGCCATCGCGGCACCGATGCCCTGCACGGCCCGGGCCGTGATCAGCAGGGCGGCGCTGTTGGCGAAGCTGCCCAGGAGGGACGCGGCGGCAAGGGTGGCGAGGCCGGCGACATAGAGCCGGCGACGGCCCAGGATGTCGGCCGCGCGTCCGCTCAGCAGCAGCAGTCCGCCGAACGACACCAGGTAGGCATTGGCCACCCAGGACAGCGCGGCGGGCGAGATGTCCAGGTCCGCGCCCATGGAGGGGGCGGCCACGTTGATGACGGAGGTGTCCAGGATCAGGACGAACTGGGTGGAGGCGAGGAGGGCGAGCGCCCAGGTGCGGTTGCGGTCAGCTGCCATCACGGCCGCTCCACGGGCCGGCCGACGGCCCCGCCGGGCCGTCGCCGAGGTCGTAGCCGTCCAGGCAGGACTGGGTGAACGCCTCGAGCAGGTCGGGGCGGCCGTCGCGGACGATGCCGGGCAGGTAGACGTGCGGGGCGCCGTGGTAGAAGCGCTCGTACTGCTCGTGGCGGCTGGCGAACTCGGAGCCGAGCGCGTCCCAGGCCAGCTTCATCAGCTTGATGCGCTGCTCGGCCGGGTGGCCGGGGGAGCGTACGTACTTGGCGACCAGCGGGCCCAGTTCGGGGTGGTTGAGGTCGTAGCCGGACGCGGGCAGCTGGATGAGTCCGCCGCCGGCCAGCATCTTCAGTTCGGCGAGCACCTTCGGGTAGAGGTCGCCGGCCATGGCGCGGTGGGCGGAGGCGATTTCCCGGTTGATGTGCACCGGGCCGCCGGGGCCGCCGACCGTCTCGTACTCGCTCTCGGCCGCCAGGACCATCGACTTGGCGATGTTGAGCCAGCCGATCAGCCGTCCGATCTGCATCTGGACGGGCGGCAGGGAGTAGGTGTTGTTGGCCTTGGTGATGAGGATGGCGAGTCCGGTGAGGAACTCAAGCTTGGTCCAGTAGCGGACTCCGGCCTGGTGGACGAAGTTGTGGTACGCGGGGGTGCCCCACCACATCAGGAAGCTGGACTCGACGTCGCGGTAGGTGAGCACCCGCTCCCAGGGGACGAACACGTCGTCGCAGACGAGCAGCGCGTCGTTCTCGTCGAAGCGCGAGGACAGCGGGTTGTCGAAGACGCTGCGGGCCCCGGCCTCGTAGGAGGTGCGGGAGATGAACTTCAGGCCGGGGGTGTCGATGGGGATGGAGAAGGTGAGGGCGTACTCGACGTCGTGCGGCGCGAGCGGCTCGATGGTGCCGACGATGATCTCGTCGCCGAAGACGGCGGCGGTACCGATCATCTTGGCGCCGCGCACGACGATGCCGTCGTCCTTCTCCTTGACCACCCGCACATAGAGGTCGTCCTCCTCCTGCTCGGAGGCGGACTTGGTCCGGTCGATCTGCGGGTTGGTGATGGTGAAGGACTGGTAGAGGCTGCCTTCGGACATCCGCCGGTAGTACGCGTCGAGGTTGGCCCGGCCGTCGAACTCGCGCCCGGCGAAGATCTCGGGGGCGGAGACGAAGCCCGCGATGCCGGTGGCCATGTAGTCGGGGGATCGGCCGAGGAAACCGAAGCTGGCCTCGGACCAGGTCTTGAACGCCTTGCGCCGCTCCACGAGTTCGGCGTGGCTGCGGGGCACGTGGTAGGCACGCAGCACGGACGACTCGGCCCCGTCGGGCCGGACGGTGAGGGTGTCGCGCAGCCCGTCCTGCTGCGCCAGGTCGTAGAGGTTCGCTATCGAGCGGGCGGTGTTGCGGAAGGCGGGGTGCTCGGTGATGTCCTTGACCAGCTCGCCGTCCAGCCACACGGCGCGGCCGTCCCGGAGGGAGTCGAGGTAGTCCTGGCCACTGCGGGGCATGTCTCTCCTGAACTAATGCAAAGTATACGAAAGAGGGAAAATAGGCCCGCACCAAAGCGGGCGCGACCACTCCGGGACCACTCCGCGACCACTCCGGGGCGACTCTGAAGGCCGGGATGTGATGGTCAGCGGACCGGGTGGGCGGGAGCCTCGTAGGGGGACGGTCCGTTGGCCGCCCCGAGGTCGGCGTGGGAGGCGTACGCGTAGGAGCGGGACACCTCGGCGAGTACCGCCTCGGGGACGAACTCGTCGATACGGGTGAACCCGCCCGGCGCCCGGGTCGAGGCCATGTCGATGACCACCTCGGGTCCCTTGGCCCGGTTCAGCACCTGCAACCGGTTCATGGCCGGGCGCCGTTCCCGGTCGTACGCCCGGAGCGCGGCGACCGGATCGGCGTACGAGGCGAGCGCGTGAGCCAGGGCGCGGGCGTCGATGACCGCCTGGCTGGTGGCGTTCGACCCCATGGGGGCCATGGCGTGGGCCGCGTCGCCCAGCAGCGTGCTGCGTCCGAAGGACCAGCGCGGCAGCGGGTCGCGGTCGATCATGGGGAACTCCATCACCGGGTCCTCGCCCGCGAGCACCTCGGACAGGGCGAGGTCCCCGCACCGCCAGTCGGCGAAGTGGGGCCGGAACCGCTCGCGTGGCACCGGCCGGTTGGCGTACTCCCGGGCGGCCGGGTCGCCGGCGTCCGTGGTGCGGGAAACCGCCCAGTTGACCGGGACCAGACCGTCGCCGTCCGGCTCGGCGGCCAGCGGATAGACGACCGCCTTCCACTGCCCGTCGCCCATGACGGCCATGGCCCGGCCGCCGAGGAACGGACGGGTACGGGTCGTTGCGCGCCACACCACCACACCGTTGTGGGGCGGGGCGCCTTCCTGCGGGTACAGCGCGGCCCGCACCGCGGACCGTATTCCGTCGGCCCCGACGAGCACGTCGGCAGCGATCTCACTGTCCGCCCTGCCGGAGTTGCGGTGCGCCACCTGCGCACGCACCCGCCCCGCGGCGAACTCATCGAACCCTGTGAACCCTCTGACCCCCGTGAACCCGATGAACCGGGCATCGGTGAGGATCGCATCCGGCCCGATCCGCTCGATGACGGCCTCGACCAGCACGGAGTGCAACGCACCCCGGTGCACGGCCAGTTGCGGCATGCGGTACCCGGCGGCCCGCCCCCGGGGCTCCTGCCAGATGGGCTGTCCCCACTGGTTGTAGTAGCCCAGTTCCTCGATGGGCGCGGCCTGTTCGGCGATCCTCTCGTACAGTCCGAGCGCCGCGAGCTCGCGCACGGCGTTGGGCAGCAGGTTCACCCCCGCACCCAGGGGCAGGATCACGGGCGCGGCCTCCACCACCCGCACCTTCTCGAACCCCGCCGCATGAAGACTCAACGCCGCGGTCAGCCCCCCGATCCCGGCTCCCGCGATGAGCATGTCCATAGCGTTTTCCCCCGCTAACGTCAATGTCCAGGGACCCGGCGCGCGGGCCTTTGTCCCTGGCCTCAAGCGTTCATCAGGCGACTGGGCCGGGGCAATAAACACAACGCCGTGGCGGATTAACGATCATCCGCAAACGCACCCGCGCGGCGGGGGCGGGGGTATCGGTACGCGGAGTCTCACCCACAACCAGCCGCACCACCAGACACCCGACACAAACACGTCACCTCCCCGGAACCCCGGCAACGGGGGCACGGCCGGTCAGAGCCGGTCGCATCCGATCGAGGATTTGTCCCGTGAACCCGGCCGGTCGTGCAGGTGCCGGTGGTGGGGCCAGCGGCAGAGCTTGATGATGGTGTCGTCGAAGTCGGGGAACTCCTGGGCCGCCAGCTCGATCACGGCCTCAGGAAAGGGATTCAGGGGCGGGAGTTTCGGCGGCGGAACTCGTCGAGGACGGCGAAAGCGGTCACGCCGACCGGTTCTGGATCGTCCGGTCGGGCAGCGTGGCCTTGGACGTCCACGTGCCCGGCCGCCGCGCGGCGCATCCGCACCCGCGCCGCGTCGAACTCGTCCCCACGACGCGGGAGGAGCACGACGCGGTCGCTTCACCCCTTCCCGAGCGTGGCCGCGTGATCGGGTACGACGGTCTGCAGCTCCTTGGGCGGCCGTTCGTACCCGGTGGACGGGGGCCGGGCCGGCAGGACCAGCGGCGGCAGGGTCACGTCCTCGTAGGGGAGCGAGGACAGCAGGTGGGCGATCATGTTGATCCGCGCGCTGCGCTTGTCGTCGCTCTCGACCACGTACCAGGGAACGTCCGCTGTGTCCGTGTGGACGAGCATCTCGTCCTTGGCCCGCGAGTACGCCTCCCAGCGGGTGAGGGACTCCATATCCATCGGGGAGAGCTTCCAGCGGCGTAGCGGGTCCTTCGCGCGGCGGCGGAAGCGCTCCTCCTGGACCGCGTCGCTGACGGAGAACCAGTACTTGCGGAGCAGGATCCCGTCTTCGGCCAGCATCCGCTCGAACACCGGACACTGCCGCAGGAAGAGCTGGTGCTCCGCCGGCGTACAGAAGCCCATGACGTGTTCGACTCCGGCCCGGTTGTACCAGCTGCGGTCGAACAGGACGATTTCGCCGGCGGCGGGCAGGTGCGTCACGTAGCGCTGGAAGTACCACTGCGTGCGCTCCCGCTCCGTCGGCTTCGGAAGGGCGACGATGCGTGCCACGCGGGGGTTGAGGTGTTCGGCGATCCGTTGGATCGTCCCACCTTTGCCCGCCGCGTCGCGGCCCTCGAAGACGACCACCAGTCGGGCGCCTTCCGCGCGCACCCATTCCTGGAGCTTGATCAGCTCCGTCTGGAGCCGCAGCAGCTCCGCCTCGTAAAGAGCCTTGCCAAGTGCCATTGCCGTCTCCTCCCCGTCGTCGGGCGTTTCGATCAAGTCAGTCACGGCGGGCATCCGCGCGCAACGATGCCCTTGGGGCGTCGGCGTGTCGGTAGGCTGGCCGCCGGCCGGACCGGCGGCCGGCGATCGGAGGGGAAGCGCGTGGGTGTGGGGGGTCCCGTGACGCGGGTGCCGCGTATGCGACTGGACGAGCTGTTGGACGAGCTCCAAGTACGCATCGACGAGGTGCGGGGCACCCGCGACCGCGTGCACAGCCTGCTGGAGGCCGTCGTGTCGGTGGGGCGGGAGCTGGATCTCGCCCAGGTGCTCCGGCGGATCGTGGAAGCGGCTGCGCTGCTCGTGGACGCCGAGTACGGGGCGCTGGGAGTGATCGGACCAGACGGGCGCAGGCTCGCGCAGTTCCTGACCGTGGGGCTCACCGATGAGGAGATCGCGGCCATCGGTCCGCTTCCGGCCGGACACGGCCTGCTCGGCGAGGTCATCCACCACCCGGAGCCGCTGCGCCTGACCGATCTCGGTGCGCACTCCTCCTCCTACGGATTTCCGGCTCACCACCCGCCCATGCGGACCTTCCTCGGAGTGCCGATCCGGGTCCGTGACGAGGTGTTCGGGAATCTCTATCTGACCGACAAGCGGGGCGGGCTCGACTTCGACACCGAGGACGAGACCGTGATCTCCACCCTCTCCGTGGCGGCGGGTGTGGCGATCGACAACGCGCGGCTCTACGAGGGGGCGCAACGCCAGCAGCTGTGGCTCCGGGCCAATGCGGAGATCACCGAGAGTCTGCTCTCCGGCAGTCCACGTCCGGCGGTGCTGGAACTCATCGCCCGCCGAGCCCAGGAGATCACGGCGGCACGGTTCGTGCACATCGCCGTGCCGGTGGACGGTGGCGACGGCCTGGTGGTGGAGTTCGCGGCCGATGGGGCCGGCGAGGCCGGTGAGGCCGGTACGGATGCAGTCGGCTGGCAGGGCTTGGCCGTCCCTTGCGACGGCACGCTCTTGGGAGCCGCGCACCGGGCGGGCGAGCCCGTGACGGCGTTGCGGGCCTGGGAGGACGGGTGCTACCCGGCCGAGGCTCCGCTTCCGGGGCGGGACGGGCTCGGACCTGCCGTGGCGGTCCCACTGGGCACGGGGGGCGGGCAGAGCCGAGGCGTTCTGCTGCTCTCGCGTTCGGCCGGAGATCCGGCCTTCGGCGAGGGGGAGCTGGAGCCGCTCGTCGCCTTCGCGGGTCAGGCGGCGATCGCTTTGGAGCTGGCGGAGCGACGTCGGGACGCGGAACAGATAGCACTGCTGGAGGAGCGCGACCGGATCGCCCGTGACCTGCACGATCTGGCCATCCAGCGGCTCTTCGCCACCGGCATGACCCTCCAGAGTGCCGCCCGGCTCGTGGACCACGAGGGAGCTGCGGAGCGGGTCGGCCGCGCCGTCGACGACCTGGACGAGACCATCAAGATCATCCGATCGACGATCTTCGGGCTGCGGACCAAGGACCGAGACAGCGCTCCCGGCCTGCGAGCGCGCGCCGCCCGAGCCGTCGGCGACGCCGCCACCGCACTCGGCCATCCACCGCGGCTGAGCATGGAAGGCCTCCTCGACACCGACGTACCGCCGCAGGTCGCCGACCATGTGATCGCCGCGCTGGGTGAGCTCCTCAGCAACGCGGCTCGCCACGCCCGGGCGTCCCGGGTCGGCGTGAGCCTGAGGGCCGGCCAAGGTGAGATCGTGCTGACTGTGACGGACAACGGCACGGGCATTCCGGCGCAGGGACGCAGGAGCGGTCTGCGCAACCTGGAGGAGCGGGCACAGGACGTGGGCGGGACCTTCACCGTCGAGACTCCCGAGGGGGGCGGCAGCAGCTTCGTATGGCGGGCGCCGCTTGGCAGCGGCTGCTGAGGGGGAAGGCAGGGACTCTGCCAGGGATCGCGGGACCGGCCGGCGACGGTGCAGCAGCCGGCCGGAACCCCACGACGAGATCTCCCTCCCTGCTGCCCCACCCTGGGGGCAGGGCTGTACGGCGCTTCTCCGCCCCTCGCGGCGCGGCGGCACCGCGATCACGAGGCGACGAGCACCAGGTCACGGTCGGCGCCGAGCACCCGCATGGACTTGGCCACCAGGGGCGGCACGTCACGGAGGAGCAGCCGCGTCCCCGCGAGCCGGCAGCGACGGCTCAGACGGACGAGGAGGTCGATGCCCGCGCTGTCGCAGAACGAGAGGCTGCTCAGGTCCAGGTCCAGGTTGCGGCCATCGGATTCCGCGAGTTCCTGCAGGCGCGGCTCTATCTGCCCAGCCGTGTGGAAGTCGAGCTCCCCGGCCAGGGCGATCCTCACGCCGCGGTCCTCGCATGACACGGTCTTCAGGTCGATCGGGGCTGTCGTCATGGCGTCCTCCGTGCTGCCTGCGGCCCCGTCGGGCCGCGCCGTTCCCCGTGCGCCACCAGTCCATCCGATCCCGTGCACACGCCAGAAGGCCCGACAGGGCCATGCGACAGGGCCGAAGGTCCCTCGTCCGGGCACGCGCCGGGACCCGGCCCCCGGAGAGCACCAGGCGGAAGAGGGCCGATCGGCCCTGTCCCTCCGCCCTGTCCTACGGGCACGATGCCGGTGTCCGTGCGTCCAGGGCGGACCCAGGCGAAGGAGTTGCGTCATGACCGGCAGCGGTGTTCCCTCCCCCGTGGCGGGACCCATCAGCGTCTTCCTGCTCGACGATCACGAAGTCGTACGCCGAGGGGTGCACGACTTGCTCGACGCCGAGCCCGACCTGACCGTTGTCGGTGAGGCGGGCACAGTGGAACAGGCGCTGATCCGCATCCCCGCGCTGCGCCCCCGGGTCGCGATCCTGGACGTACGGCTCCAGGACGGCGACGGGGTGAGCGTGTGCCGGGAGCTGCGCTCGCGGATGCCGGAGCTGGCCTGCCTGATGCTCACGTCGTTCGACGACGAGGAGGCGTTGCTGGACGCCGTGATGGCGGGGGCGTCGGGCTATGTCCTGAAGCAGATCACGGGCACCGACCTGGTGAGCGCCGTACGGACGGTGGCTTCGGGACAGTCGATGCTCGATCCGGGCGCCACCACGCGGCTGATGGCCCGGATGCGCGGCGACGCGCCCGAGCAGGACCGGGCACCGGGGCTTCCCGGTTTCTCCGACCGGGAGAAGGAGGTCCTTCTGCTGGTCAGCGAGGGGCTCACCAACCGGGAGATCGGCAAGCGGCTGTACCTCGCGGAGAAGACCGTCAAGAACATCATCTCGCGGCTCTTCGTCAAGCTCGGGGTGGAGCGGCGCGTTCAGGCCGCGGTGATCGCGAGTCACGCCCTGACGCCGCCCGGCCGGTAGCCCGGCCCCGGCCTCCGGTCGCCGCCCCCGCAGTACGGGCCGGGCAGGCTGCACTCGCCTGCCCGGCCGTTTTGCGTGCCATGCGTCGGCTCAGTGGTGCGGCACGACGGCGACCGGGCAGGCCGCGTGGTGGAGGGCGGCATGGGCGACCGATCCGATGCGCGTGCCCAGCGCCGATTCGCGGACCTGCCGGCCGACGACGAGCAGCTGGGCGTCCGACGCGGCGGACAGCAGCACGGGGCCCGCGCTCCCCTGCTCGACGTGAGTGATGACTTCCACCTCGGGGTGCCGCAGTCGCCACGGCTCCAGCGCCTGCTCCAGAGCGTCCTTCTCGAACGGCTCGAAGCCGCCGAACTGATCGGCGATCCACGCCGAGCCGAGACTGTAGGCATAGACCAGCGGAAGGGTCCAGGCCCGGACCGCCCGGAGCGGAGCCCGGCGTGCGGCGGCTTCCTCGAAGGCGAAGCGCAGTACCTCGGCGGAGTCCTCCACGCCGCCTTGTTGGCCCACGACCACCTCCCCCTCATCGGGCCTGGCAACCGGATTGCCGTGCCGGGCACGGACGGAGACGACCGGGCATTCGGCGGACGCGATCAGCTGCTGTCCGTAGGAGCCGAGCAGGAAGCCCGTGAGGGCGCCGTGCCCGCGGCTGCCGAGGACCAGCAACTCCGCGCCCTTGGCGGCGCGCAGCAGGGCCGGCACGGGGACGTCCGGGATCAGCTCCGCGGTGAGCGAGAGCTTCGGGTGCCGACGGACCAGCTCGGTCTCCGTCTCCTCCAGGATCTGCCGGGCCCGGCGGGCCTCGGTATCCGGGTCCTGGACCACCGGGACGGCGAGCGGCTGCCATAGCCACGCGTGGACCACATGAACATGCATGTCGCGGCGCACGGCTTCCCGGGCAGCCCAGTCGGCCGCCGCCCGGCTCTCGGGGGAACCGTCCACTCCGACGACGAGGGTGCGCTTCACTGATCTGTCCTCCGTACTGATGCACGAGGCATCGGGTCGGCCGGCAAGTGTGGGCGGCGCCCGTCGGGGGAGGTACGGGCGCCACCGGGATTCACCTTCGCCGGGCCGGGCAGGGGCGCAGAAGGGCCGATGGTCCCTTGCCTGGGGGCCGGTGCGCCCTGCCGGCCCGGCGCCGACTTGGTGCAGGGTGTCGGCATCGGCCCATCCGACGAACGTCCCGGACCCTCACCCGCAGGAGCGGACATGACCGCGTTGACCGCGTACGCGATCTCGGAGCTGGACGCCCACTGGCGCGCCGCCAACTACCTGGCGGTCGGCCAGATCTACCTCATGGACAATCCCCTGCTGGCCGAACCGCTGCGGCCGGAGCACATCAAGCCCCGGCTGCTGGGGCACTGGGGCACCTCACCCGGCCTCAACCTGGTGCACACCCACCTCAACCGCGTCATCAAGGAGCGCTCCCTGGAGGCCCTGTGCGTGTGGGGTCCCGGACACGGCGGACCCGCCGTCCTGGCCAACTCCTGGCTGGAAGGGACGTACACCGAGACCTACCCGGACGTGACGCGCGACGCCGAGGGCATGGCCAAGCTGTTCCGGCAGTTCTCCTTCCCCGGGGGAGTGCCGAGTCACGTGGCGCCCGAGACACCCGGCTCCATCCACGAGGGGGGCGAGCTCGGGTACGCCCTCGCCCACGCCTACGGGGCCGCCTTCGACCACCCCGGCCTGCTGGTCGCCTGCGTCATCGGCGACGGCGAGGCCGAGACGGGCCCGCTGGCCGCGTCCTGGCACTCGAACAAGTTCCTCGACCCAGTCCACGACGGCGCGGTCCTGCCGATCCTGCACCTCAACGGCTACAAGATCGCCAACCCGACCGTGCTGTCCCGGATCCCCGAGGCCGAACTGGACGCCCTGCTGCGCGGCTACGGCCACGACCCGCTGTACGTCACCGGCAGCGAACCCGCCCAGGTCCACCAGGCCATGGCCCGCGCGATGGACCACGCCCTCGACCGCATCGCCCGCATCCAGCGGGAGGCGAGGACGGCGGACGGCGCTCCGGGGCGGGAGTACGGACGCTGGCCGATGATCGTACTGCGTACGCCCAAGGGCTGGACCGGGCCGACGACCGTCGACGGCGAGCCGGTCGAGGGCACCTGGCGCGCCCACCAGGTACCCCTCGCAGGGGTACGGGAGAACCCGGCACACCTGCGGCAGCTGGAGGCGTGGCTGCGCTCGTACCGGCCGGAGGAGCTGTTCGACGCCGACGGCGCCCCGACAGCGCAGGTCCTGGCCTGCCTCCCGCGGGGCGAGCACCGGCTGGGCGCCGTCCCGTACGCCAACGGGGGCAGGCTGCTGCGACCGCTCCCGCTGCCCGCGCTCGACACGCACGCCGTCCACGTCGACAAACCGGGACGCACCCTCCACGAACCGACCCGCGTCCTGGGGCGCTTCCTCGCCCAGGTCCTGCGCGACACGTCCGAGCGGCGGGACTTCCGGGTGGTCGGGCCGGACGAGACCGCGTCCAACCGCCTGGACGACCTGTACACCGCCAGCGGCAAGGCATGGCAGGGCATCACGGAGGCCACGGACCGGAACCTGTCCCGTGACGGCCGGGTCATGGAGATCCTGTCCGAACACCTCTGCCAGGGCTGGCTGGAGGGCTACCTCCTCACCGGCCGCCACGGACTGTTCTCCACCTACGAGGCCTTCGCCCATATCGTCGGCTCCATGGTCGGCCAGCACATCAAATGGCTGAAGACCTCGCGAGAACTGGCCTGGCGTGAGCCCGTCGCCTCCCTCAACTACGTACTCACCTCGCACGTCTGGCGCCAGGACAACAACGGCTTCTCCCATCAGGACCCCGGCTTCGTCGACCACGTCCTCAACAAGAGCCCCGAGGTCGTACGGGTCTACCTGCCCCCGGACGCCAACACCCTGCTGGCCGTGGCCGACCACGCCCTGCGCAGCCGCGACCAGGTCAACGTGATCGTCGCCGGCAAGCAGCCCTGCTTCGACTGGCTGCCGATCGACGAGGCCCGGGCGCACGTGACGCGCGGCGCCGGCGTCTGGGAGTGGGCGGGGACCGAAGCCGGCTCCGGCGGGCCGGACGTCGTAATGGCCTGCGCCGGGGACGTACCCACCATGGAGGTGCTGGCCGCCGCGGCCCTGCTCCGCGAGCACCTCCCGTCGCTGGCCGTCCGCGTCGTCAACGTCGTCGACATCGCCCGGCTGATGCCCCACGAGGAGCACCCGCACGGCATGACGGACGCCGAGTACGACGCCCTCTTCACCACGGACCGGCCGGTGATCTTCGCCTACCACGGCTATCCGTGGCTCGTCCACCGCCTCGCCTACCGCCGCGCCGGCCATGCCCAGCTGCACGTCCGCGGCTACAAGGAGTCCGGGACGACGACCACCCCGTTCGACATGGTGGTCCGCAACGACGTCGACCGCTACCGGCTCGTCATGGACGTCATCGACCGCGTCCACGGCCTCGCCGAACGCGCCGGGGGCCTGCGCCGGACCATGGCGGACCAGCGCCTCCGCCACCACGACTGGATCCGCGAACACGGCGTCGACCTGCCGGAGGTCGCGGACTGGTCCTGGCCCTACTGACCCCTCCTGGCTCGGGGCGGGACCGGGACATGGGCCCCTCGGGCCTCTGCCGTGTCCCACAGGGCCCCTGCATCGTCGGCCGCAGTGACCGAGGCTCCGATCAAGGTGTTCCTCCTCGACGACCACGAGGTGGTCCGTCGCGGACTGCGCGACCTCCTCGACGTCGAGCCTGACATCACCGTCGTGGGTGAGGCGGGCACGGCCGAGCAGGCGCTGTCCCGCGGGCCGGCACTGCGCCCGGACGTTGTCGTGCTCGACGTACGGCTGCCCGACAGCGACGGCATCAGTGTCTGCCGGGAGCTGCGCTCGCGCTTGCCGGGCCTGGCGGGGCCTGGGGGGCCGTTCCGTGATGTTCGCAGATGCTAAGTTGATCGACGCTTCCGGCTCGTCCGCTAGAGCCAGTCGCGCTTCTTGAAGATGACGTACAGGCTGACGCAGACCAATGCCATCAGGAGGATCGCGAAGGGGTAGCCGCCGGCCCACTTGAGCTCCGGCATGGTCTCGAAGTTCATGCCGTAGATGGTTCCCACCAACGTGGGTGCAAACAGAATGGCGGCCCACGAGGAGATCTTCTTGATCTCCTCGTTCTGTTCGAAGCCCGCCTCTGCCAAGGCGCGCATTTCTGCGTTCTGTTGTTGGGAGACCAGTGTCGCGTTCACCGTCAGGATGTCCGTCAGGGCCTGGCGGAAGCCGTCCACGCGTTCGCTGGTGTGGGTCACGTGGTCCGCAACGTCGCGGAGGTAGCGCTGGAGTTCCTCGTCCGTGCCGTATTTGGCGAAGCCCGCCATCAGGCCGTGCAGCATGCCCACCAGCGGGCGGGTGGCGCGTTGGAACTCGACCATTTCGCGGGAGAGTTCGTAGATGCGGCGGGAGACCTCCGGGTCGCCGCGGAAGACCTCCGTCTCGATCTCGTCCATGTCGTTCTGGACACCCGCGACGACCGGGGCGTAGCCGTCGACCACCGCGTCGAGGATGGCGTACAGGACCGCTTCGGGGCCCAGGGAGAGGAGTTCCGGGGTCTCCTCCATGCGGCGGCGGACCGCGGAGAGGTCCGGGGCCGCGCCGTGGCGGACGGTGATGAGGAAGTCCGGGCCGACGAAGACGTGGAGTTCGCCGAACTCGACCTCCTCAGGGGCGTCCAGGTAGCGGGCGGCGCGCAGGACCACGAAGAGGGTTTCGCCGTAGCGTTCCAGCTTGGGCCGCTGGTGGGCTTCCAGGGCGTCCTCGATGGACAGCGGGTGCAGGTTGAACTCGGCGGCGAGGGAGTGGAGTTCGGACTCGGTGGGTCGGTGCAGGCCGATCCAGGCCATGCCGTCGGGCCGGTCGCGCAGCTGCCGGAAGGTTTCGGCGAGGGTGGTGGGGGAGGCGACCCGGTGGCCGTCGCGGTAGACGGCGGAGTCGATCACGCTGCGATGGTCCGGCGCGGTGGGGGAGGCCGCGGCGGCCTTCGGGGCCGACGGGGGAGTGGCGGGGGGAGTCGACGGCGGGGGCGCGGGGCGGCGCCAGCCCGTCCGCTTCGCGGACGGCGAGGAGTGGTTCTCTCGGCGCTCCGGCATCGCTGGCTGGCTCCCTCGGTTGGTTCCGGGTTTCGGGTTCCGGTCCCGGGTTCCTGTTCCTGGGTTGAGTCCTGGTCGGGTCCGGCGGTCGGTGTTCCGGTGGTTTGGGGAGCAGGATATACGGACGAAAGGGGCGGGGGCCTGGCGTGGGGGCGGCTTGAGGACAGGGGCTGGCCGCAATGCTCGCTAGCGTTGCGGGCATGGTTTCCAGGACGCACCCGGTCTACGGTCCCCGCGCGCTGAACCGCGCCACACTCGCCCGTCAGCTGCTCCTCACCCGCGCCGAGCTGTCGGCCCGCGAGGCGGTGGCGCACCTCGTCGGGCTCCAGGCGCAGAACGTGAAACCCCCGTACTTCCAGCTGCACGCCCGGCTGGCCCGGTTCCGGCCCGAGGAGCTGTCCGCGCTGATGGAGTCCCGTGAGGTGGTGCGCATGGTCACCCTGCGGTCCACCATCCACACCCACACCACCGAGGACGCCCTGGCCCTGCGGCTCCTGGTCCAGCCCGCCCGGGACCGGGAGGTCGGCTACTTCCGTGCGGGCCTGGCCGGGGTGGATCTGGAGCGGCTCACCGAGCTCGCGCGCGCTCTTGTCGACACCGGGCCCCGCACCATGGCCGAGATCCGGGAGGCGCTGTCGAAGGAGTGGCCCGAGGCCGACCCGCAGGCCCTCTCGGTCGCCGCCCGCTGCCGGCTCCCGCTGGTCCAGGTCACCCCGCGCGGCCTGTGGGGACGCAGCGGCCAGGTCCGGCTGGCCCATCTGGAGCAGTGGGTGGGGGAGCGGCAAGTGGGCGGGCGGCAAGTGGGTGAGCTGCGGGCGGGTCGGCCGGGGCCGGCCGGCGCGGAGCCCGCGTCTGCCGACGAGGTCGTACGCCGCTATCTGCGCGCCTTCGGGCCGGCCTCCGTCAAGGACATGCAGACCTGGTCCGGGCTCACCCGAATGCGTGCCGCCTTCGAGCGGCTCCGGCCCGAGCTGGTGACCTTCCGGGACCAGGCCGGGGTGGAGCTGTTCGACCTGCCCGACGCCCCGCGCCCCGACCCCGACACCCCGGCCCCGCCCCGCTTCCTGCCCGAGTTCGACAATGTGCTGCTCTCCCATGCCGACCGCAGCCGGCTGGTACCCGCTGATCTCAAAGGCCGTACCTGGAAAGGGAATCAGGCGTACTGCACCCTCCTTGTCGACGGATTCCTCGCCGGGCTGTGGCGGCTCGACGAGGACGAGAAGGGAGAGCGGGCGGAGCTCGTCGTCGAGCTCTTCGGCGGCACCGGGACCAAGGGCACCCGGGAGGAGATCGTTGCCGAAGGGGAGGCGCTGCTCGCCGGGATGACCACCGCCACCCGGACCTCGGTGCGCTTCGGGTCAATCACCGGCTGACGCCCCACTGGTGGCGCGTACCGCACGCGCGGCACGATGCCTGCCGGGGCGGGTTTCGTCCGACCCCGCCGCCTTCGACCGTGCAGTTGTCCCGATGCCAGGAGAGAGCAATGCGGATTCCCATGACCGTGGCGGACTTCCTCGACCGGGCCGAGCTGGGGTTCTCCGCCTCCCCCGGCGTGGTCGACGAACCGGATCAGCCCGGTCCGCCGGTGCCGGAGTCGACGTACGGACGGCTGGGCGAGCGGGTCCGGGCCTGGCAGGCGGGGTTCGACGCGCTGGGGGTCCGGGAGGGTGAGCGGGTGGCGGTGGTCAGCCACAATTCGGCCCGACTGCTCGAGCTGCTCTTCGCCGTGCCCATGAGCGGCCGGATCTGTGTGCCCGTCAACTTCCGGCTCAAGCCTGAGGAGATCGAGTACGTGGTCCAGCAGAGCGGCGCCTCCGTCCTGCTGGTCGACCCCGAGCTGGACAGTGCCCTGTCCGGGGTGACCGCGCGGCACCGGTACGTCCTCGGGGAGCAGACCGAGCACGAGCTGATGAGGTTCGGCATCGAGCCGCGACCGTGGTCCCACCCGGACGAGGACGCCACCGCGACGATCAACTACACCTCGGGCACCACCGCCCGCCCCAAGGGCGTACGGCTCACCCACCGCAACATCTGGGTGAACGGCCTGACCTTCGGACTGCACACCCGGGTGTGGGAGCAGGACGTCTACCTGCACACGCTCCCGATGTTCCACTGCAACGGCTGGGGCATGCCGTACGTGATGGCCGGACTCGGCGTGAAGCAGGTGGTGCTGCGCAAGGTCGACGGCGCCGAGATCCTCCGCCGGGTCGAGCAGCACGGGGTCACACTCATGTGCGGCGCGCCCGCCGTGTGGAACGCGGTTCTCGATGCGGCAGCGGCCTGGGAGGGAGAGATCCCGGGCCGGGACCGGGTACGGGTCGTCTGCGCGGGGGCCCCGCCGCCGAGCCGGATGATCCAGCGGATGGGGGAGGAGCTGGGCTGGGAGTTCACCCAGATCTACGGCCTGACCGAGACCTCCCCGCTGCTCACCTTCAACCGGGCCCGGCCGGCGGATGCGGAGCTGCCGGCCGAGGAGCGGGCCCACCGGCTGTCCCGGGCCGGGCTGCCCGCGCTCGGGGTCCGGCTGAAGGTCTCCGGGTCCGGCGAGGTCCTGGCCCGCTCGAACGTCGTGCTCGACGGGTACTGGGACAAGCCGGAGGAGACCGCCGAGGCGCTGGCGGACGGCTGGTTCCACACCGGAGACGGCGGCACGCTCGACGAGGCCGACGGCCACCTGACGATCTCCGACCGGAAGAAGGACGTGATCATCACCGGTGGCGAGAACGTGTCCTCGATCGAGGTGGAGGACACGATCTTCAGCCACCCGGCGGTCGCCGAGGTCGCCGTCATCGGGGTACCGGACGAGAAATGGGGCGAGACGATCAAGGCCCTGGTGGTGCTCGCCGAGGGGGCCACCGCGGCGGAGGCGGACATCATCGCCCACTGCAAGCGGCGGATGGCCGGCTACAAGGCCCCGACGACCGTCGAGTTCCGCGAGGCCATTCCGCGCACGGCCACCGGGAAGATCCAGAAGTTCAAGCTCCGCCAGCCCTACTGGGCGGGCCGGGACCGGGAGGTCAATTGAGTCGACCGAGTTGACCGAGTTGACCGGGTCGACTCCGTCGGCTGGGTCGGCTCGGTCGGCCGGGTCGGCCGTGCTCCGGGGGCCGGGCGGTGCCGCCGTTCGTGCCGCCGGGGGTAGTCCTCCCGGCGCAGCGGTACTGATCCTTCCGGCGGGGGCCCGCCCGCCGCCGGAGTCGGGCGCGGCAGACCGACAAAAGGATCACTGCGCCGTCCGACCAAGGAACAATTGATCAAGACTCCCCGGCGACTCCACCATGGAACGGCCGCCGCACGACGAACCCAATGTCGGGAGTCTCCCTGTATGGACGCCATGGACGCCCTACGCCGCATGCCTCCGTCGCACGCTCCGACCCTGCACGAACTCGTCCGTGAGCAGGCCGCCGCAACCCCCGGGGCCACCGCAGTCCTCCACGACGGCGGCCGGCTCACCTACTCCGAGCTGGACGAGCGGAGCACCCGGCTGGCCCACGAGCTGCGGGCCCTCGGGGTACGGGCGGAAGCCCCGGTCGGGGTGATGCTGGAGCGCGATCCCGAGCTGATCGTCGCGCTGCTCGGCGTGCTGAAGGCGGGCGGGGCGTTCGTACCCGTCGACCCGTCCTATCCGGCCGCGCGGATCCAGCACATGCTGGACGACTCCGGGGCCCGGGCCGTCCTGCTGCGCGAGTCCCTCCGGGACCGGCTGCCCGAGGGATTACGCGAGGGGACGGGCCGGATCGCGGTGGTTCCGCTCGACGGGGACCGGGAGCGGTTCGCGCACCACCCGATCACCCCGATCACCCCGGTCACCCCGGACCTGCCGGGCATGCCGGCCGAGGGCGCGGTGCGGCCCGAGCACCTCGCGTACATCGTCTACACCTCGGGCTCGACGGGCCTGCCCAAGGGTGTGATGGTCGAGCACCGCGGCATTGTCAGCTATCTGCTGGGCATGCTGGAGCACTTCCCGATGGGGCCGCAGGACCGGATGCTCCAGGTCACCTCGCTCTCCTTCGACGTGTCCGTGTACGAGATCTTCCTGCCGCTGCTGACCGGCGGCGCCACCGTGCTCCCGCTCGCCGGCAGCCACACGGACGCCCGCCACCTCGGCGCGCTGATCGCCGAACACGGAGTCACCTCCTTCCACATGGTGCCCTCGCTGCTGCGGATGTTCGTGGACGGGGTCGATCCCCGGCAGTGCGCCGGGCTCCGCCGGATCTTCGTCAGCGGGGAGGCGCTCGACCCCGCGCTGGTGGCCGACGTACACGACCGCCTCCCGTGCGATCTGGTGAACCTCTACGGGGCGACCGAGGTCTCCGTGGACTCCACCTGGTGGACGGCGCTCCGCGGCCGGCCGGACGCGCCGGTGCTGGTCGGCCGCCCCATGGCGGGTGCCACCTCCCACGTCCTGGACGAGCAGCTGCGACAGCTGCCCGCCGGCGAGGTGGGCGAGGTCTACCTCGGCGGGGCCAGCGTGACCCGCGGCTACCACGGGCGGCCGGCCCTGACCGCGCAGCGGTTCCTGCCCGACCCCTACGGTCCGCCCGGAAGCCGGCTCTACCGCACCGGTGACCTCGGCCGGCTGGAGGAGGACGGCGAACTGCGGCTGCTGGGGCGGATCGACCACCAGGTCAAGCTGCATGGGCGCCGGATCGAACCCGGCGAGATCGAAGCGGCGATGAACGCCCACCCCCGGATCGCCATGGCCGCCGTCATCGCGGCGGGCAGCGGCACCGAGGCCGCCCTGACCGGCTTCTTCACGGCTACGGACCCGAGCACGGACCCGAGCACGGACCCGAGCGCGGACCCGAGCGCGGACCCGGCCACGGCCGTCCGGCCCGAGGAGCTGCGCGCCTTCCTCGCGCAGCGGCTGCCCGCCGCCCTCGTCCCGGCCCGGCTCATCGCCCTGGACGCGATGCCGCTGTCGCCCAACGGCAAGACCGACCGCACCGCATTGGCCGGACTCGCCGCGCTCGCCGCCCGGCAGGACGCATCCACGGCCCCGCCGCCGGCGGAGTCCGGGCAGCACACCGACCCCCTGCTCCGCACGGTCCTCGACGCCATGACCGAGGTCCTGGGCGGCACCCCCGTCGCCGCGCACGAGAACTTCTTCGACAAGGGCGGCAACTCCCTCCACGCGACCCGGCTCGTGGCCCGGCTGCGCTCCGCGCTGGATCCCGGGATCGGCGTCCGCGCCGTCTTCGAGCACCAGACCCCGGCCCAGCTGGCCGATGCGCTGCGCCCGGCCCTCACCGCAGCCGCCGACGGCGGCGCCCAGAGCGCCGGGACGGGTGAACTGTCCGCCGCCCAGCACCGCATGTGGCTGCTGGCCCAGATCTCGGAGACCCCCGCCGAGTACGCGGTCACCGTCGCCCTCCACCTCACCGGCGCCCTGGACACCGAGGCGCTGGGCTGGGCCGTCGACGCGGTCGTGCAGCGGCACGACTCGCTGCGCTCCTGCTTCCCCGAGCGGGACGGCGCCCCGGTGCGCGCCGAGGTCCCGGCCGCGGCCCTGCGGCTGCGGCACGCGCCGCCCGAGCCGGGCGAGGCGGGCGCCGACCCGGACCGGGTGCTGCAGCGCGTGGTCCGCGAGCAGATACCCGGTCTCGACCTCGCCGCCGGACCCCTCTTCCGGCCGGTGCTGGTGCCGCTCGGCGACAGCGGCACGGAACACCTGCTGGTGATCGTCCTGCACCACATCGTGGCGGACGGCTGGTCCACCGAGCTGCTGATGGACGACATCGCCACGCACTACCGGGCCCGGACGGCGGGGGAGCCCGCGCCGTCGCGGCCGGTGGTCCGCTACCAGCGCTACGTGGACATCGAACGCCGCAACGAGCGCGACGGGGTCACCGACCGGCACCTGGAGTACTTCACCGCCGGACTGCGCGGCATCCCCGAGGAGGTGACGCTGCCGGCGGACCACCCCCGGCCGCCGCAGCGCACCGGCCGCGGAGCCACCCTGCGGCTGGAGTTCGGCCGGCCCGGCGCCGACGCCGTGCGCCGCCTCGCCGCCGCCCACCGCACCACCCCCTTCGTGATCCTGCTCGCCGGACTGAGCACCCTGCTGCACCGGACCGGCGGCCACGAGGACGTGGTGATCGGCAGCGCGGTCGCCGGCCGCTTCGACGCCGACGTGGACGACCTGGTGGGCCTGTGCCTCAATTCGGTCGCACTGCGCTGGCCGGTCGGCCCCGGCACCCCGTTCGCCACCGTGGTGGAGCGGGCCGAGGAGAGCCTGCTCGGCGCCATGGACCACTCCGCCGCGCCCTTCGCCCGGGTCGTCGAGAAGCTGGGCGTACGGCGGGACGCCCGGCGCACCCCCGTCTTCCAGGTCATCGCCCTGTACGACGACTTCCCCGACACCCCCGACCTGCCGGGCCTGGCCGTACGCGCCCTGGAGACGGACGACGGCTCCGCGCAGTGCGACGCGCTGTTCACTTTCCGCCCGCCGACCGGCGACGGCCTGGCCCTGAGTATCGAATTCAGCACGGACATCTTCGAGCACACCACCGTCCGCCGCTGGGCCGAACAGCTGGAGACCCTGCTGACCGCCGCGGCCGAGGCGCCGGGCACCACCGTCGGCCGGCTGCCCCTGCTGACCGGAGCCGCGCTGGACACGCTGCTGGCCCTCGGCGAAGGCCCCGGCCGGCCGCTGCCCGCCGGACTCACGCTGACCGGCATGTTCGCCCGCCAGGTGGCGCTCGCCCCGGAGCGCACCGCCCTCACCTGGCGCACCGACACCGGCGAGAGCGCCCGGCTGAGCTATGCGGAACTCGACGAGCGCTCCTCGCGCCTCGCCCACGCCCTGCGCGAGCGCGGCGTCGGCCCCGGCACCCCGGTCGCCGTCTGCCTCACCCGCAGTCCCGACGTCCTGACCGCCGTGTACGGAGTGCTCAAGGCGGGCGGCGGCTATGTGCCCGTCGAGCCGGACAACCCGCCCGAGCGGATCGCCGCGCTGATCGCCGACAGCGGGGCCCGGGTCCTGATCACCCAGCGGCCTCCGGCAGGCGTCCAGGCCGACTCCGTGTTCCCGGCCGGCTCCGTGCTCCTCGTCGACGACCCCGAGGTCTCGGCCCGCTTCCCGGCGACCGTCCCCGAGCCGGCACCGCGCCCCCAGGACCTGGCCTACGTCATCTACACCTCGGGCTCCACGGGCCGCCCCAAGGGCGTGATGGTCGAGCACCACAGCGTCGTCAACTATCTGATGACCCTCCAGGAGACCTTCCGGCTCACCCCCGACGACCGGCTGCTGCTGAAGTCGCCGCTCTCCTTCGACGTGTCCGTGCGCGAGGTGTTCTGGGCGCTGAGCGCCGGTGCCACCCTCGTCGTCGCGGAGCCCGGCCGGCACGCCGACCCCGACTACCTGGTCGAGGCGATCGAGCGGGACCGGGTGACCGTCGTCCACTTCGTGCCCAGTATGCTGCACGTCCTGCTGGAGACCCTGGAGGGGCCGGGCCGCTGCCCCACCCTGCGCCAGGTGATGACCAGCGGCGAGACCCTGCCCGTGCCGACCGCCCGCCGCTGTCTGGAGCTGCTCGGTGCGGAGCTGCACAACATGTACGGCCCCACCGAGACCACCGTCGAGATGACGGGCTTCGTAGTCCGGGGCCGCACCGGCACCGAACGGCTCCCCATCGGCCGGCCCTTCCCCAACACCCGGGTGTACGTGCTCGATGCGGCGCTGCGGCCGGTGCCGCACGGCACGGTCGGCGAGCTGTACGTGGCCGGGGACCCGGTGGCCCGGGGCTATCTGGGCCGGCCGGGGCTGACCGCCGACCGGTTCCTGCCCGACCCCTACGGCCCGCCGGGCAGCCGGATGTACCGCACGGGTGACCTGGGCCGGTTCACCGAGGAGGGGCTGCTGGACTTCCAGGGGCGCAGCGACTTCCAGATCCAGCTGCGCGGCCACCGCATCGAGCTCGGCGAGATCGAGGGCGTGCTGTGCGAGCAGCCGGGGGTGACCGCGGCGGTGGCCCTGGTCCGCAGGGCGGACAGTCCGGAGGCCGCGCACCTGGTGGCGTACGCCGTCCGCCCCGAGCCGCCGTACGGCACGGACCCGGGCCTGCGCGCCAGGCTGGCCGAACGGCTGCCCGGCTATATGGTGCCCACGGCCGTCGTCACCGTCGACGCGCTGCCGCTGACCGTCAACGGCAAGCTGGACCGTGCGGCGCTGCCGGCCCCCCAGGCGGGGCCGGGGGTACGGCCGGCGCCCGCTGCCGGGGCCCCGGCAGCCCCGGCGGCGCTGAGCGGACCCGCGGAGCACGCTCTGGCGGCCATCTGGCGGGAGCTGCTGGACGTCGACGAGGTGGGGCCCGGGGACAACTTCTTCAGCCTGGGCGGCCATTCGCTGCTGGTGGCCACGCTGTCCGCACGGGTCCGCGCCGAGCTGGGCGTCCGGGCGCCGCTGACGCTGTTCCTGCGCCACCCGGTGCTGCGCGAGCTGGCCGCCGCCCTGCCGGAGCCGGAAACGGAACCGCGGCCGGGGCCGGGGGCGGAGCCGGGCAGCGGAGGGCGGCGGGATCACGCCGACGGCCTGCGGGCGCGCGGCGCCGGCCGGGCACCGCTGTCCGCCGCGCAGCGCCGGATCTGGATCGAGGAACAGCTGTGGCCCGGCACCGCCGCCTACACCGTTCCGGAGGCGTTCCGGCTGCGCGGCCCGCTCGACGAGGAGGCCTTCGAGGCCGCCCTGGCGGAACTGATCTCCCGTCATGACAGCCTGCGCACCCGGCTGTCGGACGGCGAAGACCCCCAACTGGCAGTGGATAACGGGCCGTCGGTGCCGCTGCTGCGGACCGACCTGCGGGACGCGGGCGAAGCGGCCGTGCCCGGGCTCCTGGAGCAGGCGGGACGCCGGGCGTTCGCCCTGGACGGCCCGCTGGTGGAGACCTCCCTGGCCCGGATCGGCGACCAGGAGTGGGTGTTCCTGTTCACCGCGCACCACCTGGTCGTCGACGGCTGGTCCTTCGGCATCCTGTGGCGGGAGCTGGAAGCCCTCTACCGCCGGCACACCACGGGCACCGGCCCCCGGCCCGCCCCGCCGCAGCTGGCCTTCACCGACTACGCCCGGTGGGAGGAGGAACGCGTCGCCGCCGGAGCGCACCGCCCGCACCTGGACTTCTGGCGGCGGGAGCTGGCGGGCCTCACCGCCGCCGGTCCGTCGGGCAGCGGCGCCGCGGGCGCCGGAACCCCGGGCGCCGGGGCGACCGTACGGGCGGGCGAGAGCCGGACCGTGCCGCTGGGCGCCGAACTCTCCCGCCAGCTGCGGCTGGTGGCTGCCGAACTGGGCGTGAGCCCGTACGTCCTCACGCTCAGCGCGTTCGCGTACGCGGTCCTCGCCGAGGGCCCCGCGGAACAGGTGATCGGAGTCGAGATCGCCGGCCGCACCGACCAGCGGGTCGCCGACATCGTGGGGCTCTTCGTCAACCACGTGCCGCTGCGGCTGGACCGGCGGACGGGCCGCAGTGCGCGGCAGCTGGTCGGCGCCGTGGACGAAGGCTGGCGGCGGGTGCTGGAGCACTCCGAGGTGTCCTTCGACGCGATCGTGGACGAGCTGGGCGGGCAGCATGCCGCCGACCGGGCGGTGGGCGGCGACATCGCCTTCTCCTACCTGGACTCCCGTACCCCGCCGCGCCTCGACGGCATGGACGTCACCCCGCTGGAGCCCGCTTTCAACGGGACCGCGAAGTTCGGCCTGCTGCTGGAGGTGTTCGACACCCCCGAGGGACTGGTCGGTGTCTTCGAGCACCAGCCCCAGCGGTTCGGCCACGGCCGGATGACCCGGATCAGGAACCGGTGGGAGGCCGCGCTGCTGGTGTTCCTCGCCGACGTCGACGTCCCGCTGGAATCGCTGGACTGAGCTCCGCCGAGGACGCGCCGCCTGCCCGCGGCAGGACCCGTACCAGGAGCCGTACCCCCCTACTCCCACCCGCACGCACCCGCACCCGCACCCGCTCTGGAACCGGCACCTCCGGTTCCGGTGCCCATCGCAGGACTGAGACGAGGACGAGGAGATGCCACCCACTCTGCCGCCGTCGGCGGCGGCCACCCCCGAAGCCCGCCCCGGCCCCACCCCCGCATCCGCCAACCCCGTGCTCGACCACGTCGTCCGCGCCATGGCCGACTACCCGGTCACACCGGTCCGCACCATCCGCACCGAGATCGCGGGCATCCCCCGGACCATCACGCTGAAGCTGGAGGGCCACTCGCCGTGGCGGTCCATCAAGGGCCGGACCGCGCTCAGCCTGATCCGGTCGGTGGCCGACCGGCTCACCGTGCCGGGCGCCACCGTGGTCGAGTCCACCTCGGGCAATCTCGGGCTCGCCCTCTCCGCGATCTGCCGGGAGCTCGGACTGCGCTTCATCGCCGTCGTCGACCACCGGCAGTCGCCCATCATCCAGCAGGCCATCGAGGCGAACGGCGGCGAGCTGGACTGGGTCCGGACCCCGGACACCGCCACCACCCACCTCCAGGACCGGCTGGCCCGGGTGCGCGAGCTGGTGCAGGAACTGCCGCACGCCGTCTGGCCCAACCAGTACGAGAACGAGGCAAACTGGCGCATCCACGAGGCCTGGACCGCCCCGGAGTTCGACGCCCAGGCGGGGGAGACCGCGCAGGCGCTCTTCGCCGGCGTCTCCACCGGCGGAACCCTCGCCGGCCTCTCCCGTCACTTCCGGCGGGTCCGCCCCGGCGTCCGGATCGTCGCGGTGGACGTGCAGGGCTCGACCGTCTTCGGCGGGGTGCCGCGCCCACGGGTGCTCACCGGGATCGGCGCCGGCCGGCGGTCCGCCTTCCTCGACGCCGCCAGTACCGACGACGTGCTGCTGGTCGACGAACGGCAGGCCGTGGCGTGCTGCCACACCCTGCGCCAGGACACCGGGATCGCGGTCGGCGGCTCCAGCGGGGCGGTCCTGGCCGGCTGCCTGGAGTACCTCTACCGGCACCCGGAGGTGCGCCACGCGCTGTGCCTCTGCCCCGACCTGGGCGAGCACTACGGTCCGACCGTCTACCACCCGGCCTGGCTGGACCGGATGGGGCTGCCCGCCGAAGCCGGCCGGCTGCGGCACCGCACGGGCGCCGGCTGCCCCGGCTTCCAGCCGGCCGACGACCACCCCGGCCCCGGCCAAGCCGACTCCGGCCCCGGCCCCGGCCAAGCCGACTCCGCACCCGCACCCGCACCCGCACCCAGCGCCGTACCGTCCGAGGAGGACGCACCGCGATGACCGCCTTCCCCACGACCGACGACGACGTGGCACCGGCACACACCCCGACTCCGCCCACCAGTCCCTGGAGCGAGCTGCGGCTGACTCCCCGGGAAGCCGCCGAGGCCGCTGCACTGGCCGCCCGGTGCGTCCGGGAGTACGAGGACCCCGAGGCCCCCGCGTTCCTCCTCGACGCCGCCGTCATCGCCCATGAACTGCCCAAGCGGATCCGTACGTTCATGGCCCGGGCCCGTCTCGACGAGCGCCCGCACGCCCTGGTCCTCCGCGGCAACGCGGTCGACGACGCGCAGCTCGGCCCCACCCCCGCGCACTGGCGGGACGCCCTCACCCCCGGCTCCCGCCCGGCCGCCTTCCTCCTCGCCCTCTACGCCGGCCTGCTCGGTGACGTCTTCGGCTGGGCCACCCAGCAGGACGGCCGGGTGGTCACCGACGTGCTGCCGATCCAGGGCGTGGAGCACAGCCTGGTCAGCTCCAGCAGCCGGCAGGAGCTCGGCTGGCACACCGAGGACGCCTTCTCGCCGCACCGCGCCGACTACGTGGGCCTGTTCTCGCTGCGCAACCCCGACCGGGTGGCCACCACCCTGGCCGGTGCCCCGCTGGACGAGCTGGACGAGCCGACCGTCGACCTGCTCTTCCAGAACCGCTTCCTGATCCGTCCCGACGACTCCCACCTGCCGGCCAACAACTCCGCCGCACAGCAGCAGAATCCGGAGTTCCAGGAGATCGCGAAGGCCCTCGACCACCCCGAGGCGGTGCCGATCCTCACCGGCCACCGCGCCGCCCCCCGGCTCCGGATCGACGGGGACTTCAGCGCCCCGGTCGACGGCGACGAAGAGGCCCGGGCGGCGCTGGAGGCCCTGCGCGAGCGGATCGACGCGGCACTGTACGAGGTGGTGCTCGACGCCGGTGATGTCGCGTTCATCGACAACAGCCGGGCCGTGCACGGCCGACGTGCCTTCCAGCCCCGCTACGACGGCAGGGACCGCTGGCTCAAACGCATCAACGTCACCCGTGACCTGCACCGCTCGCGCGAAGTACGCGCCGACGCCGGCTCCCGTGTCCTGGGGCGCCGATGACGGGGACGACCCGGAGCGGGGGGCCGCTCACCCTGCCCGCGGCCCCGCTGGAGGACTGGCTGCGCGAGCGCTACTTCCAGGCCGAGACCGACATCAGCAGCAGCGGGGTGCACAACTACCGCCTGGGGGACCTGCGCGCCCTCGACCCGGACCTGCTCGACCCGGCCGAACTGGACCGGCTGATGTTCCGGGACGGGCCCTCGCTGGGCGACGAGCGGCTGCGCACCGCCGTGGCGGCCCGGGTACGCCCCGGCCCCGGCCATGTGGTGATGACCACCCACGGTTCCAGCGAGGCCCTGTTCCTCGCCTTCACCGCACTGGTGAGCCCCGGTGACGAGGTCGTCGTCCCCGGGCCCGCCTACCACTCGCTGTCGGCGCTCGCCGCAGCGGCGGGCGCGGTGCTGCGGACCTGGCCGCTGCGGCCGGAGAACGGCTTCGTACCGGACCCGGCCGATCTGCGGGCGGTGCTCAGCGAGCGCACCCGCCTGGTGGTGGTCAACTTCCCGCACAATCCCACCGGGGCCTGCGTGGACCCCCGGGGCCGTGCCGAGCTCCTCGACCTGGTGGCCGGCAGCCGGGCGACCCTGCTCTGGGACGGCGCGTTCACCGACCTCGTCTACGACCACCCGCCGCTCGCCGACCCCACCCGGGACCTGGACCGCTCGCTGTCCTTCGGCACCCTGTCCAAGGCGTACGGACTGCCCGGGCTGCGCGTCGGCTGGTGCGTGGTGCCCCGGGAGCTGGTCCCCGCACTCGTACGGACCCGGGACTACCTCACCCTCAGCCTCTCCCCGCTGGCCGAGCGGCTCGCGACCGTCGCCGTGGAGCACGCGGACACCCTGATCGCCCCCCGGCTGGCCGAGGCACGCCGCAACCGGGAGCTGCTCCTCGCGTGGGCGGCGGCGAGCGGGGGAGCGGTGGAGTGCCCGGCGCCGCGCGGCGGGGTCACGGCCTTCCCCCGGTTCACCGGCCACGAGGACACCACCGGCCTGTGCGAGCGGCTGCTGTCCCGGCACGGGGTACTGGCGGTCCCCGGCCGGGTCTTCGGACACCCCGACCGGATGCGCATCGGGTTCTCCTGCCCCCCGGAGGAACTGGAGCGCGGCCTGGCCGCGATCAGCACGGAGCTCGGCACGGAACCCGGCGCGGGCGCGGGTGTGCACACCCAGGCCCGCGGCCGGCGCGAGGGGTCCGGGTGACCTCGACGGCTCCCGGCGACGCGGTGGCGGAGCAGAAGCCGGCGCTGCTGCGGCACAACCGGGACTTCCGGCTCTGGTGGGGCGGCACCATGCTCAGCGCCATCGGCGACGAGATCACCGCGGTGGCGCTGCCGCTGCTGGTGCTGATGCTCACCTCCTCCCCGCTGCACGCCGGGCTGGTCGGCAGTGTGGAGGCGATCCCCCCGCTGCTGCTGAGCCTGCCGATCGGCATGCTGGTGGACCGGGTCTCCCGGCGGGCCGTGATGGTCGGCGCCTCGCTGCTCAGCATGGCCTCGATCGTCACCGTCCCCGTCGCGTACCTGATGGACGGGCTGACCCTGCCCCAGCTGTATGCGGTCGCGTTCGTCAACAGCCTGGCCGCGACGGCGTACCGGATCGCGAACACGGCGGCGCTGCCCGGGATCACCGGGCCGGACAAGCTCGGCGAGGCGGCGAGCCAGAGCGAGACGATCTGGGGGACCACCGCGCTCGTCGCACCGCCGCTGGCGGGGCTGATGTTCGAAACCATGAGCCCCGCCGCGCCGTTCTTCCTCGACGCGCTGTCCTTCGTGGCCATCGCCGCGGCCATCCTGGCGATCCGGTCGCGGCTGGGCCCCGAGGGTACCCCGCCGCCCCTGCACTGGCGGCGCGAGCTGACCGCCGGGATGCGGATCACCGCGCGGCTGCCCCTGGTGCGCACCCTGACCGTGCTGACCATCGCGGGCGATTTCCTCTTCTCGGGGATCGGGCTGCTGCTGATCGTGCTGGCCAAGGAGAGCGGCGCCTCCGGCTTCGAGGTGGGCACCGTCTTCACCGCCGCCGGCGTGGGAAGCCTGCTCGGTGCGGCGCTCGCCCCGCGGATCGAGCGGGGGCTGGGCCTGCGGACCGCGGTGGCCGGCAAGCACTGGCTGACCGTGCTGCTGTTCCCGCTGCTGCTGGCCGACCTGCCCAGCTGGGGGATCGGGCTGGTCTGGGGCCTGGTGGCGTTCCAGGTCGCCGTACTGAACGTGATCCAGATGAAGTACCTGATGAGCCAGGTCCACCCCGACCAGCTCGGCCGGGTCCAGGGCTTCATGACCTTCCTGTCGAAGAGCAGCCTGCCGCTGGGCTACGCCTTCACCGGCCTGCTCCTCGACCGGGTGGGCTCCGGGAGCACCCTCGTGGTCTTCGAGGCCGTGCTGCTGTGCCTGGCCGGCTACGCCCTGGTCGGGCGCGGCCTGCGCAGCGGAACCGAGCTCTCCAGGACCGAGCCCGACGGGACCTCCGGGTCCGAAGCATCCGGGACCGCCGACCGCGGCGCGTCCGCCGACCAACCGCTGCCGAGCCGGCCGGGGAGTGAGCAATGACGGATCTGGACTTCACCGCCTGGGATCTGCGCACCGAGGAGGACAAGCGGGCCGCCCCCGGCGCCCTGGACGGCCCCGAGCCCTCCTGGGAGGTCGACACCACCCTGGTCCACCTGGTGCTGGAGCAGGCGGAGCGCACCCCCGCGGCGGAAGCCGTACGCCTGGGGGAACAGGCCATGACCTACCGCGAACTGGCCCTGCGGGCGGCCCGGGTGGCCCACTGGGCCGCGCGATTGCAGGCCGACGGGGAGCAGCGGGGCGAGCTCCGGATCGGGGTGTTCGCGCACCGCGCACTGAACGTCTACCCGGTGCTCCTCGGCGTACTGGCCGCGGGCGGATCCTATGTCCCGCTCGACCCCTCGGCACCCGTGCGGCGGCTGCGTGAAACCGCCCGGCAGGCGGACCTCGCCGCCGTGGTGACCGACGCGGAGGGCTGGGCCGGGCTGGGCCTCGCCGGGACGCCCGCGCTGCTCATCGACCGGGCGCTGCTGTTCCAGCGCGGGAAGCTCGCCGGCGGGGCGCTCGCGGAGTACGAAGCGCTCCCCGAGGCCGCGGAACCGCTGTCCGCGGCCGGGCTCCGGGCCGGGCTCCGGGCCGGGCTCCGGGGCGGGCCGGCCCCGGCGGACGTGGCGTACGCCATCTTCACCTCGGGCTCCACCGGCACCCCCAAGGGCGTCCTCGTCGAGCACCGCAGCGCCGTCAACCTGGCCCGCTGGGCGGCCCGGACGCTGGAGCTGGGCCAGGGCAGCCGGGTCACCCAGAACGCCTCCCTGCACTTCGACGCGTCCGTGCAGCAGATCTTCTCCGCCTGGTCGGCCGGGGCGACCCTGCTGCCGGTCCCGGAGCACATCCGCGTCGACGGAGCCCGGCTCCACCACTGGCTCGCCGAACAGGCCGTCACCCACTGGGATTCCGTGCCCTCCCTCTGGGCTCCGGTCGTCGAGCACTGCGCCCGGCGCATCGCCGCCGGCGAGACCGTGCTGCCCGCACTGCGGGCCGTACTGCTGGCGGGCGAGGTCCTCCCGGCCGCCCGGGTGAACCAGTGGCGGCCCTGGCAGCAGGGGCACCGGCTGTTCAACGTGTACGGCCCCACCGAGGTGACCGTGGACGCCACCGCGTACGAGGTGACGGAACCCGTGTCCGGCAGTGCACCGCCCATCGGCCGCCCGCTGCCCGGACTGCGCGCCCTCGTCCTCGACGCCGACGGGCACCCCTGCCCGCCCGAGGCCGACGGCGAACTCCTGCTCGGCGGGATCGGCCTCGCCCGCGGCTACCTCGGCGACCCCGCGCTCACCCGCGAACGGTTCGTCACCCGCGACGGCGACCGCTGGTACCGCACCGGAGACCTGGTGCGGCGCACCGCACAGGGGGAGCTGGTGTTCACCGGGCGCCGCGACGACCAGGTCAAGGTGCACGGCGTACGGCTGGAACTCCCCGAAGTGGAACGGGCCCTGCTCGCCGACGCACGCGTCGCCGACGCCCTCGCGGTGGTGCTGGACGCCGGGCAGGGCCGCCGCGAACTCGCCGCCGCCGTGGTCACCCGGGAGCCGGTCACCGGCACCGCGCTGCGCGCCGCGCTCGCCGAGGAGCTGCCCGCCGCCCTGGTCCCGGTACGGATCCTCGTCGTCGACGCCCTGCCGCGCACCGCCAACGGCAAGGCCGACCGCACGGCGGGCGCGCAGCTGGTGCGCGAGTTCACGGACTCCGGCGAGCACGGCACCGAGACCGGAGCCGGAGCGCTCACCGGTACCGGGCGGCGGCTGCTGACCGTATGGCGGCAGGTCCTGGAACGGCCGGACCTCGGCCCCGACGACGACTTCTTCCGCAACGGCGGGGACTCCATCACCACCATCCGGCTGCGCCGGCGGTGCGCCGACGCCGGGCTGCCCATCCAGGCCATGGACGTCTTCGTGCACCCCACGGCGCGCCGCCTCGCAGGCCATCTGGACCGCACCCGGGCCCGTCGCCCGGCCGCCACCGCGGCAGCCGCCCCCGGCACCGCCGGCAGCCCGGCTGCTCCGGGCACCTCCGGCGGCGGGGAGCTGTTGCCGCTGCCCGCGCAGCGTCGGCTCGCGGTGGCCACCCTCCTCACCGACCGGGTACCGCAGACCGGCCTCGTCCAGGAGAGCCACGAGTACGAGGAGACACTCGACCCGGGGGCGCTGCGCACCGCGCTCGACCTGCTGGCGGAACGGCACGAGGTGCTGCGGACCGGGATCGACAGCGGGGTCGACGGTTTCCGCCTCCGGACCGAGGAGCAGGTGACGATCCCGCTCACGGTGCACCGGGCCGGAGCCGCCGGCGTGCCCGGACCGGCCGAGCAGCGGGAGGCGGCCCGCGCCCGCGCCGACGCCGCCCTCCGGGAGGGCTTCGACCTCTCCGCGCCGCCGCTGCTGAAGGTCGACGCCACCGAATTGGAACCGGGGCGGTTCACCCTCACCTGGACCCTCCACCACGTCATCTCCGACGGCTGGTCCTGGGAACTGCTCCAGCACGAGTTCGAGACGCTGTACGCGAGCATCTGCGCGGGCCGGTTCCGCCCGCTCCCCCCGCCCGCCCTCCCGCTGTCCGAACTGACCCGCCGCCTCGCGCAGGCACCGCGTACGGAGCCTGCACGGGAGTGGCTGGCGGGACTCGACGCCGTGGAGCCCCTGACCCTGCCCCCGGGCCGCCGCGGCGGCCCGGCCACCGACCGGGCGCACCTGGAGTGGGCGGTCCCGCCGGAGACCGACACCGCCCTGCGTGCCGTGGCCGCGGCGGCCGGGTGCGCGCCCAGCGCCGGGTACCTCCTCGCCTACGCCGAAGCCCTGGGCCACGTGTGCAGGCAGCGCGCCTTCGCCATCGGGGTCGTGTCCTCCGGCCGCAACGTGGACATCCCCCACATCGAGCGCGCGGTGGCCTGCCTCGCCCGCGCCCTGCCCGTCCCCGTCGACCTCTCCGGCACCCCCCGCGAGCGGCTCCGGCGCCTGCACCGCGGTCTGGCGGCCGTCCTGGCCCAGGACGGTGCCGATCCCGACACCCTGCTGGCCGGGCGGGCGCCGGCCGTCCGGGACCCCGCCGCCGCGTTCGTCTTCCAGAACTACCCCGACGCCCCGGCCGGCCCCGCGCCGCTCCGCCGCGTCCCGGCGGCCACCCGGTGGCGCGAAACCGGATCCGAACCCCTCGCCCTGGTCTGCCACGAAACGGGTGCCGGGGGCTTCGGCTGCCGCCTGGAATACGAACCCTCCGAGATCCCCGCCCCCACCGCGACCGTACTCGCCCGCGAAATCCGCCGGGCCCTGGACCGCCTGGCCGCAGAGGAACAGCCGTCATGAGCCTCGCAGGAAGGACCACTGTCCCAGTGACCACCACCCCCCAAGCGCCGACCGAGTCGGGCCTGCCCTCGGATGCCCTGCTGACCGCGGAGGAGCGGGCGGCATGGACCGCCTTCAACGGCCGCACCAGGCCGTGGCCCGAAGGGCCCGCCCTGATCCGCCGGCTGGAGGAGACCGCAGCGCGGCGCGCCGAGGAGCCGGCCGTACAGGCGGACGACGGTACGTACACCTACCGGGAACTGCACGCCGAAGCCGACCGGATCGCCGGAGCACTGGCGGCGCAGGGGGTGACGGCGGGCGGCACCGTCGCCGTCGCCGCCACCCGCAGGCGCGGGGACTACGCCGCGCTGCTCGCCGCCCTCAAGCTGGACTGCGCCTATCTGCCCCTGGCCACGGACGGCCCGGCCCGCCGGCTGGAGTTCACCCTGGCCGACTCGTCGGCCGTGGCCCTGGTGGCGGACGCCCCGGCGGCGGCCCTGCTGGCCGCTGCCGGCATCGGCACCGGACTCGCGGCGCGGGTGGTGACGGGCGCGGGCCACGACGCCCCGGCCGGCTGGACCACCTCCCACACCGCCCCGCAGGGCGCACGACCCCCGGGGCAGCCGGCCGGGCAGCCGTCGGGGGACCGGACCTCCTACGTCATCTACACCTCCGGCAGCACGGGCACCCCGAAGGGGGTGATGACCGGCGAGGAGGCCCTGCTGAACTTCTGCGCCTGGTACGTCGAACGCCATGAGGTGCTGCCGCACGACCGGCTCTGCCAGACGGCGCCGCTGACCTTCGACCCCTCCGTGCAGCAGCTCTTCCCGGCCTGGCTGACCGGCGCCTGCCTGGTGGTCGTCCCCGACGAAGTGCAGCGCGAGGGCGGGGAGTTCCTGGACTGGCTGGCCGCCGAGCGGATCACCCACCTGGACATCGTCACCCCGCACTGGGTGCAGCTGCTCGACGTGGCCGCGCAGCGCGGCGGGGCGGCACTGCCCGCGCTGCGCTGGATCGTCGTCGGCGGGGAGACGTACTTCTTCCACCAGACCCACCGCTGGCACCGCGCCGTGGACTCCCCGGCCCGGCTCAACACCATCTACGGGCCCACCGAGGCGACCGTCAACGCCACCGAGTTCCTCGTCGAGCCGGGTGTGACCGAGGGGCAGGTGCCCATCGGGCAGCCGCTGCCCAACTACCGGGCGTACGTACTCGACGAACACGGCGCACTGTGCCCGCCGGACATCACGGGCGAGCTGTACCTGGCCGGAACGGGGCTGGCCCGGCGCTACTGCTCCGCGGAGGCCACCGCGCGCAGCTTCCGCGAGCTGACGGTGAGCGAGGGCACCACGGAGCGGCTCTACCGCACCGGAGACCTGGCCCGGCTCATCGACCACGACGGAACCTGGGTCCTGGAGTTCCAGGGCCGCACCGACAGCCAGGTCAAGGTGTCGGGCTACCGCATCGAACTGGAGGAGATCCAGGCGGCGCTGGCCGGGATTCCCGGCGTCACCGCGGGCGCCGTGGTGCTGCGCACCGAACCCGCCAAGCAGATCGTCTGCGGCTACGTCGCCGCCGGCCTCACCGAGGACCGGATCCGCACCGAACTCGCCGAGCGACTGCCCGCGTACATGGTCCCGCACCTCATCGCGCCCGTCCCGGCCGTCCCGCTGACCGCCAACGGCAAGGTGGCCAAGGACGCGCTGCTCGCCCTGGTCGTGGAGCGGCACGACAGCGCGAAGGCGGGCGGCACCGAGCCGCAGGGGCCCGTGGAGACGGCGATCGCCGCCGCCTGGGCGGAGGTGCTCGGAGTACCCCGGGTCGGCGCCGACGAGGACTTCTTCGGGCACGGCGGCTCCTCACTGCTCGCCTTCCGGGTGGTCGCGCTGCTGCGGGAGAAGGGCGTGACCCTGCGGGCCGCGGACCTCCTCCAGGCCCGCACTGTCCGGGCCCTCGCCGAACGGGCCACCACCGGCGGCACCAGCGGCGCCACCAGCCATGCCCCCACCGGAGGCCTCTCCGGCCCGGCCGGTCACGAGACCGCCGCCGGCGGCCGTGACGACCGGGGCGAGGGCGGCGGCGAGGGCGGCGACAGCGGGACCCCGTTGCTGCCCGAGCCCCGCCACGAACTGGCCGACGACCCGGGCCGCGCCCTCGACCTGCCCCCGGCCACCTCACTGGCCCTGCTCGGCGGGGACACCGAGGACGTCGGCGACCACGCGGTGCTCACCCTTGGGCTGCCCCGGGACATCGACCCCGAAGCGGTACGCCGCGCGCTCGCCGAGGTCGTCGCACGCCACCCGATGCTCAGGGCCCGCCTCGACACCGGCCAGGCCCGGCTGCGGCTGCGCGCCCTGCGCGTGGTCCACTTCGACCTGCCGGTCCTGGACGGGGACAGCCTCACCCTGGTCGACCGGGTCCGTCCGCTGCTCACCGCCCGCACCGGGCTGCGCCGCGGGCTGCCGGTCAGCGCCGCGCTGCTGCGGCTGCCCACCGGGGCCAAGCTGCTGCTCGCCGTGCGGCACCTGCTCGTGGACGGCAACGCACTGCGCCGGATCACCGCGGAACTCGCCGCCGAACTGGGGCTCGGCGCGCCGCCCGCGGCACCGGTTCCGCTCGCCGAGCAGCTGGCCGAGCTGTCCGGGCAGGCCCGCGCCATGCGCCCCGTAGCCCATCTGAATGCCTTCATGGAGGCCGAACGGCAGGCGCAGCGGCGCCTCGCCCCCCGGCTCACCCCGCACGGGACGGTCACCGAGGTGGACGCGGGCGAGCTGCCCGCGCCGCTGACCGGCGGCGCGCCGGGGGAGTGGGAACCGCGGCTGGTCGCGGCGGCGGCGCTGGCCGTGCACCGCTGGCTGGGGCTGCCGACCGTACCGCTGAGCCTGCCCCGGCAGGCCGGCGCCGGGGATGCGGTGGCCAATCTCTCGGACGTGGTCCCGCTGCTGGTCACCCCGGACGACGGGACGGACGGCACCAACGGCACCAACGGCGCCAACGGCGGCGCGGCGGGGGCACTCCGCTCGGCCGCCGCCGGCTGGGCCGAGCACGCGGACCCGGCCGCCCACTGGTCGGCGGCCCTGCTGATGCACTGCCCGGGCCTCGCCGGCAACTGGCCCGGCCGGCGCGAACCGCTCACCGGCTCCTTCCTGATCGCGGTGGAGCCGGAGGCGGACCGCACCGGTCGGGGCACCGCGGTGCCGGGCACCGGCGGACGGCTGACCGAACACGACAGCCCCACCGCCCCGGACCCCGCGCTGTCGGGGGCCGTCCAGTTCACCTGCGTGGCGGACGCCGCCCGGCCGGCCCTCCGGCTGATCGGCTGGGACCTGCCGGAAGCCGCCCTCCGGGAACTCGTACCGCTGTGGCGGACCGCCCTGGCCGAGGTCGCGGGCGCCGGGCCGGCCGGAGGTGGCGCGGCATGAGCGAGGCGACCGACACCCGGTGGCTGCGCCCGTGCGCCGGCCACTGGCGCGAGGGGACCGGCCCGGTGCTGCTCTGCCTGCCCTACGCGGGCGGCGGCGCCCTGAGCTACGCGGGCTGGGAACAGTACCCGCTGGGCGGGTTCGAGCCCGTGGCCGTACGCCTCCCGGGCCGCGAGGACCGCTTCGAGGAGGAGCCGGTCACCGACTGGACCGAGCTGATCACCTCGATCGCCGACTCCCTCGACGGCCTGGCGGACCGGCCGCTGGCGGTGTTCGGCCACAGCATGGGCGCGCTGACCGGCTACGAACTGCTGCGCGAGCTGCAACGCCGCGGCCGGCCCGCGCCGGTGCTCTTCGCCGCCTCCGCACACCGGGCGCCGCAGGAGATGCCGGCGGAGGTCCGGCCGCCCCGCAGCACGGCGGAACTGCTGGACTTCGTACGAGGGCTCGACAACGCGGCGACCGCAGAGCTGCTCGAAGACCCCGAATGGCGCGAGTGGGTGCTCCGGCCGCTGGACGCCGACCTCCGGCTGCACGACGCCTACCGCCCGTACGCGGACCGGGCCGGGCGGCAACCCCCGTCGGCCACGCCCTTCGTGGTGCTCGCGGGGGAGGCGGACCCCACCGTCTCGGCCCGTACCCACGCCGGCTGGGCGGCCCTGACCCGCGGCGGCAGCACCCGGCGCGACTACCCCGGCGGCCACTTCTACCTCCGGGAGCAGCGAGATCGGCTCCTCACCGAGCTGGGCCGGGACCTGCGCGATGCGATACGAGGAGCGAACCGATGACCGCAACCCCGGACGGCGGGCCGACGGCCCTCGTGGCCGGACCCGGACCCGGACCCGGAGCCGGACCCGGCCATGGTGCCGTGACCGGCCTGCTGGATGCCACGACCACCGTCCTGCGGGAGGTGCTGGACCTGCCGCAGGTCGACCCGCAGGCCAACTTCTTCTCCCTCGGCGGGAATTCACTGCTCGCCGTCCGCGTCGCGGGGCGGCTGGGCCGTGCCCTGGGCCGCCGGGTCCCGGTGACCGCGGTGCTCGACCACCCGACGGCGCAGGCACTCGCCGGCCATCTGGCGGCGGACCGGCCCGAGCCCGAGCCCGTGCCCGTGGCCGCGCCCGCCGGCCCGGTCGCCGCCGATGCCGCCGCCGATGCCACCACGGATGCCGTCGGCGTCACGCACCCGCACCCGCACCCGGATCCGCACCGGTATCCGCTCTCCGCCGCGCAGCGCCGCATCTGGCTGCTGCACGATGTCGACCCGGACCGGCTGGACCACCTCGTCACCGTCTCCCTGGAGGTGACGGGCGAGTTCGACCCGATCGTGGCCCGCACCGCATGGCACCGGGTGGCCCGCCGGCACGAGGCACTGCGCACCCGGTTCGAACCGCCCGCGGACGGGAGCGAGGAGCCCCTCCAGGTCGTCGAGGGCGAACCGCTGACCGAGTTCACCTTCCTGGACACCGTCCGCTTCCCCGAAGCCGTGCGCACCCGGGTCGTCGAGGAGCGGATCCGGCTGCTGCACCGCACCCCGCTCCCGCTGGGCAGCGGGCCGCTGTCCCGCGTCGCACTGCTGCGTACCGCCCCGGCGCGGTTCCGGCTCGAACTGGTCGTGCACCACATCGTCTGCGACGGCTGGAGCCTGGCGATCCTCCTGGACGACTTCCTGGAGGCCTACCGCCGAGTCAGGGCGGGCGAACCGGGCCCCGGCCCCTCCCCGTCCCGTTTCGCCGAACACGTCCGCTGGGAGCGCGAGACGGAGTCGGCCCGCTGGCCCGCACTCGCCGACCGGGTCGCCGGCCGCTTCGCGGGCCGGCCGGAACCGCTGCCGCTGCCCGCCGACCCCGTACCGGTCGACGAACACGCCGACGGCGACGACGTCTCGGTGCCGTTGCCCGCCTCCCTCACCGCCGCGCTCGCCCGGGCCGGTACCGAGGGCGGCCACACCCGGCTGACCCTCGCCCTGGCCGCCCTGGCCGTACTGCTGCGCCGGGTCAGCGGCGCCGACGACCTGGTCGTCGCCGTACCGGTCGCCGGCCGCGTGCGCCCCGAGGACGAGGGCACCGTCGGCCTGTTCGTCAACACGGCGCTCGCCCGGATCCGGCTGGCCGGGGTCACCGACGTCCACACCCTCCTCGCCCGGGCCAGGGCGGAGGTCGCCGAGGTGCTGGACTGCCAGACCTACCCCTTCGACCGGCTCGTCGGCAGGCTCGGAGTGCCCCGCGACGGCACCCGGATGCCGCTCGCCAGGGTGTCCCTGGCCGTCCAGGACTTCGCCGAGTCGCCCGGTCCCGGTCCCGGGCTCGGCTTCCGGTGGGTGGAACACGACCCCGCCGAACGCCAGAGCAAGCTGGACCTCGCGTTCAGCCTCACCGGCGGCGGCAGCGGAGCCCGGCAGCAGACCCTCACCGTCACCTACCGTCCCTCGCTGTTCCGCCGCCCGACCGTACGGGCCTGGGCCGAGCAGTACCTGCTCGCCCTCGACAACGTCACCCGTGCGGTGGCCGGAGGTGTGTCATGAGGCTGAACCGGCAGCACGAACTGTTCCGCGACTCGGTGCGCGCCGTACTGGAGCGCCTCTTCCTCCCCGGGCTGGACGCGTGGGAGAGCGCGGGCCGGATGCCCACGCACGAGCTGTGCCGGGCACTCGGCGAGGAGGGCCTGCTCGGCCTGACCCTGCCCGAGGGCGACGGCGGCCTCGGCCTCGACCTGGGCTACTCCTACGTCTGGGCGCAGGAGCTGGGCCGACTCCCGGCCGGCTCACCGGCCATGAGCCTGTCGGTACAGACCGACATCGTGCTGCCGCTGCTCGCCGAGGCGGGCGGGACGGCGGTCCGTACGGAGTTCCTGCGGCCCGCGGTACGCGGCGAACTGGTCGCGACCCTGGCCGCCACCGAACCGGGCGGCGGCTCGGACCTGGCCGCCCTGCGCACCACGGCCGTCCGGACCGCGGAAGGCATCCGGCTGAACGGCGGCAAGGCCTACCTGACCCACGGTTCGGTGGCCGACTTCGCCGTCGTGCTCTGCCATCTGGTCGAGGCGGACGGTGGCACCGGGCCCACGGCGTCGACCGGGCTCGATTCGCTGACCCTGCTGCTGGTTCCCACCGGGCTCCCGGGCGTGCGCCAGGACCGGCATACCGGGAAGCTCGGCCACCGGTCCTGCGACCACGGCACGCTGACCTTCACCGATGTGCTGGTGCCCGAGGAGAACCTGCTGGGCAAGCCCGGTGCCGGATACGAGCTGCTGACCCGGGTCTTCACCCGTGAGCGGGCCTTCCTCGCGGCGGTCTCCACGGCCCGGACCGAAGCGGCCCTGCGCCAGGTCACCGGCCATGCCCGCGGCCACACCGTACTCGGCAAGCCCCTGGTGGACCACCAGGCGATCGCCTTCCGCCTGGCCGAGCTCGACGCGGAGCTGGCGCTGGTCGAGGAGTACACCGGCGCGGTGTTCCGGTTGCTGGACGAGGGGGCTCCCGCCCTGCGACAGGCGAGCATCGCCAAGCTGCGGGCCGGCCGGCTGGAGCGCGAGACCGCCGATCTGCGGCTCCAACTGCACGGCGCAGCGGGCTACATGGACGGCAGCGCGGCCGAGCGGGCCTACCGCGACGCGCGCGCGTCCGGCCTGGCCGGGGGCGCGGACGAGGCGCTGCTGCACCTGATCGCGGGCCATCTGCGCACAGACCTCTGACCCGTCCGCCCCCGCCCGTACGCAACGACCTGCCTGCAACGGAGAGGACCAGCACCACATGACCACCACCACCGCGCCCGCGACCGCGCCCTCGGCCGGGACGGAACAGCTCCTGTTCCTGGACCGGGCGGCCGTGCGCGCCTGTGCCGCCGGCATCGACCCCGTGACGGCCGTCGAGGACGTCCTGCGCGCCCATGCCGCAGGCCGCACCGAACTGCCCGCCGAGGGCTACCTGCCGTGGACCAACTCCCAGGAGGCGTACTGCCGTTCCATCGCCATGCTCGGCTCGGTCGGCGGCGCCGATCCGGCCGCCCCGACGGCGTACGGCATGAAGCTGATCAACGCCGCCACCTCCAACCCCGCCGCCGGCCGGGACCGTGCAGGCGGCGTCAGTTTCCTCTTCGACCCGGAGACCGCACGCCCGGCCGTCCTGGCCGAGGCCGCCTACCTCTCCGCCCTGCGCACCGGCGCCTACACCATGTCGAGCCTGCGCCACCTCGGTCCGGAGCACTTCGAGGCGGTGAGCCTCATCGGCTGCGGTGCCCAGGCCCGCACCCATGCCGAGCTGCTGGCCCGGTACTTCCCCGCCGTCCGGGCCCTGCACGTCCACGACCTGCTGCCGGAGCGCGCGGCTGCGTTCGCCGCCTGGGCGGGACAGCGCGGACTCCCCTTCACGGTGACCCCGTACGCCCGGGCCGCCGAGGCTGCGGCGGCGAGCACCGTCGTCGTCACCCTCACCATCACCGACACTGGCTATCTCGCCCCGGAGGATCTGCGGCCCGGCACGTTCGTGGCCCATGTGTCCCTGGACGACCTGCTGCCCGAGGTGTTCGACCGGGCCCAGGCCCTGTACGTCGACGACGTCGAGCTGATCCGCGAGAACCCGCGCCGGGTGCTGGGCCGGCTGCTGGGGGAGGGCCGGGTGCTGGCCCCCGGCGGCGCCACGAAGCCGGCGGGCGCGCAGCCGGGCGCCACGGTCATCCGGGGCAGCCTCGGTGAGGTCCTCACCGGAGCCGTGCCCGCCGAACGCCCCGGCGACGGGATCGTCGTCAGCAACCCCTTCGGAATGGCCGTACTCGACGTCGGCCTGCTGGCCCGGGTGTACGCCCGGGCCGCCGCCGAGGGCCTCGGCACCCGCCTCGACCTCCTGGGAGCCGACCGATGAACAACCCGATCAACGGCCCGGTCAACAGCCACCGCGGCCTGTACTCGCTGGCCGATCTCGACGACGACAGCATCCAGCGCATCGTGCGCAGGACCATCGAGCTCCACACCGACCGGGCCGCCCACACCAGCCCGCTGACAGGGCTGGTCACCGGGCTCCTCTTCACCAAGACCTCCACCCGCACCCGCACGGCCTTCACCACCGCCGCCATCCGGCTGGGCGGCGCGCCGTTGGCCTTCGGTCCCGCGGACCTCCAGACCAACACGGGGGAGTCCGCCGCCGACACCGGCCGGATGCTCGCCGGGATGCTCGATCTGCTCGTCGTCCGTACCGCCGGCCCGATGCAGGAGCTGCGCGAGCTCTCCGGCGGCGGCGAACTCCCCGTGGTCAACGCGATGTCCGCCGAGGAGCACCCGACCCAGGGCCTGGCCGACCTGGCCACCCTGATCCACCACTTCGGCGGCCTCGACGGCATCCGCGTGCTGTACGTCGGCGAGGGCAACAACACGGCCGTCGCGCTCGCCCGGGTGCTCTCCCGGCAGCCCGGCTGCCACGCGGTGTTCGCCTCCCCGGCCGGCTACGGGCTGCCACCGGCCGTCCTCGCCGAGACCGCGGCCACCGCCGCCCGGCACCACGGCTCCGTCACCGAAGTGCACGACATGGCCGGGGTACCCGAGGCGGCCCGGGGCGCCGGCGGATCCGGTGACATCCACGCCGTCTACACCTCGCGCTGGCAGACCACCGGCAGCAGCAAACCGGACCCGCACTGGCGGGACGCCTTCCGGCCCTTCCACGTCGGCGCCGACCTGATGGACCGCCTGCCCGACGCGGTGTTCCTGCACGATCTGCCCGCCCACCGGGGCGAGGAGGTCTCCGGGGAGGTGCTGGACGGCAAGTCCTCGCTGGCCTGGACGCAGGCGCGGATGAAGGCCGCGGGCGCGATGGCCGTACTGGAATGGCTGGCCACCACGTGAGGACGGCGGCCCCGGCCGGCATCGAGCGGGTGGCCCCGCTCGCCCCCGCCCAGCACAGCCTCTGGTTCCTCGACCAGCTCACCGGCCCCTCCGCCGAGTACGTCCTGCCGTACGCGCACCGGCTGCGCGGGCCGCTGGACACCGCCGCCCTGGAGGGTGCCCTGAACGCGCTGGCCGAACGCCACGAGACCCTGCGCACCCGGATCGGCCAGGGGGCGGACGGCGAGCCACTCCAGACGGTGCTGCGGCACCGCCCGGCCCGGCTGCGGCAGCTGGACCTCTCCGCGGACCCGGCGCGCGCCGCCGGGACCGCGGCCCGCGCCGCCCTGCGCCCCTTCGACCTGGCCGGCGAGGACCCCTGGCGCACCCTGCTCATCCGGCTGGGCCCCGAGGACCATCTGCTGGTCTGCTCGCTGCACCACATCTGCTGCGACGGGCTGTCGCTGGAGGTGCTGGGCGGGGAACTGGCCGCGCTGTACCGGGCCGTGCTGCACGGACAGCGCCCCGGGGAGGCCCTGCCGGCGCTGCCGCTCCAGTACGCCGACACCGTCCTCGACCGTGCCGCGCGGGCCGGTTCCGCCGCCGCCCGGCAGGCGCTGGAGCGCCGGCGGGCCGTGCTGGCGGGGGCGGAGCCGCTGCGGCTGTCCACCGACCGCCCCCGGCCGGCGATCCGTACCACCCGCGGCGGCCGGGCCGAGGTCGTCGTCCCCGCCGAGGTCGCCGCCGCGGTGCGGGCGGCCGCCGGCCGCCACCGGGTCACCCCCTACATGCTGCTGCTGACGGTGTTCGCGATGCTCCTGCACCGGCGCGGCGCCGGGCCGGACCTCAGCATCGGCACCCCCGTCTCCGGCCGCGCCGGTCCCGAGGAAGAGGCCCTGATCGGGCTGTTCACCAACACGGTGGTGCTGCGCCTGGACCTGTCGGGCGGCGGGCCGGACCCGTCGGGCCGCGGGCCGGACGTGCCGGGCCGCGGGCCGGACGTGCCGGAACTGCTGCGGCGGGTACGCGGCCGGGCCCTGGACGCCTACCAGGACGGCCATGTCCCCTTCGAGCACGTGGTGGACGAGCTGAGGCCGCCCCGCGATCTGTCCCGTACCCCCGTCTTCCAGGTGATGTTCAGCTTCCAGGACTTCGAGGAGGACGCCCTCGCGCTCGACGGACTGCACTGCACGCCCTGGGACATCCCGGCCGGCAGCAGCAAGTTCGACCTGGAACTGGAGCTCGGCCGGGACGGCGACCGGCTCCGCGGCTTCCTGGAGTACAGCACCGATCTCTTCGAGGCGGCCACCGCCCGCCGGATCGCGGACGACTACCTCGCCCTGCTGCGCGAGGTCCTGGACCTTCCCACCCCTTCTTCCCCCGAGGAGCCCGCACGATGAGCGAAACCACTGTGGACACCGCCCACCAGGTCGTGGTGAACGACGAGGAACAGTACTCACTGTGGCCCGTGGACCGGGCGCTCCCGCCCGGCTGGCGGGCCGAGGGCACCACCGGTACCCGCCAGGAGTGCCTGGACCGCATCGAGGCGGTCTGGACCGACCTGCGTCCGCTGAGCGCCCGCGCATGACCGCACCATCCGCATCCGCATCCGGCACCGCTTCCGCATCCGCATCCGGCACCGTGGTCACCCGCCGCGCGGACACCGTGCCCGCACTCCTCGCGGACACGGCCCGCCGCACCCCCAACGCCCCCGCGCTCATCACCCCCGAGCGCACCCTCAGCCACCACGAGCTCGACCGGCTCACCGGGGGGCTGGCGGACGTCCTGCGCGGCCACGGCATCGGCAGGGGGCACCGGGTCCTGGTGCTCGCCGACCGCACCTGGCAGGGCGTGGTGAGCCTGCTCGCGGTGCTGCGCGCGGGCGCCGCCCATGTGCCCGTCGACCCGGCGGACCCCGCCGAGCGGCTGCGCGCCGTCGTCGCGGCCACCGCCCCGGCCGCCGTCCTGGGCCGGGCCGAGCTCCTCGCCGCCCTGCCCGGCCTCGGCATCCCGCTGATCCCCGCCGCGTTCCCCGCAGCACCCCCGTCGCCGTCCCCGTCGTCGCCCTCGCCCGAGGACCTCGCGTACGTCATGCTCACCTCCGGCTCGACCGGCACCCCCAAGGCCGTACTGGTGCCGCACCGGGCCGTCACCGCCGCCGCCGGGTCCCTCGTCCGGCTCTTCGGCATCACCCCGGCCGACCGGGTCCTGCACTGGACCTCGCTGATCTGGGACACCAGCGGCGAGGAGATCTATCCCGCCCTGCTCGGCGGCGCGGCCCTGGTCGTCGACGGCCGGGTGGAGGCACGCTCCGTACCCGCCCTGCTCGCGGCGGTGCGCGAGCACCGCATCACGGTGGTCGACCTGCCGACGGCCATGTGGAACGAACTGGCGGATCATCTGGCCTCCGGAACCGAGGAGTTGCCGCCGGACCTGCGGCTGGTCGTCATCGGCGGCGAGGCGGCCCAGGCGCGCACGGTACGGCTCTGGTCCGAGCGCGTTCCGGACCGGGTCCGGCTGCTCAATACGTACGGCCAGACCGAGACCGTGATGGTCACCCACGCGGCGGAGCTCGGCGGACCGGCCGGGCGGGCGCTGCGGGACGAGGATCCGGTGCCCATCGGCCGGCCGCTGCCCCACGTCCGCCAGGTCCTGGCCGGCGCGGGATCCGGCGCGGGATCCGATCCGGGCGAACCGGCCGGACCGGGGGAACCGGAGGAGCTGTGGATCGGCGGTCCCGGGCTCGCCTGGGGCTACGCCGGCCGGCCCGCCCTCACCGCGGAGGCCTTCCGGCCGGCCCCCGGCGGGGCGGCTGCCGGGCGCTTCTACCGCACCGGCGATCTGGTACGGGTCCTGCCGGACGGCTCGCTCGCCCATGCGGGCCGCGCCGACCGCCGGCTCAAACTGCGCGGGGTGCGGGTCGAGCCCGCCGAGGTGGAGCGGGTGATCACGGCCTGCCCGGGCGTCGCGTCCGCTGCCGTCTTCCCGGTGGGGGAGGGCACTGAACACCTGCGGCTGGTCGCCGTGTTCGTGCCCTCGGACACGGCTCCCGCCACCGAGGGCGAGGTGGCGGAGCACTGCGCACAGCGCCTGCCGAGAGCACTGCTTCCGCACCGGATCGCCGCTCTGTCCACGCTGCCCCTGCTGCGTACCGGAAAGGTCGACCGGGGAGCCCTGCAGGCCCGCTTCACCGCCGGACCGGCCGCCCCGGCGGCGGCGTCCGCCGGGGCGCCCACCGCCGGGCAGCCCCTCCCCGCCCGCCTCGCCGAGCTCTTCGGCCGGTGCCTGGGTGCCCCGTGCGCCCCCGCCGATTCCCTCTTCGACCGGGGCGGTGACTCGCTGACCGTGACCCGGCTGATCTCCCTCGTCCATCGGGAACTGGCCGCCGAGCTGACCTTCCAGGACGTATTCGACCACCCGAGCCCCCAGGAGCTGGCCCAGCTCATCGAGGGTTCCGGACGCTTAGGAGAGCCCCAGTGAGCACCCCCACCCCCACCCCGACGCCTACCTCCACCCCCACCGATCCCCCCATCGCCCAGCCCTACCAGTACCGCCGCCGGGAGCTGCTGGAGCCCGACTGGCGCAGGCTGCCCGGCTGGCGGGACGTCACCGCCGCCCAGTGGCGCGACGCCCAGTGGCAGCGGGCCCACTGCGTCAAGAACGTCCGCCAGCTGCGGGCGGTGGTCGGAGACGGGCTCCCCGAGAAGTTCTACGACGATCTGGCGGAGGACCAGGAGCACATGGCCACCATGGCCATGCTGGTGACCCCGCACCTGCTCAACACGATGGCCCCCGAGACCGCCGCCGACTGCGAGGCGTACGGCGACGCCTTCTACGCCGACCCGATACGCCGCTACATGATTCCGGTCCGCTCCGACCGCGATCCGCGCTGGCCCAGCCACCCGCTGTCCTCCCGGGACTCCCTCCACGAGGCGGAGATGTGGGTGGTCGAAGGGCTGACCAGCCGCTATCCCACGAAGGTGCTCGCCGAACTGGTGTCCACCTGCCCGCAGTACTGCGGGCACTGCACCCGGATGGACCTCGTCGGCGGCTCCACCCCCCGGGTGGACAAGCAGCGGCTGCTGCTGCGCCCCACCGACCGGCAGGACGCGATCCTCGACCATCTGCGCCGCACCCCCGGCGTCCGCGACGTCGTGGTCTCCGGCGGCGACGTGGCCAACGTGCCCTGGCCGCAGCTGGAGTCGTTCCTGATGCGGCTGCTGGAGATCGACTCGGTCCGGGACGTCCGGCTGGCCACCAAGGCCCTGGTCGGGCTGCCCCAGCACTGGCTCCAGTCGAAGGTGGTCGCGGGCCTGGAGCGGGTCGCCACGGCCGCCGCCCGGCGCGGGGTCCACCTGGCCGTGCACACCCATGCCAACCACGCCGCGTCGGTGACCCCGCTGGTGGCCGAGGCCACCCGGGCGCTGCTCGACGCCGGGGTGCGCGACGTACGCAACCAGGGCGTGCTGATGCGGGGCGTCAACGACACCGCCGAGGCCCTGCTCGACCTGTGCTTCGCGCTCCAGGACGAGGCGGGCATCCTTCCCTACTACTTCTACATGTGCGACATGGTGCCCGGGGCCGAGCACTGGCGGACCTCGCTCGCCCAGGCCCAGGAGCTCCAGCACGCGATCATGGGATACCTGCCCGGGTACGCCACTCCGCGGATCGTCTGCGACGTCCCGTACGTCGGCAAGAGGTGGGTGCACCAGGCCGTCGAGTACGACCGGGAACGCGGCGTCTCCTACTGGACGAAGAACTACCGCACCCGGGTCGAACTCGACGACCCCGACGTGCTGACCCGCCGCTACCCCTTCTACGACCCGCTGTCCACGCTGCCCGAGAGCGGGTGGCGCTGGTGGGAGAAGAAGGTCACGGCACCGGAGCGCCAGGCATGCGCCTAGCGCCCCGGGACCGTGCGGTGTCAGGCGTCCTGATAGCCGGTGAGGCCGTCGGCCAGCTCCTCCTCGTCACCGTCGCGGCGGGCGTAGAAGGCCTGCTGGAGGGCGAAGGTCCCGCGGATCGCGGCGATCCGCCCGCTCACCCCGTCGCTGGCCCGGCCGCCGAGTGCCAGCACCCGGGCCAGCAGTTCCTCGCCGTAGCTGGCCCCGACGGCGGCCAGGTCCTCGGCCGGATCGCCGAGGGTGACCTCGTCCCAGTCGACGACACCGCTCAGACGCGGCAGACCGCCCGTGGTCTCCCACAGGACGTTCTCACCGCCGAGGTCGCCGTGGACCACGGCGGAGGTGAGGTGCGGAAGGGCGTCGAGCGCGGCGAGCTCGCGCTCGGCGCGCTCCCGCCCGCTGTCGCTCATCAGCGGGTACAGCTCGGCGCGCACGCCCGCCGCGAACTCCTGCCATTCCCCTTCGGGGGCCGCTGGCAGCGCGGCGCGCACCTTCTCGTCGCCGCCCGCGGCGGCGAGCCCGTGCAGCAGGTCGGCGTACTGCGTCGCCACCGCCTCCGCCACCTCGGGGTCGGCGAGGGCGTCCTCCTCCAGCGGTGCTCCGGGGATCCGGCTCAGCACCAGGTACGGCGGCTCGTCCGTGCCCACGGCGCCGCCCTCGGCGAGCGGCTGCGGGGTGCGGAAGCGGAGGCCGAGGCCGGCGAGGGCGCGCAGGACGGCCGCCCGCTCGGGCAGCCGCGCGGCGGCGGCCTCGGTACGGGCGAAGCACACCACCCGGTCCGAGCCGATCACGACTTCATGGAACTGCCCCTGATGGACGGTGAGTTCGTCCGTCTTGTCGTCGGGCAGCAGTCGGCTCAGCAGATCGCGGTGCATCTCAATGATTTCCATGGTGGGTGAACTCTCCACTTCTCGGTTCTCGGGCTTTCACAATGCGAAGCAGGGGTATGGCGATGGACGCGGTTGAATACGAGATGCTGCGGCACATGTGGTTCCCGGTCGCCCGGGTCGCCGACATCAAGAACGGGGTCGCGGGCGGCAGCATTCTCGGTGAGGAACTCGTGGTGTACGGGGACGAGCGTTCCGTCACGGTCGCGGACGGCTTCTGCCCGCACCGCGGTGTGGCGCTGCGACTGGGTCAACTGCGCGAGGGTGCTCTTGAATGTCCTTACCACGGCTGGCTGTTCGAGGCGGGGAGCGGGCGGTGCACGCGCATTCCCTCTCTCCCGCCCGGCCGGAGCAAACCCCATGCGGAGTTGCGGACCCGTCCCGCCGAGATCGCCTACGGCCTGGTGTGGAGCTGTCTCGACGACCCCTTTCTGCCTCTGCCGCGGCTGCCCGAGTACGTGGACGAGACCTGGCAGCTCGGGGCGGGCGAGCCGTACACCCTGAACTGCGGGATGCGGCAGCTGACGGAGAACTTCCGGGACAAGGCCCATTTCCCCTTCGTGCACGCGGACACGATGGGGGAGGTGGACAGGGTGGTGGAGCCCTACCGGATCGCGCGGGACGGCTGGCGGCTCGGCTGGTCCTCCTCGCTGGGCTCCGAGGGGATTCCCGAGGAGGTCGCCGAGGAGTTCAGCCATCGTCTGGACTACCGCATCACGCTTCCCATGTTCGCGTCGATCTGTGTGTCCTCGCCGTCCGGCGGGCGCCGGCTGGTGGCGCAGGTGACCACTCCGGTGTCGGCGGACGGGCTGCGCGTACGGCAGTTCTGGCTGGCCGGCACGGACGCGGTGTCCGCCGGGCAGGGGGTGGAGCTGGCCGATGTGCTCGGCTATGAGCGGCAGGTCTTCGAGGAGGACCATCCGATCGTGGAGAACCAGCGGCCCGTGGAGGCGCCCTTGGATCTGCACTCCCAGGTCCATACCCCGGCCGACAAGTTCAGCATCACCTATCGGCGGGTCTACACGGAGCTGCTGGAGAGCTACAAGGCGGGGCTGTGACATGTGCGGAGGGGTCCCGGGGAGTCGTTCGGCGCCACTGCTCAGCGCTGCGGGAGGGGGTGCGGGGCGTCGAGGCCCAGCTGCCAGACCAGTTGGGCGACGTGCACCCGGTCGCGCAGCTTCAGCTTGGCCAGGATGCGCGAGACGTGGCTCTTCACCGTCGCCTCGCTGAGCATGAGGTTCCGGGCGATCTCCCGGTTGTTGCTGCCGCCGCCGATGAGCAGGAGCACCTGCCGCTCGCGCTTGCTGAGCAGCCGCAGTTCCACCGGCTCGTCCGCCCGGCGGGGGACCAGATGGAAGTTTCCGAAGAGGCGGCGGGTGACGTCGGCCGGCAGGAAGGCGCCGCCCGCCGCCACGGCCCGGAGCGCGGCCCCGAAGTCCTCGCGCGGGGCGCTGAGCGGGAGGTAGCTGTGGGCTCCGGCCGCGAGCGCCGCGCGCAGCAGTTCGTCGGTGTCGCACTCGGCCACCATGATGCTGCCGCCCGGGCCGCAGCCGGGGGTGCCCACGGGGTCGCCGCCCGGCAGCCGGCTGACCGGTGGGAATCCGTCGGGGACCACCAGGGAGGCGCCGGCGACCAGCACGTCCGGCCTGAGGAGGGCCGACTGGCGGGCGAGTTCCTCGCGGTCGACCGCGATACCGATCACTTCGGCGTCGGCGATCTGCGAAAGCAGTACGAGCAGCCCGTTCCGGTATACGTCCCTCTCCTCCGCCAACAGAATGCGGATTCGGTTTCCCGGTCCTTCCACAGCCGACTCGTACAGCCGCCGCGAAGCGGCCCCGCTCATAGAAATCTGTCCCACGGCTCCCCCTTGGTTCATCTCGGTCCTCCGGCAGGCGACCCGGAAAACACCAGCAATGTTAGGGCCAAAAGTCCGAAATCTGCTTTGCCGGGACTTGGTTGACCGAGAATCGGCTGAGCATTCCCGTTCCTCGGCGTGTCGGCCCCCGGGGGAAGGGTGCTCGGCTGGGGTGAAAGGCCAGGTCGGAGGCGTTTTTCGGGTGGCCGGAGGGGTTTGCGGGGTGTCTGTTTCCGTATGGCCGATGTGAGAGCTTGACAGTCGTTGTATGGGTAATGTACTTGCGTTTGATTTTCCGGCCGAGGGGATAGCCCCGGGCCGCTCCGGCGAATTCAGTTGTAGATATCACGTCAATGGAGGTTTAGTTCGTGAAATATGTGGTAGCCCCGAGTGACCCTTACATCCGGCGGACCCTCGGCATCGCCGCACTGCTCGCCGCCGGGGCCGTCGCCGTGTCCGCCGCGATGCCAACCGGAACCGCCGGCCGGGGTGCACCCGGCGCCGTCTCCGCAGCCGCCGCCACGGCCACGGCGCGCAATGTGATCCTGCTGGTCGGCGACGGCATGGGGGACTCCGAGATCACCCTCGCCCGCAACTACACGGTGGGCGCGGGCGGCCGGCTCCATATGGACCGCCTCCCGATGACCGGGTCCTACACCACCTACTCCGTGGGCAAGGACGGCAAGCCCGACTACGTCACCGACTCCGCGGCGAGCGCCACCGCCTGGGCCACCGGCCACAAGACCGTCAACGACCGGATATCCAAGACCCCGGACACCGACCGCGCGCTGCCGACCATCCTGGAACTCGCCCAGCGCGACGGCCTGGCCACCGGCAGCGTCACCACCGCCGAACTCACCGACGCCACCCCCGCCGCCATCGCCGCGCACGTCACCGACCGCAGCTGCCAGGGCCCGGCCGACATGGCACGGTGCCCGCGGGACACCCGGGCAGAGGGCGGCCCCGGATCCATCGCGGAGCAGACCGTCGCCCGCCGGATCGACGTCCTCCTCGGCGGCGGCAGGCAGCGGTTCGACCAGACGATCACCCAGGGCCCCGAGCGGGGCGCCACCGTGCTCCAGCGCGCCCGGGAACGCGGCTACCAGGTGGTGACGGACGCCGCGGGGCTCGGCGCCGTACGCCCAGGCCAGCCGGTACTCGGCCTGTTCGCGCCGGAGACCGTACCGGTCGAATGGACCGGCACACCCGCCGCCGCCGGCGGCACCGCGCCACAGCGCTGTGTCACCGCCAATCCGGAGCGGCCCGCCGGGATCCCGACCCTGGAGGCCCAGACCCGCAGGGCGATCGAACTCCTCGACGCGAAGGCGCGGCAGAACGGCCGCGGCAAGGGCTTCTTCCTCCAGGTCGAGGGCGCCTCCATCGACAAGCAGAACCACGACGCCGACCCCTGCGGCCAGATCGGCGAGACCGCCGCATTCGACCGGGCCGTCAAGGTCGCCCGGGAGTACGCCGCACAGCATCCCGACACCCTGGTCGTCACCACCGCCGACCACGGGCACAGCAGCCAGATCGTGCCGATGGCGGCCCGGCCGGCCGGGCTCTCCGCGACCCTGGTCACCGATGAGGGCGCCCTGATGAAGGTCAGCTACGCCACGCACGCGGGGGAGGAGGGCCAGGAGCACAGCGGCGTACAGGTCCGCATCGCGGCTCAGGGCCCCCAGGCCCACCGGGTGCTCGGCACCACCGACCAGACCGAACTCTTCACCACCCTCCGGACCGCGCTCGGCCTGCGCTGAGCCCGGGCGGGTGCCCGGGCGGGTGCCCGGGCGGGTGCCCGGGCGGGTGCCCGGGCGAGCGGATGCGGAGGGCGGATCGGGAGGGCAGCCGGGTCAGGAGGGCAGGTGTGCCTCGATGGCGGCGATCACCTCGGGGGACTCCGGCTCGGTCCGCGGCCGGAACCGGCCCACCACCTCGCCGGTCGGCGAGATCAGGAACTTCTCGAAGTTCCAGCGGATGTCACCGGCCTCGCCCTCCGCGTCCGGGGTCTGCACCAGCTCCCGGTACAGCGGGTGCCGGCCCTCCCCGTTGACCTCGGACTTCTCCAGCAGCGGGAAGGTCACCCCGAAGCCGGCCGCGCAGAAGGTCTGGATGTCCTCCGCGGTGCCCGGCTCCTGGCCGCCGAACTGGTCGCACGGTACGCCGATCACGGTGAAGCCGCGCTCGGCGTACGTGAACTGCAGGCGGGCCAGCCCCGAGTACTGCGGGGTGAGCCCGCACTGCGAAGCCGTGTTCACCAGCAGGATCGCCTTCCCCTTGAACGCCGCCAGGCTGGTGGGCTCGTCGTCCAGGGTGGTCAGCGGGATGTCGTACAGGTCGCTCAAGAGGTCACTCCTCGGCAGGAAGCGGGTCGGCGGGTGCACCCCGATCGGAATCCGGGCGTCCGAAGCTTAGGGGGTGCCCGCCGGGGGCCTGCGCCTATGCCCCCTTCCCCACCAGCGCGTCCGCCGGATCGTTGAGCGGCTGCGGCATGCCCGTCAGGTCCATCACGAACAGCGGTATGCCGAGCTCGTCCGCGCGCGACCTGGCCTCCGGGGTGTAGCCGGCCAGGGCGAAGTAGACGCTGGCTCCCGAGGCCGTCAGGCCGTTCAGCCAGACGCATTCCACCGCCGCCAGCCCGGCCGGCGCGGTCGTCGGATCCACCTGCGCCACCAGGCCCGGTGCCCGCAGGTCCACCGCCGCCGAGGGCAGCGGCCGGGCGGCGTCCGGCTGCCGTACGTCCCGGAAGCCCAGCCAGCGCAGGTACAGCGCGGCCGTGGCCACCGCGTCCCGCGCGGTCCGGATGGTCACCGGCCGGAACGCCGGCCGCGCAGCCGCCGTGCCGGACGCCGTACCGGATGCCGCGCCCGTCGCCGTGCCCTGCGCCGATCCGGCCGGGGCATCGGCCGGCGCATCGGCCGGGGCGTCGGCCTTCGTCTCGTCCTGCACCGGATGGACCGGTACGAGCACCACCGTCCCGCACGCCGAGCAGCCCAGCTCCGGGTGCGGCCACTCGCTCTCCCGCCCGCAGTTCCCGCAGCGCACCAGCACCCAGCTGTCCGTCCAGGTGCGATGGGTCAGCGGCAGGGCCGGCCTGGTCAGATCCAGTGGCGGCACCACCGGACTTCCACAGGCGCACGGGAAGACCGGAGGGGTGTAGCCGTTTTCGCGCAGGCACGCAGGGCACCGCACCGGGACCGCTTCCGCCATCTGACCTCGAACCCCCTTCGCCGGCGCCGGCCGGAGCCGCCCGGCCTGCCGGTTGTCGCTGTGCGTAGGTCCATGCTCCACCACGAGCCACCATCGCGGCGACCCTCCCCGCTATTTGTGCAACTCACGGAACGAAACACGGCTTTTGGTGGCTTCCGAGGTCCCCTACCGCCTTGACGGCTCCGAAGAGGACCCTTTAGCTTGTTCCGTATAGCAGAACAATACTTCCGGATTACGGAAACAGCCTGACCCGCAGGGAGACACGATGCCTCGTATGACAGCCGCCGCCGCTGCAGTGGAGATCCTCAAGCGCGAGGGTGTCGCACAAGCGTTCGGTGTCCCCGGTGCTGCGATCAACCCCTTCTACCGCGAGCTCAAGAACGTGGGCGGCATCGCCCACACCCTGGCCCGCCACGTCGAGGGCGCGTCCCACATGGCCGAGGGCTACACCCGGGCCCAGGCGGGCAACATCGGCGTCTGCATCGGTACCTCCGGCCCGGCCGGCACCGACATGATCACCGGCCTGTACTCCGCGATCGCGGACTCGATCCCGATCCTGTGCATCACCGGTCAGGCCCCGGTCTCGAAGCTCCACAAGGAGGACTTCCAGGCCGTCGACATCGCCACGATCGCCAAGCCGGTCACCAAGGCCGCCACCACGGTCCTGGAGGCCGCGCAGGTCCCCGGCGTCTTCCAGCAGGCCTTCCACCTGATGCGCTCCGGCCGTCCCGGCCCGGTCCTCATCGACCTGCCGATCGACGTCCAGCTGACCGAGATCGAGTTCGACCCGGAGACCTACGAGCCGCTGCCCGTCTACCAGCCGAAGGCCACCCGCGCCCAGGCCGAGAAGGCGATCCGGTTCCTGCTGGAGTCCGAGCGCCCGCTGATCGTCGCCGGTGGCGGCATCATCAACGCCGACGCCACCGACCTGCTGGTCGAGTTCGCCGAGCTGACCGGCGTCCCGGTCATCTCCACCCTGATGGGCTGGGGCACCATCCCGGACGACCACGAGCTGGCCGCCGGCATGGTCGGTGTCCAGACCGCCCACCGCTACGGCAACGCGACCTTCCTGGAGTCGGACTTCGTGTTCGGCATCGGCAACCGCTGGGCCAACCGTCACACCGGCTACAACCTCGACGCGTACACCAAGGGCCGCAAGTTCGTCCACGTGGACATCGAGCCCACCCAGCTCGGCAAGATCTTCGCCCCGGACTTCGGCATCGCCTCCGACGCCAAGGCCGCGCTGGAGCTCTTCGTCGAGATCGCCAAGGAGCTCAAGGCCGAGGGCAAGCTGCCCGACTTCTCCGCCTGGGCCGCCTCGGCGCAGGAGCGCAAGGCCACCCTGCAGCGCCGTACGCACTTCGAGAACATCCCGATGAAGCCCCAGCGCGTCTACGAGGAGATGAACAAGGCCTTCGGCCCGGAGACCCGGTACGTCACCACCATCGGCCTCTCCCAGATCGCCGCGGCCCAGTTCCTGCACGTCTACAAGCCGCGCCACTGGATCAACTGCGGCCAGGCCGGCCCGCTCGGCTGGACCATTCCGGCCGCCATCGGTGCCGCCACCGCGGACCCGGAGACCCCGATCGTCGCCCTGTCCGGCGACTACGACTTCCAGTTCATGATCGAGGAGCTGGCGGTCGCCGCCCAGCACAAGGTCCCCTACGTCCACGTCCTGGTGAACAATGCCTACCTGGGCCTGATCCGCCAGGCGCAGGGCGGCCTGGGCATCAACTTCGAGGTCAACCTCGAGTTCGAGAACATCAACACCCCGGAGATCGGCGTCTACGGCGTCGACCACGTCAAGGTCGCCGAGGGCCTGGGCGTCAAGGCCATCCGCGTCACCGACCCGGAGAAGCTGGGCGAGGCCTTCGAGCAGGCCAAGAAGCTGGCCGCCGAGCACCAGGTCCCGGTCGTCGTCGAGGCCATCCTGGAGCGCATCACCAACATCGCGATGAGCAAGACGGTCGACATGAGCGATGTCACCGAGTTCGAGGAGCTGGCCACCGAGCCCGGCCACGCCCCCACCGCGATCAAGGCCCTCCAGGTCTGATCCAGGCCCCGAAGGCCTGACGCCCCGGCCGCTGTGCGGCCACGGCACCGCTCGACCGACTGCCCCCGTCCCTCCACCAGGAGGGACGGGGGCAGTCGTGTGTGGGTGCCCCGGTGCCCGGGGTAGGGGGCCCGCTGACGGAGGCATCGCGAGCGTGGCAGGGGGGTCATGACGAACACATCGGCACCCGGTACGTCAGGGGGCGGCGGGGGCGCGGACGGGGCCGCAAGCGGCACGGAATCCGGGACCGCGGCAGCGGCGGGCACGAGGGCGGAGGGCGGCGGCGCCGACACCGCGGGGACGGGGGCCGCCCCCGGCTCGGGCAGGGGCCGTCGGCGGAGGCAACGAAGCAGCGCCGAGCGGGCAGGCTGGATCTCCGCGGGGGCCGGGGTGCTGGGCACGGTGGTGGCCATCATCGCCTTGGCGGACGGATGCTCGGACCCGGACAGGGGGCCGGGCCGGTCGCCGTCCTCCTCCGGGGCGGTGAGCCCTACACCCGAGGCCGGGCCCCCGTCGCCCACCGGCACCGCTGCGAGCACTCCCACACAGGCGCGCGAGGTACCGAGCGGGCCTGGCCCCGCCACGGCGCCACACGATGCCACGACCGTACGACTCCCCCGCATGAGCGATCTGGACATCAGGGACGGCAAGGCGAAGGTCAGGGGGTGGGGGTCCGACGCCCTGGGCGTCCAGCACGATGTCGACGGCAGTCTGCGGCCTCGCGGTATCAGCTCCCTCACGGTTCTCGACCGTACGCAGCCGGCCGTCGTGGAGACCTGCGAAGCACCGGGGGCCACGATCCTGCAGGTGCGGCCCGTGGACATCGTTCCCGGTCTGCGGTTCTGTCTGGTCGCCGGGGACGGCACCTATGGCCTGGTAACGGTGCGGGAGGTGCGGGAGGCCACGTCGACGTCCTCGTCCTTCTTCACACTCGACGTGGTCCTCCGGCGCACGTGACTCCGCAGTGCGGCGGACTCCGAAGGCAGACAGGCACGTTGTAGGCACAGGGACCCGGTCAAAGAAAAGCGCCGAGTCACGGGACCGTCCGTGACTCGGCGCTGGTTCGGGGAGGTCTTACCGCCCGACGGGGCGAGGCTGGCGCGACAGGACGTTCGCTCCGCCGGGCGGGGTAGGTGGTGCTGCTGTGACCCCGGCGGACGGAGTCCGGCGCAGCCGGCCGGTGCGTACACAGGGGCTTCTGTGCGTGGCCCCTATATATACGGAGTGGCTGGGACCGCGGTGGTGGCGACAGGACACCTTGGCTTCGTCTCCCTCAGGTCAAGAGACGGGCCGCTGGGCCTTTACCACCGCACTGGCTCGACACCACCGCGGTCCTCGTCCTGCCCTCCGCCGTGAACCACCCCTCATCCGGGTCCGCGGCAGCGGGCTGGCACCCGGGGCCCGACCTCCCGTCAGGCCCCCGGCGCGTTCTTGCGGCTCTTACTGCTCGTCGCGCAGGGCGCGGACGGCAGCCTCGACGCGCTTGCCGTAGTCGGCATCGGCGGCGTGGAAGTGAGCCAGGTTCTTCTCGATGACGTCCTCGCGGGAGACCTGGGACAGGCCACCGGCGATGTTCGCCACCAGACGCTGCTTCTCGTCCTCGGACATCAGCCGGAACAGCTCGCCGGCCTGGAAGAAGTCGTCGTCCTTGGTGTGGGCCGGAGCCTCGTGGGTGCCCGTGTAGCCGGTGACGGCCTTCGGGGCGCCGAGCGCCAGGCCGGTCTCGGCCGGGCCCTGGTACGAGTTCGGCTCGTAGTTCTTGTCGTGGCGCGAGCCGTTGCGCAGCGCCATGGCGCCGTCGCGGCCGTAGTTCTGCGCGGTGGTCGCCTTGGGGGCGTTGACCGGCAGCAGCGTGTGGTTCACGCCGAGGCGGTAGCGCTGGGCGTCCGCGTAGGCGAACAGGCGGCCCTGGAGCATCTTGTCCGGCGAGGCGGTGATGCCCGGGACGAAGTTGTTCGGGGAGAAGGCGGACTGCTCGACCTCGGCGAAGACATTCTCCGGGTTGCGGTCGAGGACCAGGCGGCCCACGCGCTGCAGCGGGTAGTCGGCGTGCGGCCACACCTTGGTGAGGTCGAACGGGTTGAAGCGGTAGTCCGCGGCCTCGGCGGCCGGCATGATCTGGACGTAGAGGGTCCAGCTCGGGTTCACACCGCGCTCGATGGCCTGCAGCAGGTCGGTCTGGTGCGAGTTCGGGTCCGAGCCGACGATCTCGGCGGCCTGCTCGCCCGACAGGCAGCGGATGCCCTGGTTCGTCTTGAAGTGGTACTTGACGAAGAAGGCCTCGCCCTGGGCGTTGGTCCACTGGTAGGTGTGGGAGCCGTAGCCGTTCATGTGACGGTACGACGCCGGGATGCCGCGGTCACCCATCAGCCAGGTGATCTGGTGCGTCGCCTCGGGGGCGTGCGCCCAGAAGTCCCAGACGTTGTCCGCCTCCTGCTTGCCCGTGAAGGGGTCGCGCTTCTGGGAGTGGATGAAGTCGGGGAACTTGATCGGGTCCTTGATGAAGAACACCGGGGTGTTGTTGCCGACGAGGTCGTAGTTGCCGTCCTCGGTGTAGAACTTCAGCGCGAAACCGCGGGGGTCACGCACCGCGTCCGCACCGCCGAGGGAGTCGGCGACGGTGGAGAAGCGCAGGAAGGTCTCGGTCTTCTTGCCGACCTCGTTGAGGAACTTCGCCGAGGTGTAGGCGGTGACGTCGTCGGTCACCTCGAAGTAGCCGTACGCGGCGGAGCCGCGGGCGTGCACGACACGCTCCGGGATGCGCTCGCGGTTGAAGCGGGCCAGCTTCTCCAGGAGCTGCTGGTCCTGGATCAGGAGCGGGCCACCGACGCCGGCGGTGGCGGAGTTCTGGTTGTCGGCGACCGGAGCGCCGGACTCGGTCGTAAGCACGCGCTTCGACATGGTGACCTTCCGTACGGGTAACTGCTGACGGAAAGCGTCTTCCGTCATGCGGATGAGCCTAATTTCGGCTGGAACGCAGCGTCAACAGTTTGTTGAAGAAAGATGGAGAAGAGGTGATCCGGACGGTGCCGGCGCTTGGGCGCGACAGGACAGGTGTCAGCACCGGCACCATCCGGAAACTCGGGTCCCGCTCGGGAAGAGGAGCGGGAGGGCTGCTCAGCTCAGAGCTGGGCGCCGGAGAGGCGCTCGACGGCGCGCAGCAGGGCCGAGTGGTCCAGGCCGCCGTCACCCTGGGCGCGCAGCGAGGCGACCAGCTGGGCGACGACCGCGCCGACCGGCAGGGCCGCACCGACGTTGCGGGCGGCGTCGGTGACGATGCCCATGTCCTTGTGGTGCAGGTCGATCCGGAAACCGGGCTTGAAGTCGCGGTTCAGGAAGTTGTCCTTCTTGCGGGTCAGGACCGTGGAGCCGGCCAGACCGCCGTTGAGGACGTCCAGGGCGGCCTGGAGGTTCACGCCGGACTTCTCGAGGAAGACGACGGCCTCGGCGCAGGCCTGGATGTTGACCGCGACGATGAGCTGGTTGGCGGCCTTGACCGTCTGGCCGGAGCCGTGCGGGCCACAGAGGACGATGGTCTTGCCCAGCGTCTCGAGGATCGGGAGGGCCGCGTCGAAGTCGGCCTGCTCGCCACCCACCATGATGGAGAGGACGGCCTCGATGGCGCCGGCCTCGCCGCCGGACACCGGGGCGTCGATGACGCGGATGCCCTTCTCGGCGGCGTTCTTCGCCAGGTCGACGGAGGTCTGCGGGGTGATCGACGACATGTCGATGATCAGCGCGCCGGACTTGGCGTTCTCGAGGATGCCCTCGGGGCCGTAGTTGATGGCCTCGACCTGCGGGGAGGCGGGCACCATCGTGATGATCACGTCGGCGTCCTTGACGGCCTCGGCGATCGAGCCGGCCGCGGTGCCGCCGGCGGCGGCCAGGCGGTCCAGCTTGTCCTGCTCCAGGGTGAAGCCGGTGACCGAGTAGCCGGCCTTCAGCAGGTTCTCGGACATGGGGGAGCCCATGATGCCGAGACCGATCCAGGCGACCGAGGGAAGCGCAGTGGGGTTGCTCATGATGAGGGTCCTTCTCTTAAAGCTATGTACGAAAAGTGACGAGGGTGCCTGGCGGATGGCCCGGACTTTGTCCTCTTACTGGGCGGCGCGGGCCTCGGCCGGCAGCCACTCGAAGGACGCAGCGGCGTCGGCGGCCTTGTACTCCAGGCCGACAAAGCCCTGGTAGCCGGCCTTCTTGAGCTGGTCGAGGAGGTCCTCGAGGGGCAGCTCACCCGTGCCCGGGGCGCCCCGGCCCGGCTTGTCCGCGATCTGGACGTGGCCGGTCTTGGCGGCGTACTTTTCGATGACCTCGGAGAGGTCCTCATCGTTCATCGCCAGGTGGTAAAGGTCGAGCAGGAACTTGGCGTTCCCCAGGCCGGTCGCCTCGTTCACCTTGTCCACGACCTCGATCGCGGACGGCGCGCTCACCAGCGGGTAGAGCGGAGACTCCGGCTTGTTCAGCGTCTCGATCAGCAGGATCGCACCGACGCGGTCCGCGGCGCGGGCCGCGATGACCAGGTTCTCCAGGGCGAGCTCGTCCTGGACGGCCGGGTCCACACCGTCGACACGGTTGCCGTAGAGGGCGTTCAGCGCCTTGCAGCCGACCGAGGCGGCGAAGTCCGCCGCGACGTCGATGTTGGCGCGGAAGCGCTCGGACTCCTCACCGGGCACCGAGACCGCGCCGCGGTCCGGGCCGGGGAGCTGACCGGCGTAGAAGTTCAGGCCCACCAGCTGGGTCCCGGCGTCCTCAAGGGCCTTCTTGAGGGCGTCGAGCTCTTCCTGGGCGGGGGTGGGGGTCTCGATCCAGGGCCACCACAGCTCGACCGCGGTGAAGCCCGCCGCGGCGGCAGCCGCGGGACGCTCCAGGAGCGGGAGTTCCGTGAAGAGGATCGAAAGGTTCACATCGAAGCGCTGGTCCGTGTATCCCATGAGGGGTGTGCGCTCCTTCCGTATTGCGGAAGTTACTTTCTGCTTGATGGAAGACTGCAAGGCGAGCGCCGCACTTGTCAAGTACGGACTCCCGAAAAAACGCGACCGCGGGGTAGCTTGACGAGGTGCGATTGAGAGTGGAGTTCACGACCGAGCCCTTCGACCTCGAAGAGGCCCCTGCCCACGCCGTGGCCGCTCGCGAGGTCATCCAGAAGGCGGAACTGGACGCGGTCGACGTCGGCCCGTTCGGCAACACCGCCGAAGGGGAGGCCGAGGAGCTGCTCGGCGCGGTGGCCGCGCTGCTGCGCGATGCGCTGGAAGCCGGTGCCACCCGGGTCTCGCTGCAGGTCAATGTGATCCCGGAGGACATCCGATGACCGAGCCCCGCGACCACCCGTTCGTCGCCGCGGTCAAGCCGCTGGTCGATGCGATGGGCGGGGAGCTGATGGACCCCGCCCTGGCCCAGCCCGACGATGTCGTGCTGGCCTGGGAGGGCCGCGACCTGCTCGCCGTACGCCTGCCGCAGCTGTCCGACTCGCTGGACCACATCCTGGCGGGCCTGGAGCGCCGGCACGGGATGCCCCTCTCGCAGCTGGACCGCAAGACCAAGCAGGACGTGGTGCGGATACTGGAGGCGCGCGGCGCCTTCTCCGTGCGCCATGGGGTCGAAACGGTGGCCGGCGCCCTGGGCGTCAGCCGCTTCACGGTCTACAACTACCTGAACCGGGACGCGAACCCTCCCAAAGGCCCCGCCAAGGGCACCCGGGAGTAAAGACCTTTTCACTCACGGTGACGAGCCGCCGCCCGATTCAACCGGGCGGCGGCTTTTGTGTACGGGAAGTTTCAACAAAGTGTTGACGCCGTGTTGCCGAGGGCGTTAGCTATGCGCAGCCCGTCAAAGCAATATGGCCACGGAGGCTTCCCGTGACTTCGAGTCCGACACCGGGTCTGGCCCGGTTCAACACCCTGGACGACAGCGCGGCCACGGCCGAGCTGCACGAGGTGTGCGCCAGTGCGGCATGGGGCGGCAAACTGCTCGCCCAGCGCCCGTTCTCCAGCGCCGAAACCCTGTTCGCCGCGAGCGACGCCGCCATGGCGGAGCTCACCACCGCGGACCTGGAAGAGGCGATGGCGGGCCACCCGCCGATCGGCCGGCCGAAGCCGGGTGACCCGACCTCCGCCCGCGAGCAGCGCGGTATGGCCGGGGCCTCCGAGGAACTCAAGACCGAACTGCTGGAACTGAACCTGGCCTACCAGGAGAAGTTCGGCCACGTCTTCCTGATCTGCGCCACCGGTGCGACCGGCGAGCAGATGCGGGACGCGGTCAAGATCCGGATCGAGAACACTGCCGAGGTCGAGCGGGAGATCGCCCGCGGAGAGCTCGTCAAGATCAACCGGATCCGTCTGACCCGCCTCGTAGAAGGAGAGTGAACAGCAGATGAGCACTGAGACCACGGCCTCGGTGTCCACGCACATCCTGGACACCAGCATCGGCAAGCCCGCCGAGGGCGTCGCCATCACCCTGTCGGCCCGTAGCGGCTTCGACGCGGAGTGGGCGAACCTCGGCGGCTCCGCCACCGATGCGGACGGGCGCTGCAAGGACCTGCCGGCACTGCCGGAGGGCACCACCCACGTACGTCTCGACTTCGAGACCGAGGCGTACTTCTCGAATCAGCACAGTGCAAAGAAGCAAGCCGAGGCGCAGCAGGACGCCCCCCGCGTAAGGGACAGCGGTGCGTTCTTCCCCGAGGTAACGATCACCTTCGCGGTGAACCCGGGCGAGCATTACCACGTACCGCTGCTGCTCAACCCGTTCGGCTACTCCGTTTACCGAGGGAGCTAGTCATGGCCACGATTCTGGGCCAGAACCAGTACGGCAAGGCAGAGAACCGCGTCGTCAAGATCACGCGGGACGGCGACACCCACCACATCAAGGACCTGAACGTCTCGGTCGCCCTCTCCGGCGACATGGACGACGTCCACTACTCCGGCTCGAACGCCAACGTCCTGCCGACCGACACCACCAAGAACACGGTGTACGCGTTCGCCAAGGAGCACGGCATCGAGTCCGCCGAGCAGTTCGGCATCCACCTGGCGCGCTGGTTCGTGAACAGCCAGGAGCCGATCCACCGGGCGCGCATCCGCATCGAGGAGTACGCCTGGGAGCGGATCGCCACCTCGGACGCCAACTCCAAGTTCATCGGCTCCGACGAGGTCAAGCACTCCTTCGTCCGCAAGGGCCAGGAGACCCGCGTCACCCAGATCACGTACGACGGCCAGAACTGGGAGGTCATCTCCGGCCTCAAGGACCTGATCGTCATGAACTCCACCAACTCGGAGTTCTGGGGCTACGTGAAGGACAAGTACACGACCCTGCAGGAGGCGTACGACCGCATCCTGGCCACCCAGGTGTCGGGCCGCTGGCGGTTCAACTGGACCGACGACGAGCAGCGGATGCCCAACTGGGAGAAGTCCTACGAGGCCACCCGCAAGCACATGCTCGAGGCCTTCGCGGAGACCTACTCCCTGTCGCTGCAGCAGACCCTGTACCAGATGGGTTCGCGCATCATCAACCACCGTTCGGAGATCGACGAGGTCCGCTTCTCGCTCCCGAACAAGCACCACTTCCTGGTCGACCTGGAGCCCTTCGGCCTCAAGAACGACAACGAGGTGTACTTCGCCGCGGACCGTCCCTACGGTCTGATCGAGGCCACGATCCTGCGGGACGGCGCCGACGCGCGCATCCCGGTGGACATGACCAACCTCTGATCCTCCGTGCGAAGAGCGTCCCGGGGCTCCGCAGTGGCCCCGGGGCGCGGCGCAACACACTTTCGCTTCCCGATTCGGCACCCGGCGCACCATACGGGGCGGCAGTACTGTCAGCTGTCAAGGCCCCCGGCTCCGGCACTCAAATTCCCTGGGCCTTGCCGTGCCCGTACCGCCACTGAAAGCACGAGGAAGTCCCATGGCAGCATCGGCAGCCCCTGACAGCGCCGTCGAGCGCATCGTCATCGAGAACTGCGCCATCGCGACCGTCGACGCCAACGACACCGAGTACGCCTCGGGCCACATCGTTGTCGCCGGCAACAAGATCGAGTCCATCGGTGCGGGCAAGGCCCCCGAGAACCTCGAGAACGTGGTGCGCCGCATCGACGGCACCGGCCACCTCGTGACCCCCGGTCTGGTCAACACCCACCACCACTTCTACCAGTGGATCACGCGCGGCCTGGCCACCGACCACAACCTCTTCAACTGGCTTGTCGCGCTGTACCCGACCTGGGCGCGCATCGACGAGCAGATGGCGTACACGGCGGCCCAGGGCTCCCTCGCCGCGATGGCCCGCGGCGGTGTCACCACCGCGATGGACCACCACTACGTCTACCCCAAGGGCTCCGGCGACCTCTCCGGCGCGATCATCCGCGCCGCGTCCGAGATGGGCGTACGGTTCACCCTCGCCCGCGGCTCCATGGACCGCAGCGAGAAGGACGGCGGCCTGCCGCCGGACCACGCGGTCGAGACCCTCGAAGGCGCGCTCGCCGACACCGAGGCCACCGTCAAGAAGTTCCACGACGCCTCCTTCGACGCGATGACCCAGGTCGCCGTCGCCCCCTGCTCCCCCTTCTCGGTCTCCACCGAACTGCTGAAGCAGGGTGCCGAGCTGGCCCGCCGCCTCGGTGTGCGCATGCACACCCACGGCAGCGAGACCGTCGAGGAAGAGAAGTTCTGCCACGAGCTCTTCGGCATGGGCCCGACCGACTACTTCGAGTCCACCGGCTGGCTGGGCGAGGACGTGTGGATGGCGCACAGCGTCCACATGAACGACTCCGACATCGCCGCGTTCGCCCGCACCAAGACCGGTGTGGCGCACTGCCCGTCCTCCAACGCCCGGCTGGCCGCCGGCATCGCCCGCGTCCCGGACATGCTGGCCGCTGGTGTGCCCGTCGGCCTCGGCGTGGACGGCACCGCCTCCAACGAGTCCGGTGAGCTGCACACCGAGTTGCGCAACGCGCTGCTGATCAACCGTCTGAACCCGGTGCACCGCGAGGCCGCGCTCAATGCCCGCCAGGCCCTGCGCCTGGGCACCTACGGCGGTGCGCAGGTCCTCGGCCGCGCCGACAACATCGGTTCGCTGGAGGTCGGCAAGTGCGCCGACCTGGTGATGTGGAACCTCAACACGTTCCTGCACTCCTCGATCGCCGACCCGGTCACCGCGCTGGTCTTCGGCGCGGCTGCCCCGGTGACCCTCTCCCTGGTCAACGGCAGGCAGATCGTCGAGAACAACCGTCTCCTCTTCGCCGACGAGGACGCCATCGCGGTTTCCACGCGGGAAGAGGCCCAGCGCCTCGCGCGGATCACCGCGCAGGCCTGATCGAAGGATCCGGCCGGGGGGGACGGCCCCCGGCCGGTGGCCGCGGACCCGAGCGGGGTCCGCGGCAGCCGTTCCCGGGCGGTGCCACCGGATTCCGGCGGCGCCCCCGGGTGCGGTGACTCGTGCCACCACGGCTCCGTCCCCAGTGCTGCACCACGGCCACGGCACCGCCATGCCTGAAATAGGTGAAATACCCACAATTTCATACAGGTTCGACTCGCACCGCTTTCGCACCACCTCCATGACACCCACGTCCCTGCCGACGTGTTACCCGACCGGAGGAAGCCGTGGCCGCAATGCCCAGGTTTCGCAAAGATGCAGTCGCAATACCGGAGGAGACGCACCCGGTCGACGAGACCCTGCCTCCGCTGAAGATGTTCACCAGTGGCCTCCAGCACGTGGCCGCCATGTACGCGGGTGTCGTAGCCCCGCCCATGATCGTCGGCCCGGCCGTCGGACTCTCCGCCAAGGAGACCGCCTTCCTGATGGGCGCGTCCCTCTTCACCGCCGGACTCGCCACCCTCCTCCAGACCCTCGGATTCTGGAAGATCGGCGCCAGACTCCCCTTCGTCAACGGCGTTTCCTTCGCCGGTGTGACCCCGATGATCGCCATCGGCAAGGGGGAGGGGGACAACGCCATCCCCATCATCTTCGGCGCGATCATCGTCGCCGGCCTGCTGGGCTTCTTCGCCGCCCCCTACTTCGGCAAACTCGTCCGCTTCTTCCCGCCCGTGGTCACCGGTACGGTGATCACCCTGATCGGCGTCTCGCTGCTCCCGGTGGCCTTCAACTGGTCCCAGGGCGGCAATGCCACCGCCGCCGACTACGGTTCGATGAAGAACATCGGGATGGCCGCCCTCACCCTGGCCATCGTGCTGCTGATGCGGAAGTTCCTGCGCGGCTTCCTCCAGCAGATCTCCATCCTGCTCGGCCTGGTCGCCGGCACACTGATCGCGATCCCGCTGGACATGACCGGTTTCGATGCCATCGCCGGGGCGGATCTGGTGGGCTTCCCCACCCCCTTCCACTTCGGCGCCCCGCAGTTCCAGGTCGCCGCGATCATCTCCATGTGCATCGTCATGCTCGTCTGCATGACCGAGTCCACCGCCGACATCCTGGCCCTCGGCAAGATTGTGGGACGGCCGGCGGACGAGCAGACCATCGAGGGCGGGCTGCGCGCCGACGCCCTCGGCAGCGCGCTCAGCCCGGTCTTCAACGGCTTCATGTGCAGCGCCTTCGCGCAGAACATCGGGCTGGTCGCAATGACCAAGGTGCGCAGCCGGTTCGTGGTCGCGGCCGGCGGCGGCATCCTGATCCTGCTCGGCCTGTGCCCGGTGGCGGCCTCCGTCATCGCCCTGGTCCCGCTGCCGGTGCTCGGCGGTGCCGGCATCGTGCTCTTCGGCTCGGTCGCCGCGAGCGGTATCCAGACCCTGGCCGGCGCGGCCATGGAGAAGGGCGAGAACGCCCTGATCGTCGCCGCCTCGGTCGGTATCGGCCTGATCCCGATCGCGGCGCCCGAGTTCTACCACGCCTTCCCCGAGGATCTGCTGGTCGTCCTGGATTCCGGGATCAGCACTGGCTGTGTGGTCGCCATCCTGCTCAATCTGGCCTTCAATCACCTCGGCAGTCGCAAGAACGCGGGCGCGGCCACACCGGAACCGGCCGTTGCCCACTGAGCCCGTATTCGAGCAGGTCAGCGCAGTGCCGGAGTCGAATATGTCCTGTCCGACAGGACCGTATAAATATCCGATCCATTCCGCCTGTAGCAGTAAATGCGCCTGAATTCAAAGTTCTTGACGATGAAACTTTGGCCGCATAACTTTCGATGGGTCAGCTCAGCCACTGCGCAAGGAGTTTGGAATGCCCATCGAAGAGATCGCCAAGACCGTCTTCGAGATCGAGGTTTCCGAGGTCGAGCCCGCTCAGTTCATGCTGATGCAGGGATGCCTCCCCTAAAGCGCTGCCACGACGGGCCGGTGCCGCAGCTCGCGGCACCGGCCCTCGTACGTCCTACGCTCTCGCCGTACCCCAGGCGGTGAGCAGGCCGGGGGAGAGCGCGGCGCATTCGGGGGCGTCCAGATAACGGATCGCGGCGTCGATCGTCGCGTCGTCGACCAGTCCGGTGGCCGTCATCGCCTCCCGCGCCCGCTCCCAGGTATCGGCCCAGAACCGGCTGATGGGGCTGCCGGGCAGCAGCGGGGGAACCTGGATCTCGGCCGCCACCGAGGTGAGACCGGCCGCCCGGAGGTGCCGGGGGTAGTCCGGCACCCAGGAGACATCGGTTCCGAGGGTGTCGTGCAGGCCCTGCCACATCGCCCCCATCACCCGGCTGTACGGGGTGTCCGGTGCGGCGGCGGTGGTCAGGTCCACCGCATCGCCGAGCACCAGGATCCCGCCCGGGGCGAGCAGGGAGACCAGCCTGTCCAGCACCTGCCGCCAGGAGCGCAGGTGCATGAGCACGAACCGGGCATGGACCAGCCGGAACCGGCCGGGCATGAACTCCGGGTCGGTGATGTCCGCTTCGAGCGCGGTGAGCCCGGGCACGGGATGTGCCCGCAGGAAGCGCACGTCCCGGTCGACGGCGAGCACCTCGGCGACCCCGGCCCGTTCCAGGAGCAGTCGGGCCACCGTGCCCGTGCCCGCGCCCACGTCCAGGCAGTGCCAGCCGGGGCCGACGCCCAGTTCCGTCAGCCGGGCCAGGGTGAAGGCGTCGTACGCGAGCGCGCCGAGGTCGATGCGTTCGTCCTCGCCCGCCTGCTCGGGCCGGAACACCGCCTCGCCGTAGCGGCCGGCCGGAGCCCCGCCTCCGTCGTCGAACCGTTTCATGGCCCGATCCTGCACCGGCCGCCGCCCGATCGCCCGAGGCGCGCCGCACTGGCTGCACGGGGGTTGACGAGCCGTCAGCATCAGGCGCAACTTATATCGGAAGGCCGATATAAGTAGTCGGTAGTCCCGACCCCTCGGAGGTGCCGTGCCGCTGCCCCGCACGCCCCAGGCCCAGCGCAAGTCCGAGACCCGGTCCCGGCTCATCGACGCGGCGGCCGGACTCTTCGCCCGCAAGGGGTTCCACGCCGTGTCCGCCGAGTCCGTGGCCGAGGCGGCCGGGCGGACCACCGGCGCGCTCTACAGCCACTTCGGCGGCAAGGAGGGCCTGCTGCTGGCGCTGCTGGAGGTGTGGAAGGACCGCACCGCCGAGGAACTGGCCGCCGAAATCGAGGACGGGATCGCCGCCGGCGCGGACCCCGCCGACCCGGCCGTGCACTTCGGCGCCATGTGGGGCAGCCTCACCCGGCCGCACCCCGACCGCGGCGAGGCCTGGCTGCTGCTGGAGACCGAGCTGTGGCTGCACGGCGCCCGCAGCCCGCTCATCGGAACCCGCCTCGCCCAGCGGTACGCCGAGATCCGCGCCCAGCTCGGCGAGGGCCTGGCCGACTGGGCGGAAGCCACCGGCACCCCCTTGGCCCGCAGCCCGGAAGAGACCGGCGCCCTGGTCCTCGGGGTCCTCCTCGGCCTCGCCATGCAGCACCGCCTCGAACCGGAAGCCGTCCCCGACGCCCTCGTCGTCGACGCCCTCAGCGCACTCCTGGCACGCTCCTGAAGGGAGCCGGACCGTGATCCCCACCGGCGAGATCGATCTGCTCGAAGACACCTGGGCCCATGAGGTCCCCCACGGCCAGTTCACCCGGCTGCGCCGCGAGGACCCGGTGCACTGGCACGACGTACCCGGCGGCCACGACGGATTCTTCGCCGTCACCCGGCACGCCGACATCAAGGCCGTCAGCCGCGACCCCGAGCTGTTCTCCACCGAGCTCGGCTCCTTCTTCATCCGCGACCAGGCCCCCGAGTCCCTGCAGGCGCTGCGCCTGGTCCTGCTCGGCATGGACGCACCCCGGCACTCCCGCTACCGCTCCCTGGTCAGCGCCGGGTTCACCCCGCGCAACGTCCGGCGGCTGGCGGACCGGATCGCCGCCCGGGCCGCGGACCTGGCCGGCACGGTCGAGGCAGGCCGCTCCTTCGACTTCGTCGAGGAGATCGCCGCCCGGCTCCCCATCGAGACGATCTGCGAGATGGTCGGTGTCCCGCGCGCCGACGAGCGCCTGATCTTCGAGTGGAGCAACCGGATGGCCGGCAGCCAGGACCCCGACCTGTCGGCCGGCCCGGCCGACAGCGATCTGGCCGCCGCCGAGATCTACGCGTACTGCGACGCACTGGCCGCCGAACGGCGGGCCCGGCCGCGGGAGGACATCCTCACCACCCTGGTGCACGCGGAGGTCGACGGGGACCGGCTCACCCCCGACGAGATCAACATGTTCTTCGTGCTGCTCTGCGTCGCGGGCAACGAGACCACCCGCAACCTGCTGTCCGCAACCGTCCTCGCGCTCGCCGAACACCCGTCCGTCCACGCCGACCTGGCCGCCCGGCCGGACGAGGAGGCGCTGTGGACCACGGCCACCGAGGAGTTCCTGCGCTGGAGCGGCTCGATCCACAACTTCCGCCGGACCGCCACCCGGGACACCACCCTGCGGGGGGTCCCGATCCGGGCCGGGCAGAAGGTGGTCACGTACTACACCTCGGCCAACCGCGACGAGGACGTCTTCACGGACCCCTTCACCCTCGACGTCCGCCGCACCCCCAACGAGCACCTCGCCTTCGGCGGCGGCGGCCCCCATTTCTGCCTCGGCGCGGGCCTGGCCCGCACGCAGATCAAGTCCCTGCTCCGCGCACTCCTGCGCCGCCACTCCCGGATCGAACTCACCGGCACCCCGCGCCGGGTCCGCTCGGACTTCATCAACGGCATCAAGCACCTGCCGGTCCGCTTCGTCTAGCGGGTCATGGGGGCAGGGGAGCAGGGTGTCAGGGGGTGTGCTGCGGGGACCAGCCCATCAGGTTGCTCATCAGCTCCGCCTGCTCGATCGCATCGTCCAGCGCGTGGTGGGTGTGGCGGCGGCGGGAGAGCAGGTGCCGCGGCATGGTGCCCTTGGCGACGGCGCGGAGCGGGAGCGCGGCCTTCGTCGCGTAGAGGGTCTTCATGTCCAGGCAGCCCGAGTGGCCGAAGGGGCTCTCCCCGGTGAAGCGGATCAGGTACCAGTACAGGAACGTCCAGTCGTACGAGGCGGGGTAGCCGCACATCACCGGCTGGGCGCCCGCGCCCGCCGCCGCCTCGCGGACCCAGGCGGCGAACTCCCGCATCGCCACGGCCGGGTCCGCACCCTCCGCCCGAAGCCGGTCCCGGTCCAGCCCGCTGACGGCGAGTGCTTCCGGTACGAACTCCTCGCTGATCGGCCGGAGTTCCCGGTAGAAGGTGTCGCGCTCGGGGTCCGCGGCCGTATAGCCCTCGGCGTCCTGCCGGCCAGCGACCGCCGCGCCGAGACTGATCATGGAGTAGGGGCCGGGGATGGGGCCGTCGGCCTCGATGTCGACGGAGATGTAGAGACTGGGTTTGATCCTGCGGGCTGCCATGCCGGAGAGCATGGCAGCCCGCAGGCCGGCGGATCACCCGGATTTACGGGAGCGCGGTCAGGGACATCCCGGTGTGGTCCTGCCCGGCGGTGTTGCGGCAGGAGAAGCCGGCCGCACCGGCGGGCTGGGCCGCGACCAGCGACAGGCAGCGGCCGGCGGCCAGCTGGCCGTAGTAGTTCGGGTGCATGGACTCCTGGACCAGGCCCTGGGTCTCGTTGTTGTCGATCCAGCGGGCCCATTCGCTGGTCTTCGCGGAGGCCGGGACGGTGGAGCTGACCAGCTTGCTCGCCTTGGCGCAGACCTCACGCCCCTGCAGCATGTCCCGCAGGTCCATGAACTGGGCGCCCTTGGCCGCCGCCACGCCCTTCAGCCGGTTCGCGATCTGCGGCACCAGGGAGTCCCGGGCCCAGTCGGAGTCCCGGTTCCAGAACGGGCAGCCGCCGGTGTTGTAGCGGCTCCAGTCGCTCTGCGGGTGCCGGTTCTCCGCGCCCCGCGGGATCGGCGAGGGGTAGGACTGGAGCACGATCCGGTACGAGGAGTCGGCGTACCCGGCGTTGCGCATCACCGCGCGGATCTCGTCCAGCGACTTGCCGACCTTCGCCATCACCCCGTCGATCTTCTGGTCGACCCCGTACTGCTGGTCGTCGTGGCAGTAGGAGCCCCAGAGGACGAAGTCGTAGGCGCAGTCCTCGATGATCTGGGCGAAGCCGAGGTCGTTGCCGCCGATGGACAGGGTGATGAGCTTGACGTCGTGGCTCGCGGCGACGGCGGCGAGCTGATCGGCCTGCGGGGCCTCGCCCTTGAAGGCCACCCCGCCGTTCGAGGCGCGGAACACGTTGTCCGTCACCGCGCCCGAACAGGCCAGGTTGACGGCCACCTCGGCGATCGGGCCGGCGCTCTTCACCTCGGAGGAGTCGGAGCGGTGGCAGCCGTTCGCGGCGGTGCCGCCGTATACCTTCGACGGGTCGTAGGCGGAGCCGCTCACCCAGGCGCGGTCGGTGCCGTTGCGGCTGCCGCTGTTGGTGAGGCTGTTGCCCTTCCAGCGGCCGGCCTCGCCGGAGATGTAGCTGTCGCCCAGGGCGACCACGGCGGTGGGCCCCTGCCCGGGCCCGGCCGCGGCGGTACCGGCGCCGGTGGTCAACACCCCGGCCAGCGCGAGCGGCACGGCCAGGCCGGCCCCGGCCAGCCGTCGCATCCGACGGCCTGTCACCCGGTCCTTGCGTATGGTGCGGAATCCGATCACTGCGGAACTCCTGCGGTCGGCCACGCCGGGCACGAGAACAACTCCGGTGCGTGGCTGGGTAAGTGGGGGTACCTCCGGCCGGGGGGTTGGCAGGAATGTGGCACGCCGCGTCTTGTTACCGCTAGGTAGCCGCAGGTTACGATGGAGTAACAACCGACCGGTCGTTTGGCCGGCGGAAAATCCACGGGCGGGCGGGCGCCCGAGGCCGCAGGATGCGGGGGTGGATCACCTCCTGCTCGGGCTCGCCGCCAACCCCGCCCTCCCGCCCCTGCTGCTCGGCCGGCTGGTCGACCGCCTCGTCGGGTCCGGTCCCGGACCCGACGAGGCCGATGGCGATACCGATGGGGCTGCCGAGGTTGCCGTCGTACTCGCCGAACGCCCGGACCTCGGCCGAGCGCACGCAGCAGCCCTCACCGCCGCGTACGGGGAGGACGTTGCCGTCCCCCTGGCCGAACGGGGCCTCCTCGCCCCAGCGGACGTGGACCCCGCCGCCTGGCCGCTCGCCGCCCTCGCCCTGCTCCGACGCGGCACCGCACCTGGGGCATGGGCCCGGGCCCTGGCCATGGCCCCGGAGCCCCGGCACCGCGCCCTGGCCGCCGCCGAACCCGCCGCGCTGACCGCCGATGCGGTCGAGCTGCTCGCCGCCGACCCCGACCCCGAGGTGGTGTCCGAACTCGCCCTGGAGGCCGGCCCGGAGCTCGCCGCCCGGCTCGCCCGCCACCCCCATGCGGAAGTCCGCCTCGCGGTCGCCCACAACCGGGCGACCCCGCCCCCGGTGCTCCGGGCGCTGCTCACCGGCGACGGACTGCCGGCCGCCCGCGCCTGCCTGGTCTGCGACCGGGAGCCGGTGCCCTTCAGCCATGACCCGCAGTGCGGGCGGGTGGACTGCGAGCTGCCGGCCGACGCGGCCTGCGATGGCACCCACCAGTCCACCGGCCACCGGATCCGGCAGGCCGCGCTGGGAAACCCCGCCACCCCCGGGGAGGCCGCGGCCCGGTTCGCCGACTCGCCCTCGATGCTGCTGCGCTGGTCCCTGGCCGGCCACCCGGGCCTGCCGCAGGCGGCGTACGCCCGGCTCGCCGCCGACCCGGTGCCCGGGATCCGGCAGGAACTCGCCGGGAACCCCGGCGTCGGTACGGACGTCCTCCGGGTCCTGTGCGCCGATACCGTGCCCGAGGTGCGGCGCGCCGCCGTGCACCATCCGGGTCTCCCGCCCGAGGTGGTGGCCGCCCTGGCCCGGTCGCCGCAGGCCGGGTTGCGCGGTTTCCTCGCGCAGCGGCGCGATCTGCCGGATGCCGTGCGCGAGGCACTGGCCGACGACCCGGACGCGAGTGTGGCCGCGCGGGCCGCCGCCCACCCGGGCCTGTCCGAGGCCCGGTTGCGGTCCCTGCTCGACCGGTTCGGGGATCAGGTGGCGGCCGGGGTCGCGGCCAACCCCGATGCCCCGGCCGCCCTGTTGGAGGAGCTTGCGGAGCGTCCGAACCCGCCGCGCAAGGCCCTCCGGGCCATCGCCGTACATCCGCGGGCCACGGCCCGGGCGCTGCGCGCGTGTCTGGCCGACCACCGGGCCCGGCGGCCGGCCGCCGGCCGCCCCGAGCTCCCCGTACCGGACCTGCTGCGGCTGCTGACCGACCCGGATCCGCAGGTGGTGGAGGCGGCGGCGGCCAACCCGGCGCTGCCGCCCGGGGTGATGGCGGCCCTGGTGGCGGGGGCGGCACCGGCGGAAGCGGCCGGGAACACCGACGCCCCCGGTGTCGGGTGACACCGGGGGCGGGGCGGCGGCGATTCGGCTGCTGTGCGATGCAGTCGAAGCGGGTCGCGGGCTACTGCTTGGCGATCAGCCGGTCGTACGCGGGAAGGGTCAGGAAGTCCGCGTAGTCCGCGTCCAGGGAGACCTGGAGCAGCAGGTCGTGGGCCTGCTGCCATTCGCCGGCCGCGAAGGCCTCCTCGCCGATCTCGGCACGGATGGCGGCCAGTTCCTCGGCCGCGACCTTGCGGGTCAGGTCGGCGGTGGCGGTCTCGCCGTTCTCGAAGACCACGCCCGCGTTGATCCACTGCCAGATCTGGGAGCGGGAGATCTCGGCGGTGGCGGCGTCCTCCATCAGGTTGAAGATGGCGACGGCGCCCAGGCCGCGCAGCCAGGCCTCGATGTAGCGGATGCCGACCTGGACCGCGTTGCGCAGGCCCTCGTAGGTCGGGCGGGCGTCCAGCGAGTCGATGGCGATCAGATCGCCGGGCGCCACCGAGACGTCCTCGCGCAGCCGGTCCTTCTGGTTCGGCTTGTCGCCGAGCACCGCGTCGAAGGAGGCCATGGCGATCGGGACCAGGTCCGGGTGGGCGACCCAGGAGCCGTCGAAGCCGTCGCCCGCCTCGCGGTCCTTGTCGGCCTTGACCTTCTCGAAGGCGACCTTGTTGACCTCGGCGTCCTTGCGGGACGGGATGAAGGCCGCCATGCCGCCGATCGCGTGGGCGCCGCGCTTGTGGCAGGTGCGGACCAGGAGTTCGGTGTACGCCCGCATGAACGGGGCGGTCATCGTCACCGCGTTGCGGTCCGGCAGGACGAACTTCTCGCCGCCGTCACGGAAGTTCTTGACGATGGAGAAGAGGTAGTCCCAGCGGCCCGCGTTCAGGCCGGCCGCGTGGTCCTTCAGCTCGAAGAGGATCTCTTCCATCTCGTACGCGGCGGTGATCGTCTCGATCAGGACGGTCGCGCGGACGGTGCCCTGCGGGATGCCCACGTAGTCCTGCGCGAAGACGAAGATCTCGTTCCAGAGGCGGGCCTCCAGGTGCGACTCCGTCTTCGGGAGGTAGAAGTACGGGCCCTTGCCGAGGTCGATCAGGCGCTGGGCGTTGTGGAAGAAGTAGAGGCCGAAGTCGACCAGCGCGCCCGGCACGGAGCGGCCGTCGATCTGCAGGTGGCGCTCCTCCAGGTGCCAGCCGCGGGGCCGCATCACGACGGTGGCGAGCTGCTCCGCCGGCTTCAGGGCGTACGTCTTGCCGGTGCGCGGGTCGGTGAAGTCGATCCGGCGCTCGTAGGCGTCGATCAGGTTGAGCTGGCCGAGAACGACGTTCTCCCAGGTGGGAGCCGAGGCGTCCTCGAAGTCGGCGAGCCAGACCTTCGCGCCCGAGTTGAGGGCGTTGACGGTCATCTTGCGGTCGGTCGGACCGGTGATCTCCACGCGGCGGTCGTTGAGCGCGGCCGGGGCCGGCGCGACCTTCCAGTCTCCCTCGCGGACCTGTGCGGTGTCCGGGAGGAAGTCCAGGTGGGAGGTCCGGGCGATCTCGGCGCGCCGTTCGGCGCGGCGGGCGAGGAGCTCGTCTCGGCGGGGGGTGAACCGCCGGTGCAGCTCGGCCACGAAGGCCAGTGCCGCTTCGGTGAGGACTTCGTCCTGCCGGGGCAGGGGCTCGGCGTCGACGATGGCCAGCGGGGACGGCGCTGGTGCGGACATATCTGTCACTCCTTCAGCGGCGGTGCCTGACGACCACTGGGGAATGCTCGCGCGCAGACGGCACGCAGTGCCGTCGAGTGTGGAGAGTTCCAAATACGGTCGCGGGCGCCGTCTGGGGGTTCAGGGCGCTTCTGACCAGTGGATAGTAATTTCCTCATGGTGGAAGTTCAATGGTTTGTTGATGTCGAGATTCTCTGGGTCGACAGATTCCTACCCCGGATGGCGCTCAGTGCCACCCCGGTCACGCCCCGCACAGACATCCCCCGCCGCGCCCGCCCCAACCGGACCGCCGGGGGAACCGCAGCTCAGGCCGGGTCGAGGCGCGCCAGGTCGGCCGGCAGGTCGATATCGAAGGGCTCCGCCACATCCGCGCACTCCACCAGCGTGAGTTCCGCCGCATGTGCACTCAAATGGACGCGTGCACCGCGGTCGCCGGTCGCCGTCGCCACGATGTCCGGCCACCGGTCCGCGCCGAACAGCACCGGGTGGCCGCGCTCGCCCTCGTACGCGGCGGCGACCAGGCTCGCCGGGGAGCGGTAGGCGGCCCGCACCCGGGCCACCGCCGCCGGTCCGATGCCCGGCTGGTCCACCAGCGACACCAGGGCCGCGGAGGCTCCCGTACCGGCCAGCGAGGCGAGCCCGACCCGCAGCGAGGAGCCCATGCCCTCGGCCCAGTCCGGGTTCTCCAGCACCACGCAGCCCGTCAGGTCGGCGCGCTCGCGGACCTCGGCGGCGGAGGCCCCGAGCACCACGTGCAGCGGCCCGCAGCCCGCCTCGCGCAGCACCCGTACGGCGTTCTCGACGAGCGGCCGGCCCCGGTAGGGGAGCAGTGCCTTGGGGCGCCCGCCGAGCCGCCGGCCACCGCCGGCGGCCAGCAGCAGCCCGGCGATCACCGGGGGGCCGGACCGCCCGGACGGGCCGGAAGGGCCGGAAGGGCTGCTGGGGTCGGAAGCGGGGCCGGTGGAGGGCTCGTTGGCTGGCATGACACCGATTCTCGCTCCGGCCGCAGCCGAGCGGACCGGCGGGAGCGGCGGGACAGGCGGGACCGCTCGCGCAGCCAGGTGCGTACGGCGGCCCGCGCGGCACCCAGCCGCACCGGCTCCGCGATCCGGTGCTCCACGGCGAGCAGCAGGGCGCGTTCTTCGCGATCGGTGATCATCTTGGCGACTCCTTGCCAATCGAGGGCCAATACCGCGAGTCTGGACCCCGATTGGCCTGGCAGGCAGAGCCAATCGGGGGAGGTTGGCATGGCAAACGGGCGAGTGGTTCAGACGGCGGACAGAGCCATCGGCAGCCGCCAGCTGGCCGCGCTGCTCCCCGACGGGGTACTGGCCCGCCCGGGCTACCGCAGCCTCGCCGACGCCCTCCGCACCCTGGTCCTCGACGGCAGGATCGCCCTCCACGTCCGGCTGCCCGCCGAGCGCGAGCTCGCCGAGGCGCTCGGCGCCTCCCGTGCCACCGTCACCGGCGCGTACGACCTGCTGCGCGAGAGCGGCTACCTCCGCAGCCGGCGCGGCTCCGGGACCTGGACCGAGCTGCCCGAAGGCCACCGGCCGGTCGGCGCACACGCGCTGCTCGGCCCCGGCGGCGACACCGAGGAGGGCATCGACCTGGCCACCGCAGCCATGGGCGCCCCGGACGGCAGCGTCGCCGAGGCCCTCGCCTGGGCCGCCCCCCGGCTGCCGGAGGCCGCCCGCAGCCCCGGCTACCACCCCTTCGGCCTGCCCGAGCTGCGGGCCGCCATTGCCGACCGGTTCACCCGGCGCGGCCTGCCCACCCGCCCCGAGCAGATCCTGGTCACCGCGGGCGCCCAGCAGGCCCTCGCCCTGGTGGTGAGCCTGCTGTGCCGGGCCGGCGACCGGGTGGTCACCGAGAACCCCACCTACGCCAACGCCCTCGACGCGATCCGCCACGCCCGTCTGCGCACCGCCTCCATCGCGGTCTCGGACGCCGGCTGGGACATGGAGATCGCCGAGTCCACGCTGCACCAGACCGTGCCGCGGCTCGTCTACACCGTCCCGGACTTCCAGAACCCCACCGGCGCCCTGATGCCTCCGGAACAGCGGCTCCGGCTGCTGGCCGCGACCCGGCGCACCGGCAGCTGGCTGGTGGTCGACGAGACCATCGCCGACATCGCCCTCGATGTGCCGCCCGCCCCGCCGCTGGCCTCCCTCGCCCCGCGCGGCGGTGCCGACCACGTGATCACCGTCGGCTCGCTGAGCAAGACCCACTGGGGCGGGATCCGGGTGGGCTGGATCCGCGCCACCGCCAAGCTGATCAACGAGGTGACGGCGGTCCGGGTCGCCGCGGACATGACCGGCTCGGTCCTGGACCAGCTGCTTGCGCTCCCGCTGCTGGCCGGCCTGGACGCGGGCCTGCCCGCCCGGCTCGACCAGCTCCGGGCCCGGCGGCAGGCGCTGGCCGAGGCGCTCCAGCGGCACACCCCGGAATGGTCCTGGCGGTTTCCGCCGGGCGGTCTCTCGCTCTGGGTCGACCTCGGCGAACCCGTCAGCTCCGCGCTGGCCGAGCGGGCGGCGGCGGCCGGGGTGTTCATCGGCCGGGGTGCCCGGTTCGGCGTGGACCCGGGCACCTTCGAACACCGGCTCCGGATCCCGTACACCCTCCCGGCGGACCGGCTGGAGGAGGCCGTCCGCCGCCTGGCCACGGCCTTCCACGAGGGGGTCCCGCTGCCCCCGGCGGTGGACCGCCCGTACTGGGTGGCCTGAGCGGCTGCCCCGTTACGGGGTGCGGATCAGGCGGCGGGTGCCGGCCGCGGCCACCGCGGCCGTACGGGAGTCGACGCCCAGCTTCGCGTAGATGTGCACCAGGTGGGACTTCACGGTCGCCTGGCTGAGGAACAATCGCTTGGAGATCTGCTGGTTCGACAGCCCGTCCGCCACCAGCTGCAACACCTCGAGCTCCCGCTTCGTCAGCGCCTCCGCCGGCGTCCGCATCCGGTCCATCAGCCGCAGCGCCACCGCCGGGGCCAGCGCCGACTGCCCGGCCGCCGCCGTGCGCACGGCCGCCGCGAGTTCCTCCGGCGGGGCGTCCTTGAGCAGATAGCCGGCCGCGCCGGCCTCCACCGCCGCCAGGATGTCGGCATCGGTGTCGTACGTGGTCAGGATGAGCACCCGGGGCCCGCCGGGCCGCGCGGTGATCGCCGCGGTGGCCGCCGAGCCGTGCATGCCCGGCCCGAACTGCAGGTCCATCAGGACCACGTCCACGGCCTCCGAGGCGGCCAGCTCCACCGCCCGCTCGGCGGTGGCCGCCTCCGCGACCACCGTGAACCCCGGTTCGGTGTCCAGTACCGCGCGCAGCCCGGCCCGGACCACCGGGTGGTCGTCGGCCAGCAGCAGCCGGATGGTCATGATCGGGCCTCCACGGGCAGCGGCAGCGGAAGGGTCACGGCCACGGCGGTGCCCTGGCCGGGTGCGGACTCCACGGTGAAGATCCCGCCCAGCGACTCGGCCCGGGAGCGCATCGCGGGCAGCCCGAAACCGCCGGCACCGGCCGGGGCGGACGACGGCTCGAAGCCCTTGCCGTCGTCCACGATGTCCAGGGTCACCGAGGCGTCCATGAAGGTCAGGGTGATCTCGGCGCGCCCGGCCCCGGCATGCCGGACCACATTGGCCAGCGCCGACTGGGCGATCCGCAGCAGCGCCACCTCGTACGGGGTGGGCAGCGGGGTGGGCCGGGCCGGCCCGCTCAGCGAGAACCTGACCCGTGGCCCGGGCGCCGACCCGCACAGGCGCTCCAGGGCCGCGGCCAGTGAGCCGTGCTCCAGGTCCGGCGGAGTCAGGGCCCGTACGAACCGCCGGGCCTCCGCCAGGTTCTCCTGCGCGGCCTCCCGGGCCCGGGCGATGTGCGGCCCGGCCGGCGCATCGGCCGGCAGGGTCCGCTCGGCCGCCCGCAGCAGCAGCTGGATCGAGGACAGACCTTGCGCCAGGGTGTCGTGGATCTCCCGGGCCAGCCGCTCCCGCTCGGCCAGCACACCCGCGTCCCGCTCGGCGGCGGCCAGCTCCGCCCGGGTGGTGATCAGCTCCTCGATGAGCTCCCGGCGCCGCTCGCTCTCCCGGTACAGCGCCTGGTAGCCCAGTACGGTCGCCACGGCCACCGCACCCCCCAGCAGCGGCCCGAGGAAGGCGCCCGGGGTGACCGCCTTGCTGTGCGCCAGGAAGCCTCCGATGGCCGCACCCGCGGTCACCGCCACCGCCGGCAGGCCCCAGCGCAGCGGCAGCAGGTGCAGCTGGAGGAAGTACAGCGGGAAGGCGATCCACAGCCCGTCGGGGGAGACCACGAGCAGCCCCGCCCAGGCCGCGCCGAGGGCCGCCAGCCACAGCGCACCGGCCCGCGGGGACCGGTGCACGGCGGGGGTCCGCACCCCCGCCGCGTACACCAGGGCCATCAGCAGGCAGACCGCCACCACGGCGCCGGCCCCGGGCGCGGCATCGGCCAGGGCGCGGGCCGATGCCAGTCCGAGGAGCCCGAGCAGCAGGGCGTGCAGACACAGCCGCAGCATGCGGGAGACGGGGGTGGGGGGCTTGGGGGGCCGGGATTCGGGACGGGATTCCAGAAAAGTCATGACCCGACCAGCCTAGGCGGGTCGCCCGGCCGACCCGCTCAACCAAAAGTTCGATGTCCGGCTGCTCCCTTCGATACCAGGATCGGGACCACGGCTCGATGCCGTGCGGGCGGGGCCGGGAGCAGGGTGGGGAACATGTTCGTCGCATGGAGAGATCTCAGGTTCGCCAAGGGCCGGTTCGCCCTCATGGGCACGGTCGTCGTGCTGATCACGCTGCTGGTGGGGCTGCTGTCCGGGCTCACCGCCGGCCTGGCCCGGGAGAACATCTCGGCCGTCACCGGGCTGCCCGCCTCACACATCGCCTTCGCCGCGCCCGAGGGGGACCAGAAGGTCTCCTTCAGCAGCTCCCAGGTGGCCGAGCCGGCCTGGCTGGAGTGGCGCAAGCGGCCCGGAGTGACCTCGGCGCAGCCGGTCGGCATCCGCACCACCAACGCAGTCGCCGGTGACCGCACGGCTTCCGTCTCCGTCTTCGGCGTCGAGGCCGACGGCGGACTGGCCCCGGCCGGGCTCACCCAGGGGCAGGTGATCCTCTCCGAGCGGGCCGCGAAGGAACTCGGCGGGCTGCAGGCCGGCGGCACCCTGAAGATCGGCACCCTGGAGCTGACCGTCCGGGCGGTCTCCGGCACCGCCTCCCACAGCCACACCCCGGTGGTCTGGGCGGACCTCAACGACTGGCAGCGGATCGGGAACCCGGGGACGTCCCCCGACACCCTGGCCACCGTCGTGGCCCTGGACGGGGACTCCGGCACGGACTGGGCGGCCGGCGACCGGGCGGCCGGGACCAAGACGCAGAGCGTGGACGAGGCGCTCGGCGCCATCGGCTCCTACGCGGCCGAGAACGGCTCCCTGCAGCTGATGCGGGGCTTCCTGTTCGCCATCTCCGCGCTGGTCATCGGGGCGTTCTTCACGGTCTGGACGATCCAGCGCAGCGGGGACGTCGCGGTCCTGAAGGCCCTCGGCGCCTCCACCCCGTACCTGCTGAAGGACGCCCTCGGCCAGGCCGTGCTGATGCTGGCCGCCGGCACCGGGACCGGGACCCTGCTCGCCGCCGGTATCGGCGCGCTGATCAGCGGCGGCGACGTGCCGTTCGTCCTGGACGCGGCCACCGTGCTGGTGCCGGCCGCGGTCATGATCCTGCTCGGCGCGGCCGGTGCGGCCCTCTCCATCCGGCGGATCACCGCCGTCGACCCCCTCACCGCCCTCGGGAGCGCCCGATGACCCTCCTCGTCCACGACGTCACCCTGACCTACCCGGACGGCGAGGGCCGGCTCACCGCCCTCGACCGGGTCCACCTCGACGTACCGGCCGGCACCCTCACCGCGGTGGTCGGGCCGTCCGGCTCGGGCAAGTCCAGCCTGCTGGCGGTCGCCGCCACCCTGGTGACCCCGGACTCGGGCCGGGTGGTGATCGCCGGCCAGGACACCGGGAAGCTGACGGCGGCGGAGAAGTCGGCGCTGCGGCGGTCGCGGATCGGCATCGTCTTCCAGCAGCCGAACCTGCTGCCCGCACTGACCGCGGCCGAGCAGCTCCAGGTGATGGCCCACCTCTCCGGCCGGCCCTCCCGGCAGCTGCGGCGCCGGGCGCTGGAACTGCTGGCGGCGGTGGGCCTGGCGGACAAGGCGGACCGGCGTCCGCACCAGCTGTCCGGGGGACAGCGCCAGCGGGTGAACATCGCCCGGGCGCTGATGAACGAGCCCGCGGTACTGCTGGTGGACGAGCCCACCAGCGCCCTCGACCACGAGCGCGGCGCGGCCGTGCTGGACCTGCTGGTCTCGCTGACCCGGGAGCGGGCGACGGCCACGGTCCTGGTCACCCACGACCGCGCGCACCTCGCCGCGGTGGACCACACGGTCACGATGACCGACGGCCGCCTCACGGACTCCGTCCCGGCGTAGCCACGCCCTGGCCGGGGGTCGGGCGAGCTCGGTACGGAGCCCCGGCTCGGCGCCCCGCCGGCCTCGCCGAGCCCGGCCCATGCCCGGCGGCACACCCACCGTGTCACCGGGCTCTGCCCGGGCCACATGGGGCCCTGCCCGGGCCGCCGGGTTCCGCCCGGGCCAACGCAGGGCTCCGCCCGGCCACGCGGGGCTCCGCCCGGGCCACGTGGGGCTGTGCCGGGTCCCCGGGCTCGCCGGGGGGCGGGCCCGGGACGGGCGATGGCCCCAGCCGCCTGTCCGGGCGGTCGGGGCCATCGCCGTGCGCTGTGGGCCGGCCGGCCCCGCGCGGAGCGCTGCGCCGGCCTCGCCGAGCCCGGCCCGTGCGCCGGTTGAGCCTGTACCCGGCGGCACACCCGCCGAGCCACTGGGCTCTGCCCGGGCCACGCGGGGCTGCGCCCACGGCACCGGGCCCACCCGGGCCAACGCGGGCTCCGCCCAGGCCACGCGGGGCTGCGCCCGGGCCACGCCCGGCTCCGCCCAGGTCACGCCGGGTTCCGCCCAGGCCACGCGGGGCTGCGCCCCGCAAGCGCGCGGAGCGTTACGCCGGGTTCTGGTTGGCCAGGGCCACCGAGAGTTCGGCTGCCACGCCCTGGAGGATCGGTACGAAGGACTCGGCCACCGCCTCCGTCACCCGACCCGCCGGGCCGGAGATCGAGATCGCGGCGGCGGTCGGCGAGTTCGGCACCGACACGGCCAGGCAGCGGACCCCTATCTCCTGCTCGTTGTCGTCGACCGCGTAGCCGGACTTGCGGACCTGCTCTAGCGCCTCCAGGAAGCCCTCGGGCGTGGTGATGGTCTTCTCGGTCGCGGCCGGCATGCCGGTACGGGCGAGCAGCGCCCGGACCTCCTCCGCCGGGGTGTGCGCGAGCAGCGCCTTGCCCACGCCGGTGGAGTGCGGCAGCACCCGGCGCCCGACCTCGGTGAACATCCGCATGGAGTGCTTGGACGGCACCTGGGCGACGTACACGATCTCGTCACCGTCGAGCAGGGCCATGTTGGCCGTCTCGCCGGTCTCCTCGACCAGCCTGGCGAGGTACGGGCGCGCCCAGGTGCCGAGCAGCCGGGAGGCCGACTCGCCGAGCCGGATCAGGCGCGGGCCGAGCGAGTACCGCCGGTTGGGCTGCTGCCGTACGTAGCCGCAGGCCACCAGGGTGCGCATAAGACGGTGGATGGTGGGCAGGGGCAGTCCGCTGGCGGCGGAAAGCTCGCTCAGGCCGACCTCACCCCCGGCATCGGCCATCCGTTCGAGCAGATCGAAGGCGCGCTCGAGGGACTGGACGCCACCGCTGGCGGCGGGCGTCTTTGAGGAAGCGTCGGTGGTGCTGGCGCTGGACGTCGGCACGGCGCGGTCCTTTCGGTGCTGGCAGGCAAGGAAGCAGCCTACCCGGCACCGGCCGTCCGCCCTAGTGCCGGGGCGGTGCCGTCCCCGCCGGTCAGAGGGGGTTTGTCCGGGTGGCGGACGTCCTCCGCGGGGCGCCTGCCGGGCTCCCCGTGGTGGTAGCTACGTTCTGTAGAGCGAAATCTTAATTCCATTCTGTGGAAACCTCCAATGGTGGATCGGGTGGGTGGGCTGTCCGTCCGGCTGCTCTTGACGGGCCCAGGATCGGCGTGAAGACTCCGTCAACAGAACGTTGAATTTCGCTCTGTGGAAGTAGATGGGGAGGTTCCGGGTGTCTGACGTGGCAGTGGAACTGGTACTACGCTCGACGCGCGTCATCACCCCCGAGGGGACGCGCGCCGCCTCGGTGGCCGTCGCCGCCGGGAAGATCGCGGCCGTACTGCCGTACGAGGCGGAGGTGCCCGCCGGCGCCCGCCTGCAGGACTTCGGGGACGATGTGCTGCTCCCCGGCCTGGTCGACACCCACGTCCACGTGAACGACCCCGGCCGCACCGAGTGGGAGGGCTTCTGGACGGCCACCCGCGCCGCCGCGGCCGGCGGCATCACCACGATCCTCGACATGCCCCTCAACTCCCTGCCGCCCACCACCACGGCCGGCAACCTGGTCGTCAAGCAGGACGTGGCGCGCGAGAAGGCCCATGTCGACGTCGGCTTCTGGGGCGGCGCCCTGCCCGACAACGTCAAGGACCTGCGCCCGCTGCACGACGCCGGTGTCTTCGGCTTCAAGTGCTTCCTGTCGCCCTCCGGCGTCGACGAGTTCCCCGAGCTCGACCAGGAGCAGCTGGCCGCCTCCCTCGCGGAGATCGCCGGATTCGGCGGCCTGATGATCGTGCACGCCGAGGACCCGCACCACCTGGACTCGGCGCCGGTCGTGCCCGGCCCCAAGTACACCGACTTCCTGGCCTCCCGGCCGCGCGACGCCGAGAACACCGCGATCGAGAACCTGATCGCCCAGGCCAAGCGCCTCGACGCGCGGGTGCACGTCCTGCACCTGTCCTCCTCCGACGCGCTGCCGCTGATCGCCGCCGCCAAGGCCGAGGGCGTGTCGATCACCGTCGAGTCCTGCCCGCATTACCTCACCCTCACCGCCGAGGAAGTGCCGGACGGCGCGAGCGAGTTCAAGTGCTGCCCGCCCATCCGTGAGGCCGCCAACCAGGACCTCCTGTGGGACGCGCTCGCCGACGGCACGATCGACTGCATCGTCTCCGACCACTCGCCCTCCACCGCGGACCTGAAGACCCCGGACTTCTCCACCGCGTGGGGCGGCATCTCCTCCCTGCAGCTGGGCCTTCCGGCGATCTGGACCGAGGCGCGCCGCCGTGGACACTCCCTCGAGGACGTCGTCCGCTGGATGTCCGCCGCCCCGGCGCGACTCGCGGGCCTGTCCCAGAAGGGCGCCATCGAGGCCGGCCGGGACGCCGACTTCGCGGTCCTGGCCCCTGAAGAAACGTTCACTGTGGACCCGGCCGAGCTCCACCACCGCAACCAGGTCACGGCGTACGCGGGCAAGACCCTGCACGGCGTCGTGAAGTCCACCTGGCTGCGCGGGCGGCAGATCGCGGACCACGGCACCCCCTCCGAGCCCACCGGCCTCCTCCTCGAAAGGCAGAACTGACAGTGGCGATCCCCACCTTCACCGGCAACGCGAACCCGTACGGAGGCGGCGACCCGTACGCGGACTACCGCACCGCGGACTTCCCCTTCACCCAGTACGCGAACCTCGCCGCCCGTGAGCTCGGCGCCGGTGTCATCGCCGCCAACGACGAGTTCTTCGCCCAGCGCGAGAACCTGCTGATCGCCGAGGCCGCGCACTTCGACCCGGAGCACTTCGGCCACAAGGGCAAGGTCATGGACGGCTGGGAGACCCGCCGCCGCCGTGGCGTCTCCGCCACCCAGCCGTGGCCGACGGCCGAGGACCACGACTGGGCGCTGGTACGCCTGGGTGCGCCCGGTGTGATCCGCGGCATCGTGGTCGACACCGCGCACTTCCGCGGCAACATGCCGCAGGCGGTCTCCATCGAGGCCACCAACTGGCAGGGTGCGCTCGCGCCGACCCCGGAGGAGCTCCAGGGCGACGAGGTGAAGTGGACGACGATCGTCCCGCGCACGCCGGTCGGCGGCCACGCGGCCAACGGCTTCGAGGTCACCGTCGAGCAGCGGTTCACCCACCTCCGCGTCAACCAGCACCCGGACGGCGGTATCGCCCGCCTCCGCGTCTACGGCGAGGTCCTCCCGGACCCGAAGTGGCTGGACGCCCTCGGCTCCTTCGACGTCGTCGCCCTGGAGAACGGCGGCTCGGTCCAGGACGCGTCCAACCGCTTCTACTCCCCGCCGACCAACACCATCAACCCGGGCCGCTCCCGCAAGATGGACGACGGCTGGGAGACCGCGCGCCGCCGTGACAACGGCAACGACTGGATCCGCTACCAGCTGGTCGCCGAATCGGAGATCCGCGCGGTCGAGATCGACACCGCCTACCTCAAGGGCAACTCGGCGGGCTGGGCGTCGCTGTCGGTGAAGACCGGCGAGGAGGGCGAGTGGCAGGAGTTCCTGCCGCGGACCCGCCTGCAGCCCGACACGAACCACCGCTTCGTACTGGACGCTCCGGCGGTCGGCACGCACGTCCGGATCGACATCTTCCCGGACGGCGGCTTCTCCCGCCTGCGCCTGTACGGTTCCCTGACGGACGCGGGCACCACGGCCCTGACGGCCCGCCACCAGGAACTCGCAGGCTGACCCACCCCCTACGGGACTCCGCCCCGTGCCCCGCGCGGTGGGCTCCGCCCCGGGGGCGACCGGGCGGCGCGAGCCGGCCCTGCGGTTCGGCCGCCCGTGCCGCGGCGGTCGCCCACCGGGGCTCCGCCCCAGCCCCGTTGCGGGGCTGCGCCCCGCGCACGTACGGGGCTTCGCCCCGGGGGCGACCGGCCCGCGCGAGCCGGCCCTGCGGTCCGGCGCCTGCTCCACGACGGTCGCTCACCGGGGCTCCGCACCGGGCCCTGTGCGGGGGCTCCGCCCCCAGGCCCCTTGCGGGGCTTCGTTCCGCAGGTACGGAGCTCCGCCCCGGGGGTGACCGGGCGACGCGAGCCGGCCCTGCGGTCCGGCGCCTGCTCCGCGGCGGTCGTTTACCGGGGCTCCGCCTCAGGTCCTGTGCGGGGTTGCACCCCGCACCCGCCGACTTCGCCCGGCGAAGTTTCCGGGCCGCCGGAGCCCGGCCCGGGGCTGGGCCCTCTGGTCCCGCCGGCACCCGAGGGCTGCACCCCGGCTCCCGGGGGCTCCGCCCCGGGGGCCCGTGCGGGGCTGCACCCCGCGCCTGCCGGCTTCGCCCGGCGATGCTTCCCGGCCCCGGGTCCGGGGCTGTGCCCGGGCCCGCCGGAGCCGCGGGCCGCGCCCGGTACCCCGGGCTCCCGGGGCTCCGCCCCGGGTTCCTGGCGGGGTTGCACCCCGCACCCGCCGGCTTCGTCCGGCGATGCGTCCGGGCCGCCGGGCAGAGCCCGGCGCGGGGCCGGGCCCCGGCTTCGCCGGAGGTGCGGGCTGCGCCCGGTACCCGGCTCCCGGGGGCACCCGCCCCGCGCCCGCTGGCTTCGCCCGGCGATGTTTCCGGGCCGCCGGGCCGCCGGGTCGGCGGGCTCCGCCCGGCCCGCCAGGTCCACACGGAGCCGCGGTGTGGGCCAGGCCCGACGGGTGGCAGGGGTGCGTCCGGGGCTGGCCCCGGTCAGGCCGCGTGGCCGCCGTCGATGGTGAATTCCGCGCCCGTGATGAACCCGGCCTCCTCGCCCGCCAGGAACGCCACCATCGCCGCGATCTCCTCCGCCCGGCCGAAGCGGCCCACCGCCGTCAGTGCCGTCTGGCCCGCCGCCAGTGGGCCGTCCGCCGGGTTCATGTCCGTGTCCACCGGGCCCGGGTGGACCAGGTTCGCGGTGATGCCGCGGTCGCCCAGTTCCCGGGCCAGCGCCCGGTTCAGGCCGGTCAGCGCCGCCTTGCTCATCGCGTACAGCGTGCCGCCCGGGCCCGGTACCCGCTGGGTCATACAGCTGCCGATCGTGATGATCCGGCCGCCCCGGCCGAGGTGGGCAGCCGCGGCCCGGGTGGCCAGGAACGTGCCGCGGACGTTCACGTCCAGCACCCGGTCCACATCGGCCGTGCTCAGCCCGTCCAGCGGACCCAGCACCCCGATCCCCGCGTTGTTGACCAGTACGTCGAGCCGCCCGAACGCGGCAACGGCCTGCTCGACCGCCGAGTCCAACGCCGCCGCGTCCCGGGCGTCGGCCCGCAGCGCCAGCCCGCGCCGCCCGGTCGCCTCGATCTTCCCCGCCACCCCGGCCGCCGCCTCCGCGTCACTGGCGTAGGTGAACGCCACATCGGCGCCCTCCCTCGCCAGCCGCAGTGCCGTGGCCGCGCCGATGCCGCGGCTGCCACCGGTGATCAGTACCGCTTTGCCGGCCATGGGTTCGCTCCCTGTTCCCGCCGAATGATTGGTTGCGGGTTCAATGAAATCTGGGATGATCCCTGCGCGCTGGCGGGAATCCGACCTCGCGTTCGCGCGTGCCTGACCGATGAGTTCCGCGCGCTCCGGGAGTCTGAATCGGTGTACCGACCTCGACCTGGGAGCGCGGAGCCATGGGCAAGCTGACCCTCACCACCTTTCTGTCCCTCGACGGCGTACTGCAGGCCCCCGGAGGCCCGCAGGAGGACACCAGCGGCGGCTTCGCCTACGGCGGCTGGGTCGCGCCCTACGTCGACGAAGGCATGCTGGAGTTCGTCACGGAGGTCTTCGGCCGGGCCGGCGCGTTCCTCCTCGGCAGGCGGACGTACGACATCTTCGCGGGCTACTGGCCCCGGCAGACCGACCCGTCGGACCCGATCGCCTCGCCGCTCAACACCCTCCCCAAGTACGTGGCCTCCACCACCCTCAAGGACCCCGAATGGGCCGGGACCACCGTCATCGACGGGGAGAACCTCCAGGCCGAGGTGGTACGCGCCAAGGACGCCACCGAAGGCGAACTCCAGGTGCACGGCAGCGGGCAGCTCGCCCAGTACCTGCTCGCCCGCGACCTCGTCGACGAGTTCAACCTGCTGATCTTCCCCGTCTTCCTCGGAGCCGGCCGTCGGCTGTTCCCCACCGGAGGCCTGCCCACCGCGTGCGAACTGCTCGACTCCCGTACCACCCCGGCCGGCACCGCCATCCACACCTACCGTCCCACCGGCCGCGCCGCCTTCGGCCAGATCGGCGACTGAGCCGGTTCAGGCCGAGCCGTTCAGTCCGCGCCCCGCAGCGCCTTGGTCAGCAGGCCGCCGCCCACGATCAGCCCGACGCCGAGCCACCACAGCCCGTTGTCGAAGATCAGTACGGCGATCCCCACCGGCACCAGCATCCCGGCCAGCGGCAGCAGCAGTCCGGCCGGTCCGGGCGGCTCCGGGCCCGGCTCCCCACGGGCGCGCAGCGCGCGGGCACGGGCCACCTCCGGGTACCAGGCGGTGAACTTCAGGGCCGCCACGATGGCCAGGATCTGGATGATCCATCCGGTCCAGATGTTGTTCGGGTTGTGCAGCACCAGATCGCCGTACGCGCCCGCCAGAGCCGCCACCAGGAAGGCCAGCCCCCACACCCCGGTGATCGCGTAGTTGGTGCGCAGGAACTCACGGGTGTGCCAGTACGCCGGATCGACCTGCTCCCGGGCGTATTGGAGGGTGAACGGCATCCGCGCCGCCATCGACCCGAACGCGATCAGGGTCAGCGCGATGTTGGACACCTCTCCGGCGTACGTCTCCAGCCAGCGCCGGGTCCCGTCGTCGGCCAGCGCGCCGACCACCGTCATCGCCGCGAAGAAGACCAGGTCGGCCACTTCCAGCAGCTTCCAGGAGGACCCCGGGTGCAGCAGGTGCCCGGCGGCGATCAGGGCGACCGTCACCCCCAGTGCCAGCCCCACCGCGAGCTCGAACCGGCCCGGCCCGACCAGCAGGGAGAACACGATCCAGGGCGCCATCCCGACCACGGGGTTCTCCAGGAACCCGGCGAGTCCGGCACGGACCTTCCCCGGCGCCTCTTCCGTCACCCTTCCAGCCTGCCGCGCTCCCGCCCGGCACGCAGCCGGGCGGGACCGCGGCAGACTGCGCGCCGGGCGGGACAATCCGGGCGGGACAATCCGCTCGACCGGCAAGATCCGCTCCGGTAGCGTGACCACGCCCGCGTGCGAGCCGCCGTAGTCTCCACCCGCCCCGAGCCGTTGGAGAACCCGGTGTCCACCCTCGCCGCGCCCGCCCTCGCCCCCCGCCGGACCTGGGCCGCCGACCTGCCCGTGCTGCTCGTCGCCGTCGTCTGGGGCGGCAGCTACCTCGCCGCCAAGGGCATCACCACCACCCACACCGTGATCGCCGTCCTCGTGCTGCGCTTCGCCCTGGTGTTGCCGGTGCTGGTGCTCGCTTGCCGGAGGTCGCTGCGCGCCCTCAGCCCCGCCCAGCTGCGCGGCGCCGGGCTGCTGGGGCTCGTGCTCGGCGGGATCTTCCTGCTGGAGACCTACGGGGTGGTGCACACCTCCGCCACCAACGCCGGGCTGATCATCAGCCTGACCATGATCTTCACCCCGCTCGCCGAGGCCGCCGTCCGCCGGACCCGGCCCTCCGGCGCCTTCCTCGCCGCCGCCGGGCTGTCCGTCGCGGGCGTGGTGCTGCTCACCCAGGGCGCCGGGTTCACCGCCCCCGGCTCCGGGGACCTCCTGATCCTCGGGGCGGCGCTGGCCCGGACCCTGCACGTGCTGCTGATGGCCCGGATCAAGTCCGTCCAGGACGCCGACGCGCTGTCCCTCACCACCGTGCAACTGGGCGCTGCCGTGCTGGTCTTCGCGCTGCTCGCCGCCCTGCCCGGCACCGGCGCGACGCCCTGGGCCGCCGCCGCGGACTTCGGCCCCGCCGAGTGGGCCGGGCTGGCCTTCCTCGCCGTCTTCTGCACCCTGTTCGCCTTCTTCGTACAGATGTGGGCCGTCCGCCGGACCTCCCCGTCCCGGGTCAGCCTGCTGCTCGGCACCGAACCGCTGTGGGCCGCCGCGGCCGGCATCGCCCTCGGCGGCGAACACCTGGGCGCCGTCGGATGCGCCGGGGCCGCCCTGGTCCTGGCCGGCACCGCCTGGGGCCGCCGCGCCGCAGCCATCTGAAGCCCGCAACCGTCTGAAGCCCGCAGCCGTCTGAAGCCCGCAGCCGTCTGAAGCCCGCAACCGTCTGAAGCCCGCAGCCGTCTGAAGCCCGCAGCCGTCTGAAGCCCGCAGCCGTCTGAAACCTGCCCGCAGTCGCCGGACCATGGCCGGAAATCGAGGCCGCGGAACCGGCGGGCCGCCGTACTGTGGGCCAATGCCCGTCGCGGACTTCACCGGATTCGGCGATGACTTCAACGCCGACCCCTATCCGTACTACGCCCGGCTGCGCGAGGACGGACCCGTCCACCGGGTCACGGTCACCGAAGGCCAGGAGGCGTGGCTGATCGTCGGCCACGACGAGGCCCGGTACGCCCTCAACCACCCCGCCCTGTCCAAGAACTGGCAGGACTCCGGGCACTGGGAGGACCTGAAGGTCACCGCCGCCAACGCCAACATGCTCGAAGCGGACCCACCGCACCACACCCGGCTCCGCAAGCTCGTGGTCCGCGCCTTCACCGCCCGGCGCATGGAGGCCCTGCGCCCCCGGGTCCAGCAGGTCACCGACGAGCTCCTGGACGCCATGGCCGCCCGGCCCGGCCGGACCGCCGACCTGATCGCGGCGCTCGCCTTCCCCCTTCCCATGACCGTCATCTGCGAACTGCTCGGCGTCCCCGACCTGGACCGCGCCCGCTTCCGGTACTGGTCCCAGGAGATCGTGGCGCCCCCGGCCGGCGTCCCCGACAACCTCGCGCTGGCCGAGCTGTCCGGCTATCTCGCCGACCTGATCGCCGCCAAGGCCGAGGACCCCGGCGAGGACCTGCTCAGCGCCCTGATCAGGACCCGGGACGAGGACGGCGACCGGCTCACCTCCGACGAGTTGATCGGGATGGCCTTCCTGCTGCTGGTGGCCGGCCACGAAACCACCGTCAACCTGATCGGGAACGGGATACGGGCCCTGCTCGCGCACCCCGCACAGCTGGCCGCCCTGCGCGCCGACTTCGACGGGCTGCTGGACGGTGCGGTGGAGGAGATGCTCCGCTACGACGGCCCGGTGGAGAACGCCACCTTCCGCTGGGCCCGCGAACCCCTCGAGGTCGGCGGCACCCTCATCCCGGCCGGCGGATCCGTGCTGGTCTGCCTCGCCGGAGCCGACCGCGACCCGGCCCGGTTCCCGGAACCCGACACCTTCGACATCCGCCGGGGCCCCCAGGGACACCTCGCCTTCGGCCACGGCATCCACTACTGCATCGGCGCCCCGCTGGCCCGGATCGAGGGCGCCATCGCCGTCCGGTCCCTGCTCGAACGCTTCCCCGGGCTCGCCGAGGACCCCGCGGCCGGACCGCGGGACTGGATCAGCGGCACCCTGATGCGCGGGGTCGTGAAGCTCCCGGTCCGCTGGTAGCCGCCGATGGCCGCACCGCCGTCAGAGGTCCGGCAGCTCCGCCAGGTACACCGGCCGCCGCTCCCGCCGCGAGGTCTCGCAGGCCTCCGCGACCCGCAGCGCGGCCAGTCCCTGCCGGCCGTCGCACGGGTTGTTGCCCTCGCCGCGGACCAGCCGGACGAAGGCCGCCAGCTCGGCCTCGTACGCCGGACCGAACCGCTCCAGGAACCCGGTCCACGGCTTGCTCGCCGGCGGCGGGCCGTGCGGCTCGGTCGAGGCGATCGGCGTACGGTCGTCCAGCCCGGCGGACACCTGGTCCAGCTCCCCGGCCAGCTCCATTCGCACGTCGTACCCGGCGCCGTTGCAGCGGGTGCCCGTACAGGTGGCCAGCGCCCCGTCGGCCAGGGTCAGTACGGCGGCGGCCGTGTCCACGTCCCCGGCCGCCCGGAACTGCGCCGGCCCCGCGTCCGAGCCGGCCGCGTACACCTCCGTCACCTCCTGCCCGGTCACCCAGCGCACCATGTCGAAGTCGTGCACCAGGCAGTCCCGGTACAGGCCCCCCGAGGTCTCCAGATATCCGGCCGGCGGCGGGGCCGGGTCGGCGGTCATCGTCCGTACGGTGTGCAGCCGTCCCAGCGCCCCGGAGCGGACCAGCTCCCGCGCGGTCAGGTAGCCCGCGTCGAAGCGGCGCATAAAGCCCAGCTGGAGCACCCCGCCGGCGGCGGCCACCTCGCGCAGCACCGTCAGGGTGCCGGGCAGGTCCGGGGCCACCGGCTTCTCGCAGAACACCGGCAGCCCGGCCCGTACGGCCCGGATCACCAGCTCCGGATGGCCGGCCGTGGAACAGGCCACCACCAGGGCGTCCACACCCCACCGGAACACCTCGTCGACACCCGGCGCGGCCGTGGCCCCCAGCCGGGTGGCCACCCGAGCCGCCCGCGCCGGATCGGCGTCGGCGAGCAGCAACGACCCCGCCTCCGGGTGCCGGCTGAGCGCCGCCGCATGGAACGAGCCGATCCGGCCGGTTCCCACGATCCCGATGCGCATGCACTCAACCTGAACCCGAGCGGGTCGGCTGTCAATCTGCCCCGATGGCCCTTCATCATCCACTGTGGCGGATACTGGGCGGCTGACACCGGAATGACCGGCTTCGATGACCGGCAGTGAAGTGATGGCGAAAGGCAGGCGCAGGGACGTGACCAGGATTCGGACAGGGGCACGCGTCGTGGGCGCCGTGCTCGCCGCGGTACTGGGGGCCTCCCTCGCCGGCTGCAGCAGTACCGGGGGCAAGCGGGCGGAAGACCGGGCCAAGGCGGCGGCGCAGGGCCGGCCGGCCGTGTCCACCCCGCGCTGGACCTTCGCGATGGTCACCCACGCGGGCGATGGCGACACCTTCTGGGACATCGTGCAGAAGGGCGCCAAGGAGGCCGCGGCCAAGGACAACATCAACTTCCTCTACTCGCACGACGACCAGGCACAGCAGCAGGCCCAGTTCGTGCAGGCCGCGATCGACCAGAAGGTCGACGGCATCATCGTCAGCCTGGCCAAGCCCGAGGCCCTCAAGGACGTCCTCGGCAAGGCGGCCAAGGCCGGCATCCCGGTGATCACCGTGAACTCCGGTTCCGCCCAGTCCAAGGAGTACGGCGCCCTCACCCACATCGGGCAGGACGAGGAGATCGCCGGCGAGGCGGTCGGCACCGAGCTGACCAAGCGCGGGCGCAAGAAGGCCGTCTGCGTCCTGCACGAACAGGGCAACGTGGGCCACGAGCAGCGCTGTGCCGGAGCGAAGAAGACCTTCGGCGGCACCATGGAGAACCTGTACGTCGAGGGCACCAACATGCCCTCCGTGCAGGCGGCCATCCAGGCCAAGCTGCAGGCCGAGCCGGACCTGGACGCGGTCCTCACCCTGGGCGCGCCCTTCGCGCCCACGGCCGTCAAGGCCAAGGATGCGGCCGGCAGCAAGGCCGAGATCGACACCTTCGACCTCAACGAGTCCGTGGCCCGGGACCTGAAGTCCGGCGCCCTCGGCTTCGCCGTGGACCAGCAGCCCTACCTCCAGGGCTACGAGGCCGTGGACCTGCTCTGGCTCTACAAGTACAACGCGAACACCCTGGGCGGCGGCCGTCCGGTGCTCACCGGCCCGCAGATCGTCACCAAGGACGAGGCGGCCGAGCTCGAGGAGTACATCAAGCGGGTGACCCGATGAGCACCGCCACCGCTCCGCCGCCCGCCGCCCGCGACGAACGCCTGGCGCACGTCTCCCTGGTCCGGCGTCTGCTGGGCCGCCCGGAGCTCGGCGCGGTGGTCGGCGCGGTCGCCGTCTTCGTGTTCTTCTCCTTTGCCGCCCCCAGCTTCCTCCAGGCCTCCAGCCTGAGCACGATCCTGTACTCGGCCTCGACCATCGGGATCATGGCGGTGCCGGTGGCGATGCTGATGATCGGCGGCGAGTTCGACCTGTCGGCCGGTGTGATGGTCACCAGCTCGGCCCTGATCAGCTCGATGGTCAGCTACCAGCTGACGGCCAACGTGTGGGTCGGCGTCGGGGTGTCCCTGCTGGTCACCCTCGCGATCGGGTTCTTCAACGGGTTCATGCTCACCCGGACCAAGCTGCCCAGCTTCATCATCACCCTCGGCACCTTCCTGATGCTGACCGGCCTGAACCTGGGCTTCACCAAGCTGATCAGCGGTTCGGTCTCCACCAAGTCCATCGCCGACATGGAGGGCTTCCCCTCCGCCAAGGCCCTCTTCGCCTCGCAGTGGACCATCGGCGACGTCACCCTCAAGGTCACCGTCCTGTGGTGGCTGGCGCTGGTCGCCCTCGCCACCTGGATCCTGCTGCGCACCCGCGCCGGTAACTGGATCTTCGCGGTGGGCGGTGCCGCCGAGGCGGCCCGCGCGGTCGGCGTGCCGGTGGTCAGGACCCGGATCGGGCTGTACATGGGTGTGGCCCTGTGCGCCTGGATCTCCGGCCAGCACATCCTGTTCTCGTACGACGTGGTCCAGTCCGGCGAGGGCGTGGGCAACGAGTTCCTCTACATCATCGCGGCCGTGATCGGCGGCTGTCTGATGACCGGCGGCTACGGCTCCGCCATCGGCTCGGCCGTCGGCGCCTTCATCTTCGGCATGACCAGCAACGGCATCGTGTACGCGCAGTGGAACCCCGACTGGTTCAAATTCTTCCTCGGAGCGATGCTCCTCCTGGCCACCCTGCTGAACGCCTGGGTGCGGAAGCGGGCGGAGGCCAAGTGAGTCTGGTGAAGCTGACGGAGGTCAGCAAGTACTACGGGAACATCCGGGCCCTCGAAGGGGTCTCCCTGGAGGTCGCGGCCGGCGAGATCACCTGTGTGCTCGGTGACAACGGCGCCGGCAAGTCCACCCTCATCAAGATCATCGCGGGTCTGCACCGGCACGACTCCGGCAGCTTCGAGATCGACGGCGAGGAGACCGTCCTCGCCAACCCGCGCGCCGCCCTGGACCGCGGCATCGCCACCGTCTACCAGGACCTGGCCGTGGTCCCGCTGATGCCGGTCTGGCGGAACTTCTTCCTCGGCTCCGAACCGACCCGGGGCCGCGGAGTCCTCCGCCGCCTCGACGTCGGCCTGATGCGCGAGACCACCCGGTCGGCGCTGCTGCGCATGGGCATCGACCTGCGCGATGTCGACCAGCCCATCGGCACCCTGTCCGGGGGCGAGCGGCAGTGCGTGGCCATCGCCCGCGCGGTGCACTTCGGCGCGAAGGTCCTCGTCCTGGACGAGCCGACCGCCGCCCTGGGCGTCAAGCAGTCCGGGGTGGTCCTCAAGTACGTCGCCGCCGCCCGGGACGCCGGACTGGGTGTGGTCCTCATCACCCACAACCCGCACCACGCCCACCTCGTCGGCGACCGCTTCGTGCTGCTCAAGCGCGGCACCATGGCGGGCTCGCACACCCGGGACTCCATCACCCTGGACGAGCTCACCCGGCAGATGGCAGGTGGAAGCGAGCTCGACGAGCTGAGCCACGAACTGGCCCGGGTGGCAGAATCGACGACAGACGCAACGGCAGGCGACGCACACGACAGGGACGACAGGACTCGATGAGCACGTACCGGGACTTCACGCTCGCCCACCGCGGGTCGGCGCGTGGCACCGTCCTGCGGACCGTCGGGACCCGTGAGCGCCGGTCGCACCTGACCGCCCCCCGCGTCCCGACCGTCGGCATCGACATCGGCGGCACCAAGGTGATGGCGGGCGTCGTGGACGCCGACGGCGTGATCCTGGAGAAGATCCGCACCGAGACCCCGGACAAGTCCAAGAGTCCCAAGGTGGTCGAGGACACCATCACCGAGCTGGTGCTGGACCTCTCCGACCGGCACGACGTGCACGCGGTGGGCATCGGTGCGGCCGGCTGGGTGGACGCCAACCGCTCCCGGGTGCTGTTCGCCCCCCACCTGGCCTGGCGCGACGAGCCGCTCCGGGACGCCCTGCAGTCCCGGCTGGCCGTCCCGGTGATGGTGGACAACGACGCCAACACCGCGGCGTGGGCGGAATGGCGGTTCGGCGCCGGACGCGGCGAGGACCACCTCGTCATGATCACCCTGGGCACCGGCATCGGCGGCGCCATCCTGGAGGGCGGCCAGGTCAAGCGGGGAAAGTTCGGGGTGGCCGGCGAGTTCGGCCATATGCAGGTGGTGCCCGGCGGGCACCGCTGCCCCTGTGGCAACCGCGGCTGCTGGGAGCAGTACAGCTCCGGCAACGCCCTGGTCCGCGAGGCCCGCGAGCTGGCCGCCGCCGACTCCCCGGTCGCGTACAACATCATCGCCCGGGTCGGCGGGAACGTCCCCGAGATCACCGGGCCGCTCATCACCGAGCTGGCCCGCGAGGGCGATGCCATGTGCATCGAGCTGCTCCAGGACATCGGGCAGTGGCTCGGCGTCGGCATCGCCAACCTGGCCGCCGCCCTCGACCCGTCCTGCTTTGTCATCGGCGGTGGCGTCAGCGCCGCGGACGACCTGCTCATCGGTCCCGCCCGGGACGCCTTCCGGCGCCACCTGACGGGCCGCGGGTACCGGCCCGAGGCCCGGATCGCCAAGGCCCAGCTCGGCCCCGAAGCCGGTATGGTCGGCGCCGCCGACCTGGCCCGCCTGGTCGCCCGCCGGTTCCGCCGGGCCAACCGCCGCCGGGTCGAGCGGTACGAACGCTACGAACGCTACCTGGGCCTGCGCGGTGCACCCGGGCCCGAGGAACAGGAACCGCAGTGACCCCGCCCCCCACCACCCTGCCGCGCCAGGCACCCGCCTCCGACGAGGGTAGCCCCGGCCCTGTACAGCCGGCCGAGGACCGCCGGCACACGGTCCGGCGCCGCTGGCTCACCGCGATCATCATCGTGCTGCTGATCGGGATTCCCGCCGGCTACCTGGCGGTCTCCGCCGAGCAGAGCCGCAGCAGCGGGCGGGTCAAGGCCGCCAAGGCAGCCGCCGACCAGGTGCGCTCCGGCTGGCCCTCCCGGGTCCAGCGCAGCATCTACGAGGTACCGGTCCCGGACTGGTCCACCGGCGTCGGCTTCTACGAGACCAACAACTGGCGTACCAGCCGGCTGTACGTGCAGTTCACCACCAACCCGGTGGACCTGGACTTCTTCCTGAAGGCCATCGGCACCAGCCGGGACGCCCTCACCCCCGGCGTCTCCATCGGGGAGCGCGACGCCCACGTGGCGGGCTGGAGCTGGGCCCCGGAGCAGCACTGGTTCGGCACCACCCACGACCAGCAGGACCCGCGCCCCACCCAGGACATCACGGTCGACCTGACCGACCCGGAAAAGCCCCGGGTCTACGTGGTATCCACAGCCACCCCCTAGCGCAGGCTCCGGCCCCTACCCTGGGGATCATGAAGCTGACCAAGAAGCTGCACTCCTGCGTCCAGTTGGAGAAGGACGGGCGCGTGCTCGTCATCGACCCGGGTGCCTTCAGCGAGCCCGACGCGGGCCTGGGGGCCGATGCCCTGCTGGTCACCCACGAGCACCCCGATCACTTCGACGAGGGCCGGCTGCGGGCCGCCCTCGACGCCCGCCCGGGCGCCGAGCTGTGGACCCTGCGCAGCGTCGCGGACCGGCTGGCCGGGGCTTATCCGGGGCGGGTGCACACGGTCGGCCACGGCGACACCTTCACCGCGGCCGGCTTCGAGGTCCAGGTGCACGGCGAACTGCACGCCGTGATCCACCCCGACCTCCCGCGGATCACCAACGTCGGTTACCTGGTGGAGGGTTCCCTCTTCCACCCCGGGGACGCGCTGACCGTGCCCGGCACCCCGGTGGAGACGCTGATGCTCCCCGTGCACGCGCCCTGGAGCAAGATCTCCGAGGTGATCGACTACGTACGCGAGGTCAAGCCGGGGGTGGCGATCGACATCCACGACGCCTACCTCTCCGACATCGCCCGGCCGGTCTACGACTCCGCCCTGGCCGGCCTGGGCGGCGCCCCGCACACCCGGATGACCGCCGGAGAGAGCGCCACCCGGTAGCTGTCGGTGCCGGGCGGTAGGTTGGTTGGCATGCGTATCGCCACGTTCAACGTCAACTCGATCACCGCCCGGCTGCCCCGGCTGCTGGCCTGGCTGGAGTCCTCCGGCACCGATGTGCTCTGCATCCAGGAGACCAAGTGCGCGGCCGAGCAGTTCCCGGCCGACGCGCTGCGCGAGCTGGGGTACGAGTCGGCCGTCCACGCCACCGGCCGGTGGAACGGCGTCGCCCTGATCTCCCGGGTCGGCCTGGAGGACGTGGTCACCGGCCTGACCGGCGGCCCGGAGTACGAGGGCGTGCAGGAGCCCCGCGCGATCTCCGCGACCTGCGGCGGAGTACGCCTGTGGTCGGTGTACGTGCCCAACGGCCGCGAGGTCCTGCACGACCACTACGGCTACAAGCTGGAGTGGTTCCGCGCCCTGCGCGACGCGGTCGCGGAAGACGCCGCCGGCCCGCGCCCGTTCGCGGTGCTCGGCGATTTCAACGTGGCCCCGACCGACGAGGACGTCTTCGACCCGGCGGTCTTCGAGGGCCTGACGCATGTCACCCCGGCCGAGCGGGCCGCCCTGGAGGCCTTGCGTGCCGCCGGGCTCTCGGACATCCTGCCGCGCGCCCTCAAGTACGACCGGCCGTACACCTACTGGGACTACCGCCAGCTCGCCTTCCCCAAGAACCGGGGCATGCGCATCGACCTGGTCTACGGCAATGCGGCCTTCGCGAAGGCCGTCAAGGACGCCTATGTCGACCGCGAGGAGCGCAAGGGCAAGGGTGCTTCGGACCACGCGCCGGTCATTGTCGATCTCGACGTCTAGTGCGACGCTGGAGAGTATGAACATCCCTTTCCTGGACAACTGGCTGAATCGGCACGAGACCGGACAGGGTGCGGCGCTGGCCTCGGCGCTCGCCGACGACCCCGAGGGCGTCACCGAGATGTTCTCCGAGTGCGAGATGCTGCGCGTCCAGGCGAGAGCGGGCGGGCTGGAACTCGACGAGAGCCCGGCCTCGTTGGAGGCCCTGGACCAGATGATGCCGCGCTGGCGCCGGGACCCGGAGATCACGCCGTGGCTGGGCAACGACGCCGGCTTCTATCTGGGCACGGTGATCATCCGGACCGTGCCCGGGTCCGGCTGGCAGGTGTGGCCCAATGGCCAGCCGGTGATCCGGCTGGCCTCGGGCCGTGAGCTGAACGTGGTCGAGTCGGGGGTCGCCTGGGCCATGACCGGCTCCCCGGAGCTCTGCCAGGCCTATGCCGAGGCTTCCGAGATCTAAAGGGTGTCCGGCGGATCGCGGCCGGGGGCCGATCATCCCTCGAACGGGGGACATTTGGCTTTATGCCCCATTTACGCGTGTCGAGGTGAAGTGCCCTTCCCCGACTGGATAGTTTGCGCTGACCTCGACACAGCCAAAAAGTGGGGCAGCGTATGGCCGTCGATCCGTTGATCGAGCTGCGGGACGTCAACAAGTACTACGGGCAACTGCACGTCCTCCAAGACATCAACCTCACCGTCGGCCGCGGGGAGGTGGTGGTGATCATCGGCCCCTCCGGCTCCGGGAAATCCACCCTCTGCCGGACCATCAACCGGCTGGAGACCATCGAGTCCGGCACCATCCGCCTGGACGGACAGCCCCTGCCCGACGAGGGCAAGGAGCTGGCGGCACTGCGCGCCGAGGTTGGCATGGTCTTCCAGTCCTTCAACCTCTTCGCCCACAAGACCGTCCTCGCCAATGTCTCCCTGGCCCAGGTCAAGGTCCGCAAACGGAAGCGGGACGAGGCCGACAAGCGCTCCCGGGAACTCCTGGACCGGGTCGGCCTCGCCTCCCAGGCGGAGAAGTACCCGGCCCAGCTCTCCGGCGGCCAGCAGCAGCGGGTGGCCATCGCCCGGGCCCTCGCCATGGACCCCAAGGCCCTCCTCTTCGACGAGCCCACCTCCGCCCTGGACCCGGAGATGATCAACGAGGTGCTGGAGGTCATGCAGCAGCTCGCCCGGGACGGGATGACCATGGTCGTGGTCACCCACGAGATGGGCTTCGCCCGCTCCGCCGCCAACCGCGTCGTGTTCATGGCCGATGGCAGGATCGTCGAGGACCGGACCCCGGAGCAGTTCTTCACCGCTCCCGAGAGCGACCGGGCCAGGGACTTCCTCTCCAAGATCCTCAAGCACTGAGGGGCCCCGGACCGATGACCACCCCCAGCCGCTCCCGCCTGCCCGCACACCGCCCCGCCCTGATCCTCGTACTGCTCCTCGCCCTCGTCGCGGCCGTCACCGGCTGCGGAAAGGACGGCAGCCCGCCCGTCAAGGGGCCGCAGCCCGAGGACCTCCCCGTCTACCAGGTCGCCACCGGCTTCAGCCTGCCCGACTCGCCGACCTGGCAGCGCGCGAAGAAACGCGGCCGGCTGGTGATCGGCGTCAAGGAGGACCAGCCCTACCTGGGCGAGAAGGACCCCGCCAGCGGCCGGTACTCCGGCTTCGACATCGAGATCGCCAAGATGATGGCCGCCTCCCTCGGCTTCCGCCCCGATCAGATCGAGTTCAAGACGGTCGCCTCCGCCAACCGCGAGACCGCCCTGCAGAACGGCCAGATCGACTACTACGTCGGCACCTACACCATCAACGACAACCGCAAGAAGCAGGTCGGCTTCGCCGGGCCCTACTACATGGCCGGCCAGTCCCTGCTGGTCCGCCGCGACGAGGAGGACATCAAGGGCCCCGAGGACCTGGCCGGCAAACGGGTCTGCTCGGCGGCCGGCTCCACCCCCGCCCAGCGGCTCGAACGCGAATACCCCCAGGCCGACCTGGTCACCTACGACACCTACTCGGTCTGCGTCGACAACCTGCTGACCTACCAGGTCGACGCGGTCTCCACCGACGACTCCATCCTCCTCGGCTACGCGGCCAAGGTGCCCGAGGAGCTCAAGGTCGTCGGCAAGCCCTTCTCCCGGGAGCCCTACGGCATCGGCGTCCCGCGCGGCGACAACGCCCTGCGCTTCGCCCTCGACGACGCCCTCGCCGCCAACGAGAAGAACGGCAACTGGAAGAAGGCGTACGACGCCACGCTCGGCCTGTCGGGAACGCCCGCCCCGGCGCCGCCCGCCATCGACCGCTACCCGGCGAACTGAGGGGACCGCACCGGCATGGACGTACTCACCGACAACTTCGCCCTCTACGGCAAGGGCTTCCTCGGCACCGTCGAACTCACCGTCTACTCCTCGCTGCTCGCCCTGGTCCTCGGCTTCCTCATGGCCTCCTTCCGGGTCGCCCCCGTCGGTTCCTTCCGGGTCTTCGGCACGGTGTGGGTGACGGTGCTCCGCAACACCCCCCTGACCCTGCTCTTCTTCGCGGTCCTGCTCGGACTGCCGCGTTTCGGGCTGGTCCTGCCCTTCGAGGTGTTCGCCGTCATCGCCCTCGGCTGCTACACCTCCGCCTTCATCTGCGAGGCGCTGCGCTCGGGCATCAACACCGTGCCCAAGGGGCAGGGCGAGGCCGCCCGCAGCCTGGGGATGTCCTTCGGCCAGACCCTCGGCGACGTGGTGCTGCCCCAGGCGTTCCGGTCGGTGATCCCGCCGATCGGCTCCACCCTGATCGCGCTGGCCAAGAACACGGCCATCGCCGGCGCCTTCAGCGTCAACGAGCTGCTGGGCACGTACAAGACGCTCAGCGAGCTCGGCTACAGCATCATCTGGACCTTCTTCTGGATCGCCGTGGGCTATCTGATCATCACCCTGTCCATCAGCGCGCTGTTCAACGTCCTCGAAAAGCGTTGGGGGATCGCCCGATGACCGCCACCGAGACCGGGACCGCGCCCGCACCCGGGCGGCATGCCGACACCGAGTCCACCGCCCTCTACGACATCCCCGGCCCCCGGGCTCGGCGCCGGCACTTCCTCTACGGGATCCTCTCCACCGTGGTGGTGCTGGCCCTGCTCGGCTGGATCCTCTACCTGCTCTTCTCGACCGGGCAGTTCACCGCCGACAAATGGAGCCCCTTCACCTACGAGGGCATCCAGGAACTGGTGCTCAGGGGCCTGGGGAACACCCTCAAGGCCTTCGCCTACGCCTCCGTGCTCTCGCTGCTGCTCGGCGGGGTGCTCGCGACCGGCCGGCTGTCGGTGCACCGGCCGGTGCGCTGGCTGTCCACCGTCTGCGTGGAGTTCTTCCGGGCCATGCCGGTCCTGGTGATGATCTTCTTCATCTTCGTGGCGCTGAAGGTCCAGCCGCTGCCCGCGCTGGTGGCCGGACTGACCCTCTACAACGGCTCGGTCCTGGCCGAGGTGTTCCGCACCGGCATCAACGCGGTGGAGCGCGGCCAGCGCGAGGCGGCGTATGCGCTGGGCATGCGCAAGACCCAGGTGATGACGTACGTACTGGCCCCCCAGGCGCTCCGGGCCATGCTGCCGACCATCATCAGCCAGCTGGTGGTCGCCCTGAAGGACACCTCGCTCGGCTACCTGATCACCTACGAGGAGTTCCTGCACGCGGGCAAGCTGATCGCCTCCAACCTCGACTACGATCTGCCCTTCATCCCGGTCGTGATGATCATCTCGCCCATCTACATCGGGATGTGCATGCTGCTGTCCTGGTTCGCCACCTGGGTGGCCAAGCGTCAGCGGCGCAGCCCCAAGACCGATGCGGGCCATGTCGCCCCGCCCGAGCCGAGGCCGGTGCTGCCGGGACAGAGCTGACCCGCGCAGAGCCGGCCGCGGCCCCGGCAGCAGCCGGAGATCACTGCTCGCGCAGCGGGACCGAGACGTACGAGGGATCGGACCGCGGCGAGGAGAAGGTCAGCTGCGCGCCGGTGGGGTTGTGCTCGATGTAGAGCGGGTCGACCGTGTCGATGACCAGAGCGAGCCGATGCCCCTCGGGCACGTCGTAGGCGGTGGAGAACAGCTCCAGATCCACCCCGAAGGACTGCCCGGGGGTCTTCCCGTGGAAGGTGTACGGGGCGTTGGAGACCAGCTTGCCGATGCCGAGCGGGCCGACGTCGTAGAGGTAGGCCACGAAGGTGCCGTCCGCCCGGGTGGGGGTGACGGTGGTGTGCAGCCTGACGGTGCCGCGGATGCGGCGGGCCTCCTCGTAGCGGCCGGACTGCCAGACGGCGGCGAAGGCGCGGGGAAGCAGCGGAACGGATGCGACCGGGGGAGCCTTGACGAACTGGTCCAGGATGCTGGACAGGAAGACGAGGCCGCCGTTGGCGCCGGAGTCCACGCCCGTGAAGAGGTGCTCGCTGTCGGAGAGCGCCAGCCGCTCGGTGCCCGCCGCGCCGACCGACTTCCAGTCCGGGTAATCCTCGTAGCCGCCCGTGCTACGGGACTTCAGCCGGACCGGGGCCTCGGTGTCCACCCCGTTGCGCTCGCCCTTGAGGTGGTGGTCGAACCAGCGGTGGGCACTGGTCCAGGTGTCGTTGGGCAGGCCCAGCAGGCCGCCCGCCTCGGCGGTGGCGTGGTCGCCCGGGCGGAACTCCAGGCGCTTGGGGCCGGTCAGCTTCTCGAAGAACTCGGCGTATTGGTTGGGCGGGAAGATGGTGTCGCCCCAGGCATTGCCCAGCATGATCGCGGCACCGTTGGCGTTGATCCGGTCGATCTGCTCGGCGGCCGAGCGCTTCTTCCCCCACTCGATCATCTGCTGCTCCTTGGCCAGGTTGGAGCCGAGGAAGTCGCCGAGGATCTGCTTCAGTTCGCCGCCGGGGCGGCCGGTGAGGTATCCGGCGGCCCCGAGCAGACCGGCGGCCTGGCGATGCTGGGTGCGGCCGGAGTAGATCGACTCGATCAGGTCGGCCCAGCCGCTGAGGGCGACCACGGTCTTGATACGGGCATCGTGGGCGGCGGCGAGCAGGCTGATGCCGGCGCCGTAGGAGACCCCGCCCAGGCCGATGCGGCCGGGGTCGGCCGGGCTGTTGGCGAGCGCCCAGTCGATGACGGCCGAGACATCGGCGATGTCCGGCGGGCCGGCCACCTCGATCTCGCCGCCGGAGAGCCAGAACCCGCGGGAGGTGTAACTGACCACCACATAGCCGGAGTCGGCGAGCTTCTTGGCCTGCGCGATGTATTCGATCTGCGGCATGCCCCAGCTGGTGGGGAGCACGATCAGCGGGTATTTCCGGCCGGCCTGGGCGCCGGCCGGGGTGAAGACATTGCCCTTGAGGGTGATCCCGCCGGAGCCCGGGATGTCGTGGAAGCTCGGTCCGCTCTGCTCGGCGGCGGCAGTGCCGGTGGTGCCGGTGGTGCCGGTGGTGGCAGGGACGGCGGCGGCGGGCGCCGCCTGGGCCTGGTGGGGGGCCAGGCCCAGGGCGGCTGCGGCCAGCAGTGCCGTCACGGTTGCGGCAGCTGTGGGGGTGCGTGCCATCAATCGCTCCTCGGGTGCGCCGGGTCATCAAAGTGACCCGACGGTAACGGGAGCGCGTTACCGAAAGTAACCCATCAGTAAGTTACGTGCCGGTAACGATTGAATGAGATTCAGTTGCCGGCCAGGGCGGACTTGGTCTTCCACTCCTCCCAGGAGAGGTTCCACTCCGTGTAGCCGTTGCCCAGCTTGGCGTTGCCCTTCGAACCGCCGCCGGTCACCTCGACCACATCGCCCACCTGGGCCATGGCGAACAGGGCGGCGGCATTGCCGTCGCTCATCCCCACACAGCCGGAACTGGCATTGGCGCGGCCGAAGTTCCCGGAGTTCCAGGGGGCGGCGTGGATGTACATCCCGGACCAGGTCACCCGCATCGAGTAGTCGACCATCTTGTCGTAGGCGTCGCCCAGGCCCACCGTCTCGGAGTTCATGTTGATGGTGCCCTCCTTCGACATCAGCGCCATCTTCCCGGACCAGGACGCCTTCTGGCCGCCGGGCGTGCCCGCCGACACCGGGATCGTCTTCACCGTCTGCCCCTCCTCGGTCACCGTCATCTGCTTGGTGTCGAGGTTCACCAGGAGCCGGCGGTCCTTGCCGGTCTTGAACTCGGTGCTGTAGTCGCGGACGAAGTAGCCGCCGCCCTGGCCGGAGTCCACCCCGTTGAGGTTCATCTGCACCTTGACGTCGGTGCCGGACTTCCAGTACTCCTTCGGCCGCCAGTCCACCCGGTCCTTGCCCGAGTAGTCCGTCATCCAGCCCCAGGAGCCCTCGGTGTTGTTCGAGGTGGTCACCTTCAGGTGCTTCTCCACCTCGGCCTTGTTCTTCACCGGGTTGTCGAAGACCAGCGACACCGGCTGGGCCACGCCCACCGTGGAGTTCTTGCCCGGGAAGATCGAGACCTTGTTCACCTTGTCCGCGGCGCTTGTCTTGAACTGCGCGGTCGCGGTCTGGCTGTCGGCGTTCTGGGCCTCCACCTTGTACTGCCCGCCCGGCGAGGCGTTCCGCTCCGAGGTCCAGGTCTTGCCGTCCGGCGATATCTGGCCGACCAGCTCACCGCCCTTGGCATCGGTCACCTTCACCTGCGTCAGCTTGCCCTCGGCCACGGTCACCTTGACCGGCTCACCCGCCTTGACCTCGGTCCCGGTCAGGTTGACCGAGATGGCCATGGGTGCCTTCGGCTTCATTTCCGCGTTCTTGCCGTCGCCGCTGCCCGAGCCACCGGAACCGCCCGAACAGGCGGTCAGCGCGGCGGCCAGCAGCGCGGTGCCGGCAAGCGCGGCGTGACGGGCGGTACGGCGTGTACGGCTCAACGAAAACCCCTCCGATGCAAAGTGCGTCCGCAAGCCAAGAGCGGACGAACACGACTTTAGGTTCCCTCCGAAGCGGAAAAAGCTTCACTCTTTCCTGTGACGTGGACCGCAGCAGAACGGTCATCGTCCGGTCACAATCGCCGCGCACCTCGGTCATGGACGGCTGTGAAAGTCCTGTGCATCCCCATCGGACGTACCGGACCACCGGAAGGACGGTCAGCCGTGTGTGCCCTGCTCGTGACCCCGCCCGCCTCGCCCCAGCTCGAACCGGAGCTCCGCGTCCGGACCCTGTCCGTCCCCGAGTACCAGGCCTTCCTCGCCCGGCACCGGCAGGCCAGCTTCCTTCAGTACCCGTCCTGGGCCGGGGTGAAGAACCTCTGGCGCTCGGAGCGGGTCGGCTGGCACGGCCCGGCCGGGGACATCCTCGGCGGCGCCCTCGTCCTCTACCGCCAGCTCCCCGGTACCCGTAAGTACTTCGCCTATCTGCCCGAAGGGCCGGTGGCGGACTGGGCCGACCCGCACATCGACCGCTGGCTCACCCCCCTGATGCGCCACCTCCGGGCCGCCGGCGCCTTCGCCGTACGGATCGGCCCCACCCCCACCTACCGCCGCTGGGACGCCGCCGCCGCCAAGGCCGCCGCCGGCCCCGGCCGGCAGATATCCGACGTCCTCGCCACCGAGGCCGACCCGCTCGGCACCGCCGTCGCCGACCGGCTGCGCACCCGCGGCTGGAAGCGCTGCGGCGGGGAGGACGACGGGGACGCCCAGCCCCGGCACGTCTTCCGGGTCCCGCTGGCCGGCCGCTCCCTCGACGACCTGTGGTCCGGCCTCAACCAGGAATGGCGCCGCAACGTGCGCAAGGCCGACAAGGCCGGCGTGGAAACCACCGTCGGCACCGCCGAGGACCTCCCCGAGTTCTACCGGCTGCTCCAGCTCACCGAGGAACGCGACGGATTCCGGCTCGGCCGCTCCCTCGCCTACTACCGGCAGCAGTACGAGGCCCTGAACGCCGAGGCACCCGGCCGGATGCGCCTCTACCTGGCCACCCACCAGGGCGAGATCCTCGCCGCCCACACCATGATCGTGGCCGGCCGCCGGGTCTGGTACCAGACCGGTGCCTCCGCCGACCACCGCCGCGAGGTCCGCCCCAGCAACGCCCTCCAGTGGCGCATGCTGTGTGACGCCCACGCCCTCGGCGCCGACGAGTACGACATGCGCGGGGTACCCTCCACCCTCGACCCCGACGAACGTTCCTTCGGACTGCTGCGCTGGAAGCTCGGTACCGGTGGGCAGATCGTGGAAACACTCGGCGAATGGGAGATCCCGATGGACGGATACGCCAACTCGGCGCTCTACAAGGCCTTCCAGGCCTACCTGGCGCGCCGGTGACCAACAGCACCACGGCCGGCCCGGCTGCCACGGCACCCATGACCGCCGGGCCCGAACCCATACCCGTGGCGGAGCAGCAGCAGCCCAAGGCCTCGATACTCCGCAGCGGCGCCCTGATGGCGGCCGGCTCCATCGTCTCCCGCGCCACCGGCTTCATCCGCTCCGCCGTGGTCGTCGCCGCCCTCGGCACCGGACTGCTCGGCGACACCTACGCCGTCGCCAACACCGTCCCGAACATCCTGTACATGCTGCTCATCGGCGGCGCGCTCAACGCGGTGTTCGTCCCCGAGCTGGTCCGGGCCGCCAAGGAACACGCCGACGGCGGCCGGGCCTACACCGACCGGCTGCTGACCGCCTGCACCGCCGCCCTGCTGGTCCTCACCGCCGCCGCGGTGCTCGCCGCACCGCTGATCGTGGCCGCGTACACCCCGTACCAGGGCGCCGAGGCGAGCACCACCGTGGCACTGGCCCGCTACTGCCTGCCGCAGATCCTCTTCTACGGCCTGTTCACCCTGCTCGGACAGGTCCTCAACGCCCGCGGCCGGTTCGGCGCCATGATGTGGACTCCCGTCCTCAACAACATCGTGATCATCGGTGTGTTCGGCCTGTTCCTGTACGTCTCCCACGACGCGGCCGACGGCCTGACCGCGGCCGAGACCCGGCTCCTCGGCCTCGGCACCACCGCGGGAATCGTCGTCCAGGCCCTCGCCCTGGTCCCCTCCCTGCGGGCGGCCCGGTTCCGCTGGCGCCCCCGCTTCGACTGGCGCGGCAGCGGCCTGGCCCGCCCGCTGCGCAATGGCGGCTGGCTGGTCCTGCTGGTCCTCACCAACCAGATCGCCTACTGGGTGGTGACCCGGCTCTCCACCACCACCGGGACCCAGGCGGTGGCCGAGGGCATCGCGGGCGGCGCCGGCTACACCGCCTACAGCAACGCCTACCAGCTGTGGATCGTCCCCCAGGGCATCATCACGGTCTCCCTGGTGACCGCCCTGATGCCGCGGATGAGCGCCGCCGCCACCGACGGCGACCTCAGCGCCGTCCGCCGCGACGTCTCGCAGGCCCTGCGCACCAGCGCCGCCTTCGTGGTCCCCGCCGCCTGCCTGTTCGCCGCGCTCGCCCCCTGGGTCATGGGCAGCGTCTTCGAGTACGGGCGCACCGGTGCCGCCGACATCGAGCTCATGGCGGGCATGCTGATCGCGTTCGCGCCCGGCCTGATCGCCTTCTCCGGCCAGTACGTCCTCTCCCGCGGGTTCTACGCCCTCTCCGACACCCGGACCCCGTTCTTCCTGAACCTGGTGATCGCCGGGCTGAACGCCGGGCTGTCGGCCGCCGCCTACTGGCTGCTGCCCGCCCGGTGGGCCGTCACCGGTATGGCCGGCGCCTACTCGCTCGCGCTGATCGCCGGCTGCGCGGTCACCGCGTACACCCTGGCCCGCCGGCTCGGCCCGCGCGGCGGCACCCGGACCGAACGCCGCACCAGTGCCCTCCGTACGCACCTGCGGCTGCTGGCCGCGAGCATCCCGGCCGGCGCGGCGGGCTGGGCGGCGGCCCGGTCCGCCGAAGGCCTCGGCAACCTCGCGGCGCTCGCCGCGGGAACCGCGGCCCTCGCCCTCGTCGTCGTGCTCCTCGCCCGCCCGCTGCGCCTGACCGAGATCACCGGCCCGCTGGACTCCCTGCGCCGCCGCATCGGCCGGTAGCAGGAAGCCCCCCGACCTCACCCCCCGACACCACTGACACCCCTGGGATACTGACCCGATGCCACGCGTACTCCTGATCGAGGACGACCCCTCCGTACGGGAAGGGGTCGGCCTCGGGCTGCGCCGCCGCGGCCACGAGGTCAGCGCCGCCGAGACCGGTGAAGCCGGCCTGGCCCTGCTGCCCGGGTTCCGCCCCGAGCTGGTGCTGCTCGACCTGATGCTCCCCGGGATCAACGGCGTCCAGGTGTGCCGCCGCATCCGCGAGACCAGCCAGATCCCGATCATCATGCTGACCGCGCGCGGCGACGACTTCGACGTGGTCGTCGGCTTGGAGGCCGGAGCCGACGACTACATCGTCAAACCCGCCCGCACCGAGGTCATCGAGGCCCGGATCAAGGCGGTGCTGCGCAGGCTCTCCGACCCCGGCGCCCGCCCCGGCGTCGAGTTCCACGGCGAGCTCGCCGTGGACCGGGCCGGCCTGACCGTCGCCAAGAACGGCGAGCGGGTCGCCCTCGCCCCCAGCGAGCTCAAGCTGCTGCTCCACCTGTCGGCCTCGCCCGAGCAGGTCTTCAGCCGCCAGCAGCTCCTGGAGTACGTGTGGGAGCACAGCTACCACGCGGACGCCCGGCTGGTGGACGCCTGCGTCCGCCGCCTCCGTACCAAGATCGAGGACCCGGCGGGCAACCCCCGCTACATCCAGACCGTGCGGGGCTTCGGCTACCGCTTCGGCCCGCTGTGACCGGCGTGACGACGAGCACCGGGGCACCTCGGTGATACGTTTCCGCCCGCTCGGCCTGCGCACCCGCCTGATCGCCGCCTTCCTGCTGGTGGCCGCGATCAGTGCGGTGAGCACCGCCGCGTTCACCTACCGGGAGGCGCGTACCGCCATCCTGCGGCAGTCCCAGGACGTGGCCGTAGAAACCCTCCGCGACCAGGTCGAGAACCTGGCCGCGATCCCCCTGCCCCTCGACGAGCAGGCCCTGCGCCGCATGATCAACGAGATCGCCAAGCGCAGCAAGCCGCACCCCTGGTACCTGTACGCCGAGTACGGCTCGATCCGGATCTCCACCACCGACCGGCCCACCTCCCCCCTGATCACCCCGGAGCTGCGGGCCCGGGTGACGGGCGGGAACCTCGCCGCCTTCCAGCGGGTCACCGGCCCGGACGGCACCCCCACCCTGGTCGTCGGCATGCCGGCCGCCTTCACCCACGACGGCATCCGGCAGCCCACCGGGCTGGTCTTCTACCTCACCATGCCGCTGATCTCGGAGCAGGCCACCGTCAGCCTGATGGTCGACGCCGCCCGCCAGGGCGCCCTCCCCGGCCTCGCCATCGCCCTGGTGCCGGCCCTGATCGCCGCCCGCAGCGTGCTCCGGCCGGTCCGCGACCTGCGGCGCGCCACCCAGCGGATCGGGCAGGGCAGGCTGGACACCCGGCTGGAGGTGCGGGGCGCCGACGAACTCGCGGGCCTCGCCCGGACCTTCAACGAGACCGCCCGGGCCCTGGAGAAGTCGGTGGACGAACTCCAGCAGGCCGAGGCCCGGGCCCGCCGGTTCGCCGCCGACGTCTCGCACGAACTGCGCACCCCGCTGGCCGGGATGCTCGCCGTCACCGAGGTCCTCGACGAGGACGCCGAACATCTCGACCCCGACACCGCCAGGGCACTGCGGCTGGTCAGCACCGAGACCGGCAAGCTCGCCGTGCTGGTCGAGGACCTGATGGAGATCTCCCGCTTCGACGCCCGCGCCGCCGAACTCAACCTGGACGACGTGGACATCGCCGAGGCCGTCTCCAAGACCCTGGAGCGCCGCCAGTGGGGGCCCGGCCAGGTCGTCACCCAGCTGCCCCGGAACGTCCGGGCCCGGCTGGACTCGCGCCGCTTCGACGTGATCCTCGCCAACCTGGTCGGCAACGCCCTCAAGCACGGCGAGGCCCCCGTCCAGGTCTCCGTGCACACCGCGGCGGGCTCCGGCGGGGACCGGCTGGTGGTCGAGGTCGCCGACCGGGGACCCGGTATCGCCCCCGAGGTGCTGCCGCACATCTTCGACCGCTTCTTCAAGGCCGACGCCTCCCGGGCCCGCTCCTCCGGCAGCGGTCTGGGCCTGGCCATCACCCTGGAGAACATCCGGCTGCACGGCGGGACCGTGCGCGCCGCCAACGGAGCCGCCGGTGGTGCGGTGTTCACCGTCGACATGCCGCTGGAGGCCCGCGAATGAACCGCAGACTCCGCCCCCGTCGCGGCGGGCGCCCGGTCGCCGCGGCCGGCGCCGCCGCACTGCTCGCCCTGCTGCTCTCCGGCTGCGGCATCGAGCCCACCTGGGTGATCGAGAGCGGCCAGGCGGCCTCCGTCAGCGTCGGCGACCCCAACGGGACCGCCATGATCTACCTGGTCGACCCGGCCGGCCGGCTCGCCCCGGTGCCCCGCCACCGGTACCCGCCCTACTCCGCCCCGGAGCTTGTCCGGCTGCTGATGAACGGCCCCGAGGAGGCGGACACCGCGGCCGGCCTGACCACCGAGCTGCCCTCCGGGCCCGAGAAGGACCTCTTCCACGCGACCGCCTTCACCAACCGCTCGGACGGTGTTCTCGAGGTCCGGGTGGGCTTCCCGGTCGCCAGGCTGAGCCCGCTCGCCCGCCGTCAGGTGCTGTGCACCGTCGCCTTCGCCACCCCCGGCCGGGGGTCGTCCGAGCTGGTCCTGACCGGCCCCGACGGCAGCCTGCCGGCGGAACGCTGCGGCCTGAACTAGGAGGGGTGTCCGGTGGGTCATGGCCGGGCCCGGCCATGACCGTCCGACGGCCGCGGTCTTGCGGAGCCGCGGCCCCGGCACGCACTGTGGCGGCCATGGAGCAACCCGCCCCCGGCATCCCGGACGTCTTCGACCCCCGCCGCTATGCCGAGGGCATCCCGCACGACCGCTACCGCAGGCTCCGCGACCACCATCCGGTGGCCCGGCAGAGCGAGCCCGAGCTCCTCGGCTGGCCGGCCGGGCCCGGCTTCTGGGCGGTCACCCGGCACGCCGACACCGTCCGGGTACTGCGCGACCACCGCACGTACTCCTCCTGCCTGGGCGCCACCCAGATCCGCGACCCCGACCCCGCCGACCTGCCCTTCCTCCGCCGCACCATGCTCAACCAGGACCCTCCGGAGCACGGCCGGCTGCGCCGGCTGGCCGCCCGCGCCTTCACCCCCGGCCGCATCGAGGCCTTCGCCGGCCGGGTCCGCGACCGCGCCCGTACCCTGCTGACCGCCGCCCGGGACGCCGCCGAGGACGGCACCGCCGACCTGGTCCGCACGGTCACCGACGAGTACGCCCTGCTCAACCTCACCGACCTGCTGGGAGTCCCGGCCGCCGACCGCGGCCTGCTGCTGGACTGGACCGTGCGGATCATCGGCTACCAGGACCCGGAGGACGCCCCGGCACCGGTGCTCGGCCCGGACGGGCGGCCCGTCAACCCGCGCTCCCCGGCCCTGCTCGGCGAAATGTTCGAGTACGCCCGCGAGCTCGCCGCCCACAAACGCCGGCATCCCGCCGAAGACCTGATGACCACCCTCGCCGAAGCCGGACTGGCCGATGCCGAACTGGAGATGTTCTTCTTCCTGCTCACCGTCGCCGGCAACGACACCGTCCGCAGCGCGGCCCCGGGCGGGCTGCTGGCGCTGGCCGCCGCCCCGGACGCATACCGGAGACTGGCCGAGGGACGGACCGACCCGGCCCGGGCCGTGGACGAACTCCTGCGCGTGCACCCGCCGGTGCTCAGCTTCCGCCGCACGGCCGCCGTCGACACCGAACTGGCCGGGCAGCGGATCCGGGCGGGGGAGAAGGTGGTGGTCTTCCACGCCTCGGCCAACCACGACGAGCGCGTCTTCACCGACCCGGCACGGCTGGACCTCGACCGGGCACCCAACCCGCACGTCTCCTTCGGGGACGGCCCGCACGTCTGCCTCGGCGCCCACTTCGCCCGGCTCCAGCTGCGCACCTTCTACGAGGAGTGGACCGCCCTGATGCCGCCGCCCGAACTGGCCGCCCCGCCGCGCCGGCTGGTGTCGAACTTCATCAACGGGATCACGCGGCTGCCGCTGCGGGTGTCAGGGCGGCCCGGGTGACATCCGCGGTCAGCTCGGACACATCGGGACCGTACGCCTGCGAGTTGACCACCTTCAGGAGCAGACAGAACGGATCCGACCCGTGCTTCCGGGCCAGCCGCTCGTGGTGCCGGGCCAGGTAGCGGGCGGCGGCCTGGTTGCTCACCGCCGTCTGCCCCGACAGCAGGAACACCGGCCGGCCGCCCTCCCCGCCCTTCAGCCGGGCCAGCAGGACGTACTCCGCCTGGCCCGGCTCCCACCGGTAGGTCTCGCCGCCCACCTGGATCGCGCCCCGGTCCGGCACCGGATCGGCGCCGGTGTTGACCCGTACCCCCGGCAGCATCGAGGCCAGGTGCGCCACCGTACGGGTGTTGGAGGACGGGCCGCCGACACAGAACTCGGCGCGGTCGCCGAAGCCCTGGCGCGCCTCGTCGTGCGTGACGATCTGCACGTTCGCCCCGCAGTCCTTGATCAACGCCGATATCTCCAGCAGTGCGAACGCGTCGTTGCGGTGCACCGAGGATTCCTTGCCGCCCATCTGCCGGTTGACCACGAACAGGCAGTCGCAGCCGGTCGGCAGGCCGAAGAACGCCTGCTTGCGGCGGAGCCTGCGGCGCCACAGGTAGGTCCGCGCCGACCAGCCGACCCCGGCACTGAGCGCGGCGGCTATCAACCCGAGCAGGATGTCGCGCACGTCGTCGTTCATGCGGCGGATGGTAGCTGCACCGTTGCGCTCCTGACGCGGGGGGTGCGGTGAAGTTACAGTGCCGACCTCACGTTTGGAGGAACGGATGCGTCGTCCCGCGGCACGTCAGTTAGCGCTCGTCGCCCTCGCCGGGGCCCTGGTCTCCACCGGGGCCGCCGCTCCGCCCACGTCCGTGGCGGTTCCGCCCAAGGTGCCGGAGGCGGTCGGCCGGGGCGGGGCCGTGGCCAGCGTGGACCCCGACGCCTCGGCCGCCGGGATCGCGGTGCTGCGGTCCGGCGGCAACGCGGTGGACGCGGCCGTGGCCACCGCCGCCGCACTCGGGGTGACCGAGCCGTACTCGGCGGGCATCGGCGGCGGCGGGTACTTCGTCTACTACGACGCGAAGAGCCGCCGGGTGCACACCGTCGACGGCCGCGAGACCGCACCGGCCAGCGCCACCGCGGAGCTGTTCCAGGAGAACGGCGTCCCCATCCCCTTCGCCGAGGGCCAGACCAGCGGCCGGGGCGTCGGCGTCCCCGGCACCCCCGCCACCTGGCGGACCGTGCTCGACTCCTGGGGCAGCCGCCCGCTGGGACAGCTCCTGCGCCCGGCCGAGAAGCTGGCCCGCCACGGCTTCACCGTGGACCCCACCTTCCGCGCCCAGACCGAGGCCAACGAGGCCCGGTTCCGGGACTTCCCCGCCACCCGCGAGCTGTTCCTGCCCGGCGGGCAGCTGCCGGTGGTCGGCTCCACCTTCAAGAACCCCGATCTGGCCGACACCTACGCGGAGATCGCCCGCAAGGGCACCGGGGCCATGTACCGGGGCCCGATCGCCCGGGACATCGTCAACACCGTCCGCACCCCGCCCGTGGACCCGGCGGCGACCCGGATCGTCCGGCCGGGTGATCTGACCGCCGCCGATCTGCGGGCGTACGGGACCAAGCGGCAGGCGCCCACCCATGTGCGCTACCGGGGCCTGGACGTCTACAGCATGGCCCCGTCCTCCTCGGGCGGCACCACCGTGGGAGAGGCCCTCAACATCCTGGAGGGCACCGATCTGGCCGGGCTCTCCGAGAGCCAGTACCTGCACCGGTTCATCGAGGCCTCCCGGATCTCCTTCGCCGACCGCGGACGCTGGGTCGGGGACCCGGCCTTCGAGGACGTGCCCACCCGGGAGCTGCTCTCCCAGCGGTACGCCGACACGCGCGGCTGCCTGATCCGCCCGGACCGGGCCCTGACCAGCCCGCTCGCCCCCGGTGACCCGCGCCGTCCGGTTCCGTGCGGCAGTACCGGGCAGACCGCCCCGACCACCTACGAGGGCGAGAACACCACCCACCTCACGGTCGCCGACCGCTGGGGCAACGTCGTCTCCTACACGCTCACCATCGAGTCCACCGGCGGCAGCGCCATCACCGTGCCGGGCCGCGGGTTCCTCCTCAACAACGAACTGACCGACTTCTCCTTCGCCCCGGCCGCGCCCGGCGTGCCGGACCCCAACCTGCCCGGACCCGGCAAACGGCCGCGGTCCTCGATGTCGCCGACCATCGTCCTGGAGGACGGGCGTCCGGTCCTCGCGGTGGGCTCCCCGGGCGGCGCCACCATCATCACCACCGTGCTGCAGACCCTGACCGGCCACCTGGACCGCGGCCTGCCGCTGGTCGAGGCCATTGCCGCGCCGCGGGCCAGCCAGCGCAACCAGACCACCACCGAGCTGGAACCGGGGCTGTGGAACAGCCCGCTGCGGGCCGAACTCGAAGCGCTGGGACAGGGCTTCCGGCAGAACCCGGAGATCGGCGCGGCCACCGGGGTGCAGCGGCTGCCGGACGGCCGCTGGCTGGCGGCGGCGGAGAAGACCCGGCGGGGCGGCGGCTCGGCCATGGTGGTCCGGCCGCAGCACTAGCTACAGCGTGGTGAGGATCCGGGGGCCGGCCGGGGTGATCGCGACGGTGTGCTCGGCGTGGGCGGCCCGGCTGCCGTCGGTGGTGCGCAGGGTCCAGCCGTCGCGGTCGGTGCGGTAGCCGTCCCCGCCGCCCCCGGTCACCATCGGCTCGATCGCCAGCACCATGCCGGCGCGCAGCAGCATGCCGCGGCCCGGGCGGCCCTCGTTGGGTACGCCCGGGTCCTCGTGCATGGCGCGGCCGATACCGTGGCCGCCGTACCCGTCCGGGATGCCGTAGCCGGCGGTGCGGCAGACCGTGCCGATGGCGTGCGCGATGTCGCCGATCCGGTTGCCGGGCCGGGCCTGCTCGATTCCGGCGGCCAGCGCCGCCTCGGCGGTGGCGATCAGCCGTCGGTCGGCGGGGCGGGCCCGGCCGACGGTGAAGCTGATCGCCGCGTCGCCGGCCCAGCCGTCCAGCAGGGCGCCGCAGTCGATGCTGACCAGATCGCCGTCTCCCAGCCGCCGGCTGCCGGGGATCCCGTGCACGATGGCGTCGTTGACCGAGGTGCAGATCACCCCGGGGAAGGGCACCGGCGCGAAGTGCGGCCGGTAGCCGAGGAAGGGCGAGCCGGCGCCCGCCTCGCGGAGCACCTCGCGGGCCACCGCGTCCAGTTCCAGCAGCGAGACCCCCGGCCGGGCCGCTTCCCGTACGGCGGCCAGGGCGGTGGCCACCACCCGGCCGGCGGCGCGCATCTGCTCGATCTCGTGTTCGGTCTTCAGTTCCACCATGCCAATAACTATACCGGTATAAAAATGGGGTGGGGCGGGGCTGGGCCGGTATTAGAATGGGTGCATGGTCCGTACCCCCCTCACCCCCGAAGAGCGCGAGCGCGGCGAGCGGCTGGGCCTGCTGCTGCGCGAGGCGCGCGGCAGCCGGAGCATGGTCGAGGTCGCGGCCTCCGCCGGTCTCTCCGCCGAAACCCTCCGCAAGATCGAGACCGGCCGGGCCCCCACCCCCGCCTTCTTCACGATCGCCGCCCTCGCCCAGGCCCTCGGCCTGTCCATGGACGACCTGCTGCGCCGCTGCGCCTTCGTCGCGGCCTGAGCCGGCGGGCCGGGCGGCCCGGTCAGACCGCCCGGCCGGGCGGCCGAACGGCCCAACGGGCGGTGCGGGCCGCGCTCCACCGGGCACAGCTGAACCCGTGTCAGCACACAACGCAGTCAAGCGGATCGGTCTCGGACTCATCGGTGCCCTGCTCGCGGGCGGCCTGCTCGTCGCCGCCTGCACCACCCCGGACAGCCACTCCCACGCCCGCCACCGGACACCCCCTAGGCTGGGCCCATGACAGGGACAGGGACAGGGGCTGGAGCAGGAGCCGGCGGGAACGCGGGCGGGGTGACGATCGAGGAGCTCGGCCGGGCCAGGTACGTCAGCCTGACCACCTTCCGCAAGAACGGCACCCCGGTGGCCACGCCGGTCTGGGCGGTGGCCGACGCGGGGGAGCTGTACATCTGGACCCGAGAGGACTCCTGGAAGGTCAGGCGGATCCGCGCCAACGGGCACGTCACCCTCTCCGCCTGCGACCGGCGCGGACGCATCACGCCCGGCACCCCCGTCCTGGAGGGTACGGCGCGGCTGCTCGACGAGGCCGGGCTGCGGAGGGTGCGGAAGCTGATGGCGCGGAAGTACAGCTGGCAGTTCTGGATCGTGGACCTGCCCGCCGCGGCCGTCCGGCTCGGGCGTCGCCCGCACACCGGCATCGCCGTCAAGGTTTGAGATTCCCGTAGTCCTCCTGTAACACGGATGCGGTCCAATGCGCCCATGGAGACCGCGACTTCTCTCGACGGAGCGACGGCGATCGACCGGCTGGCGGCCCACCTGAGGCGGCTGACCACCCACCTGGACCCCGGCTCGGGCTGGTACGGCGAGTTCCTGCGCAGAGATCCGGAAGGCATGCGGGCCTGCCTGAACGGCAGCGCGATGCCGCCGTGGGACGTCCTGGAGTCGCTCTTCCAGGACCTGGCGGCGGTCGCGGGCGAGGAGTTCACGGCCCGCGCGGCAGCCCGGGCGGCGGAGCTCCGGCAGGCGGCGGTGGCCGAATACGACCGGCTGCCCGGCGGAGCGGAGGAACTCCGCTCGCTGCTCGCCTCGGCGGGCGCGCAGCGGGCCGCCTCCGAGGCGGCCCTGCACGCGCTGTCGGCCCGGCTGGAGAGGTCCGCGGACCCGGCCGAGTCGGAGTTCCTGACCGGCGAGTACTCCTGGACCCAGGACGACCTGGCCCGCGCCGCCGCACGCTGCCGGGACCTGGCGCAACGCCTGGCCGCGTTAGCAACCCCACCGCCCGTGGCCTCAGGGCCCGTGGCCCCACCCCCTGCGGCCTCACCGCCCGTGGCCTCATGGTCCGTGGTCCCACCGCCCGTGGTCTCGCCGTCCGCGGACCCGTCGCCTGCGCCATCGAGGCCCCTGGCCTCACCGCCCACGGCCTCGCCGGGCGTACCCGCACCGCCCGTACCCGCGCCGTGGCCCGCCGCCGGCCCGGACCCGGACCCGGACGCCGGCTCGCTGCCCGGAGTACCGCGGCAGCGGCCGGGGCAGGAGGCGGCCGGAGACGGTGGGGACGGTGGGTCCCGGCCGGCGCCGGTTCCCGGCGGTCGGCGGCTGCGCGGAGCGGCCCGGCGCAGTGGCGGCGGCGCCCGCTACGGCGGGGCCCCGGCCGCCGGAGCGGTGGTGCCCGAACTGCCGCACCAGCAGCAGCCGCAGGCCGCTCCCCGGGGTGCCCGTTACGGGCGGCCGGACCCGGCGCCGGAGGAGCCGGGCCCGGCCCCCGCACAGCCCCCGGCCGCGGCCCCCGCCCCCGCGGAACTCGCCGTCCCCCGGCTCGTCGCGGAGCTCATCGGGCTGCGGGGCCAAGGCCGTACCGGCGAGGCGCACGTCCTGCTCTGCGAAGCCGCCGCCTGGCCCGCCCAGCGGCTGCCGCTCCTCGCAGGCGAGTTGGAGCGGGCCGGGCTGGCCCCCGACTGGGCCACGCTGCTCTGGGAGGCCGCGGCCACCCTGCCGCCCGAGCGGCTGAGCGCGGCGGCGACCGCGCTCGGCGCGGCCGGCCGCGAGCCGGACCGCGGCCGGCTGCTGCGCGAGGGCGTCGCCCGCCCCGCCGCCGAGATCGCCGAGGCCGTCCTCGCCCTCGGCGCGGCCGGCCGTACCGGCGAGGCCGAGGCGCTGCTCGACGCGTTCGTCCGGGCCCGCCCCGCCGAGGAAGCCGCCCGGCTGGCCCGCCGCGACCCGGACCGGCTGGCTCCGTGGCTGCTCGAAACCGCGGGCGCGGTCTCCGCCCGCTGCCACCGCGATCTGGTCCATGCCCTGCGCGTGGCCGGCCTGAAAAACGAACGGAATTGAGTCGATTCCGACCGCCGGAAGACCTGACTTGATCGACTACTCCGACCGTGCGCGGTGGTCTTGCCCCGGACTGTGGCGAGGCTTACGGTCTCGTACCTACGCACATCGTCTACGTGCGTAGAGGCGAGGAGCAGCTCATGGCCCACATCGTCCGCGCCGCGCTGGTCCAGGCTTCCTGGACCGGCGACACCGACTCGATGATCGCCAAACACGAGGAGCACGCCCGTCGGGCTGCCTCCCAGGGCGCCCGCATCATCGGCTTCCAAGAGGTCTTCAACGCGCCCTACTTCTGCCAGGTGCAGGAGCCCGAGCACTACCGCTGGGCGGAGCCCGTCCCGGACGGCCCCACCCTCCGCCGGATGCAGGACCTCGCCCGCGAGACCGGCATGGTGATCGTCGTACCGGTCTTCGAGGTGGAGAGCTCGGGCTTCTACTACAACACCGCCGCCGTCATCGACGCCGACGGCAGTTACCTCGGCAAGTACCGCAAGCACCACATCCCCCAGGTCAAGGGGTTCTGGGAGAAGTACTACTTCCGCCCGGGCAACCTCGGCTGGCCGGTGTTCGACACCGCCGTCGGCAAGGTCGGCGTCTACATCTGCTACGACCGGCACTTCCCGGAGGGCTGGCGCCAGCTCGGCCTCGCCGGAGCCCAGCTCGTCTACAACCCCTCCGCCACCCACCGCGGGCTCTCCTCCCACCTGTGGCAGCTGGAGCAGCCCGCATCCGCCGTGGCCAACGAGTACTTCGTCGCCGCCATCAACCGCGTCGGCCGGGAGGAGTACGGGGACAACGACTTCTACGGCACCAGCTACTTCGTCGACCCCCGCGGCCAGTTCGTCGGCGAGGTCGCCAGCGACAAGGAGGAGGAACTCCTCGTCCGCGACCTGGACTTCGACCTGATCACCGAGGTCCGGACCCAGTGGGCCTTCTACCGCGACCGCCGCCCCGACGCCTACGGAGGACTGGTTCAGCCGTGACCGACCCGAACAGCCTGCACCACCGGCACCAAAACGTCCTCCCCGACTGGCTGGCCCTCTACTACCGGCACCCCATCGAGCTCACCCACGGCGAGGGCCGGCACGTCTGGGACGCCGAAGGCAACCGCTACCTGGACTTCTTCGGCGGCATCCTCACCACCATGACCGCCCACGCCCTCCCCGAGGTCACCAAGGCCGTCGCCGACCAGGCCGGGCGGATCATCCACTCCTCCACCCTCTACCTCAACCGCCCCATGGTGGAACTCGCCGAACGCGTCGCGGCCCTCTCCGGCATCCCCGACGCCCGGGTCTTCTTCACCACCTCCGGCACCGAGGCCAACGACACCGCCCTGCTCCTGGCCACCGCGTACCGCCGCTCCAACCAGATCCTGGCGATGCGCAACAGCTACCACGGCCGGTCCTTCTCCACCGTCTCGATCACCGGCAACCGCGGCTGGTCCCCGACCAGCCTGTCGCCCCTCCAGACGTACTACGTGCACGGCGCCGTCCGCAGCCGCGGCCCCTTCGCCGACCTCGACGACACCGCCTTCACCGCCGCGGCCGTCGCCGATCTGGAGGACGTACTCGGCCAGGCCCGCGGGGGAGTGGCCGCCCTGATCGCCGAACCCATCCAGGGCGTCGGCGGGTTCACCTCCCCGCCCGACGGCCTGTACGGGGCCTTCCGCGAGGTCCTCGACCGGCACGGCATCCTCTGGATCAGCGACGAGGTGCAGACCGGCTGGGGCCGCACCGGCGACCACTTCTGGGGCTGGCAGGCGCACGCCCAGAACGGCCCGCCGGACATCCTCACCTTCGCCAAGGGCATCGGCAACGGCATGTCCATCGGCGGGGTCGTCGCCCGCGCCGAGATCATGAACTGCCTGGACGCCAACTCCATCTCCACCTTCGGCGGTTCACCCGTCACCATGGCGGCCGGCCTCGCCAACCTCGGCTACCTCCTCGAACACGACCTCCAGGGCAACGCCCGCCGGGTCGGCGGCCTGCTCCTGGAGCGGCTGCGCGCCATCGGCGCCGCCGTGCCCGCCGTCCGCGATGTCCGGGGCCGCGGCCTGATGGCCGGCATCGAACTCACCCGGCCGGGCACCGACCAGGCCGCCCCCGACGCGGCCGGCGCCGTCCTCGAAGCGGCCCGCGAAGGCGGCCTGCTGCTCGGCAAGGGCGGCGGCCACAACACCAGCGTGCTGCGCATCGCGCCTCCGCTCTCCCTCACCGTCACCGAGGCGGAAGAGGGCGCAGCCATCCTCGAACAGGCCCTGGGCGCCATCCAGTAGGGGGACCGCACCATGAGCATCCGCACCCTGATCCGCGGCGGCCTGGTCATCACCGCCGCCGACGAACTCCACGCGGACGTCCTCGTCGAGGACGGCCGGGTGGCCGCCCTGGCCGCCCACGGCTCCGCAGCCGCCGGGGCCTGGACGGCCGACCGTACGATCGATGCGACCGGGAAGTACGTCATCCCGGGCGGCGTCGACGCCCACACCCACATGGAACTGCCCTTCGGCGGCACCTTCGCCTCCGACACCTTCGAGACCGGCACCCGGGCCGCCGCCTGGGGCGGCACCACCACCATCGTGGACTTCGCCGTCCAGAGCGTCGGCCACTCGCTCCGCGAGGGCCTCGACGCCTGGTACGCCAAAGCCGACGGCAACTGCGCCATCGACTACGGCTTCCACATGATCCTCTCCGACGTCAACGAGCACACCCTCAAGGAGATGGACCTCCTGGTGGAGGAGGGCATCAGCTCCTTCAAGCTGTTCATGGCCTACCCCGGGGTGTTCTACAGCGACGACGGACAGATCCTGCGCGCGATGCAGCGCGGCGCCGCCAACGGCGGGCTGATCATGATGCACGCCGAGAACGGCATCGCCATCGACGTCCTGGTGGAACAGGCCCTGGCGCGCGGCGAGACCGACCCGCGCCACCACGGCGAGGTCCGCAAGGTGCTGCTGGAGGCCGAGGCCACCCACCGGGCCATCCAACTGGCCCGGGTGGCCGGCTCCCCGCTGTACGTGGTCCATGTCTCGGCCGAGGAGGCCGTCGCCGAGCTCGCCGCGGCCCGGGACAAGGGGCTGCCCGTCTTCGGCGAGACCTGCCCCCAATACCTCTTCCTCTCCACCGACAACCTCGCCGAGCCCGACTTCCAGGGCGCCAAGTACGTCTGCTCCACGCCGCTGCGCCCCAGGGAGCACCAGGCGGCCCTCTGGCGCGGCCTGCGCACCAACGACCTCCAGGTGGTCTCCACCGACCACTGCCCGTTCTGCTTCCGCGGCCAGAAGGAACTCGGCCGGGGCGACTTCTCGAAGATCCCCAACGGGCTTCCGGGGGTGGAGAACCGGATGGACCTCCTCCATCAGGCGGTCCTGGACGGGCACATCAGCCGCCGCCGCTGGATCGAGATCGCCTGCGCGACCCCGGCCCGGATGTTCGGCATGTACCCGCAGAAGGGCACCATCGCCCCCGGCTCGGACGCCGACATCGTCCTCTACGATCCGCACGCCGAGCAGGTCATCTCCGCCGAGACCCACCACATGAACGTGGACTACTCGGCGTACGAGGGCAAGCGGATCACCGGGCGGGTCGACACCGTCCTCTCGCGCGGCGAGCTGGTCATCGACCGGCGCGAGTACACCGGCCGGGCCGGACACGGGGCCTTCGTCCACCGCTCCACCTGCCAGTACCTGTAAGGAGAGTCCCCGCATGGACTTCGGCCTCGTCCTCCAGACCGACCCGCCGGCCTCCCAGGTCGTCAGCCTCATGAAGCGCGCCGAACGCAACGGCTTCCGCTACGGCTGGACCTTCGACTCGGCCGTGCTCTGGCAGGAACCCTTCGTCATCTACAGCCAGATCCTCGCCAACACGCAGAAGATGCACATCGGCCCGATGGTGACCAACCCGGGCACCCGCACCTGGGAGGTCACCGCCTCCACCTTCGCCACCCTCAACGACATGTACGGCAACCGCACCGTCTGCGGGATCGGCCGCGGGGACTCGGCCATGCGGGTGGCCGGCCGCAAGCCCAACACCCTGGCCCGGCTGGGCGAGGCCATCGAGGTCATCCGCGATCTCGCCGAGGGGCGCGAGGCGACCGTGGACGGCAACCCGATCCGCATCCCGTGGGTCAAGGGCGGCAAGCTGCCGGTCTGGATGGCCGCGTACGGGCCGAAGGCCCTCGCCCTCGCCGGGGCGAAGGCCGACGGATTCATCCTCCAGCTCGCCGACCTCTACCTCACCGAATGGATGGTCCAAGCGGTCCGCGAGGCCGCCGCCGCGGCCGGCCGGGACCCCGCCGCGATCACCATCTGCGTGGCGGCCCCCGCATACGTGAGCGATGACCTCGGCCATGCCCGGGATCAGTGCCGCTGGTTCGGCGGCATGGTCGGCAACCATGTCGCCGACCTGGTCAGCCGCTACGGGGAGCACTCCTCGATGGTCCCGGAGGCACTCACCGAGTACATCAAGGCCCGGCAGGGCTACGACTACAGCCACCACGGCCGCGCCGGGAACCCGTCCACCGACTTCGTGCCGGACGAGATCGTCGACCGGTTCTGCCTGCTGGGGCCCGCCGAGGCCCATATCGAGAAGCTGCGGGCCCTGCGTGACCTCGGCGTCGACCAGTTCGCCGTCTACGACATGCACGATGCCAGGGAGGCCACCATCGACGCGTACGGCTCCCGCATCATCCCGGCGGTCAATGCGGGCTGATGTCTTTCATCTTTGGTTGCTGATGCCGAGCCGGAGTCGATAGTGTTTGACGCTCTGATTCGGCATCGGCCCAGTCATGGAGCGGGGGAGCAGGAATGAGCGAGAGGTCCGCCGCGGATCCCGTCAGGACCGCCGGGCGCATCAGGTCCCTGCTCGAACGTGCCGGTCTCGAAGGCGAGGACCTGCTCCGGGTGGAGGGCGAGGGCGGCCTCTCGTACGCCTCCGGGCTGCCCGTCGAGGACGTACACGCGCTGTTGCGCGGTCAGCAACAGGCGCCGGGCAACGGCGGCGGAGCGGCGGACCGGGTGGACCCGGTGGAAGAGCGCCACCGCCGGGTGGTCGCCCGGATCGTCTTCCTGCGCCGTACCCGGCTGCGGACCACCCCCGACGGCCAGCGGCGTGCGTACTCGCTGGCGGACATCGCGGCCGGTGCGGGAACGAGCGCGCAGTGGCTCGACAAGATGATCAAGACGGGGAAGGCCCCGAACCTCGATCACGCGGCCGGGATAGCCGACTTCTTCGGAGAGAGCATCGAGTTCCTGGTCGCCGAGCCCGCCGAGGCCCTGGACCGGGTGCTCCAGCGGATCCACAAGGACCTGCTGGAGCGGACCGTGGCGCGCCAGGACGAGCACATCCAGCGCCTCAGGAACGCAGACACCCTGGCCTCTGCCGGTTCTGTCGGTTCTGCCGGTTCCGGTGCTGCCTCCGGTTCCGATCTCGGCGTCGTCGGCTATGCCGCACGGGCGCTCGCCGACGTCCCCGACGACACCGCACAGCCCATCATCGCCCTCATCGAGTCCATTGCCCGGCGCTCGCGCGAGGAACGTGCCCGGGAGAGCCGGTAAACGGCCCCTGGCCAGGGACGATGCCCGTGCTGGACCGCAGTTGCCTCCGCCGTCCCGAGTGGCTACTGTCGCGGGCGCACGACTGACAGAGTGCCGTGCATCCGTTCGGGGGGCTCGATGAGCGGTGTGCCGGCAACAGCGTCCGGGTGGGGAAGACATGTGGGACGCGGTGCGTATATCCCGTGAAATGAAGCGCCACCGGGACGAGTTGTTCGACGGGGTGATGCGCCCGCTCGCACCGGCACCGCGTGAACTGCTGTACGCGGTCTGCGCCTTCGTGTCGGCGAGCAGCGGGCGCGAGGTCCGTCTGATGCTGGAGCCGTTCCCGCCGGGCACGGTCAGCGGGCTCTGGATCGACCTGGGTGACCACGAAGTGATCGCGGTGGAGCAGAACACCCTGCCGGTCCATCAGATGGTGATCCTGGGCCACGAGTTGTGGCACCGCAGGGAGGCCGAGGACCGCTCCGGCGGGGCCGCCCAGGTTGCGGCGCGCACCGACTACGACCTCGCCGAGGAACGGCGGGCGGAGCGGTTCGGCCGGCTGCTGGGGGCCAAGTTCCGGCCCTTCCTGCTCGGCACCCGCAGCAGCACGCCCCCCGGCGAGCGGGACGGGCGCATCTGGGAGTCCCTGGGGGGCCGGTGATACACGAAGGCGCCGACTACTACGTGCCCGCCGCCGTCCTGGGCGCGGCCCTGCTGGCGAAGCTGCCGGCCCTGGTGCGCGGGTGGCGCAGCGCGACGGTCCGTACGGTGAACGCCCTGCTGCTCCTGCCCTGCGCAGGCTTCATCCTCTCCTCCCCGCCGACCGTCACCGCCGTCAACCGGCTCACCGGCATCAGCAACCTCTCGGCCCTCCTCGTCCACTGCATCATGACCGCCTATGCGTGTGCGTCCCTGGTGCTGCTGGACTACTGGCGGGCGGAGTCGGCGGACTGTCCCCGTACGCGCCGACGCGTACGGGTGTGGAAGACCGGCTGCTGCGTGGTGATCGCCGCCCTGGTGGGGCTGTTCGCGCTGGGCGATGTCCCGGTGGAGCGTCCGCGGGACTTCGACACGTACTACGCCGCCACCCCGTTCATCAGCGAAATGCTGGTGCTCTATCTGCTCGGGTACATCGCGGCCGGGGTGGCCACCACCGTCGTCTGCTGGAGCTGGCTTCTCGACGTCGGAAGGCGGACGGCGCGGCAGGAGACCAAGACCTCGGTCGACCGGCCCCTGCAGATCGGGCTGCTCGTGCTGGTGGTCGCCGCCCTGGCCAACATCGTCTTCGGCTTGTTCAAGCTGACCGCCATCGCCGCCCGTTGGGCCGGCCGGGACTGGGACGTGCTCAACAACAGCCTGTCGCCCTTCATGTCGGCCAGCGGGATGATGATCGGGGTCGGGCTCCTCGTACCGGCGTACGGGCCCGCGCTGATCGACCGGGTGTGGCACCCCCTGCTCGGCATCAGGGCCCTGCGGCCCCTGTGGCGTCTGGTCACCCGGTCCGGGCTGACCCCCGGCAGCAGGATGTTCCTCCCCCCGCCGTGGTACGCCGGACCCGAGCAGGCCCTCCTCTACCGGATGACCACCATCCACGACTGGATGCTCTCGCTGTGCGTCCACTGCACCGACGAGGCGCGTGAGGCGGGCTACCGGCAGGCGAAGGAGGGCGGGGTCGCGGAGCGCGAGGCGGTGGCCGCCGGCCTCGCCGCCATGTTCACGGCGGCGGCGGAGGCGCGGGCCCGTACCTCGCCACCGGCGGCGGAGTCGACGGAGCAGGGCGCCCTCGCGGTGGCCGCGGTGCGTGCCGCGGAGGCGGCGGACCGCGATCTCCTGGTGTCGATCTCCCGGGCGCTCGCGCCGGCGCCGGTGAGGGCACTCCACCCCCGTGGGCGTGCCCTCACCGGCGGGACCTGACGGCCGGCGGCCGTTCGGGCTACCGCGTCAGCCACCGACGTGTGCGCCATGCCATGGCCTTCCCGAGGACCGTAGCGGCTCAACGCCCGGTTATCAACCATGGTTTGACGTGAATCAACGCCAGTTGAAATCCGGCAGGTTCCCTCATGAGGTCCCCACACGAACCGGGAGACGCCCGTACCGGTTGGTGGAACTCTGTCTGACAGGCGTTCGATTCCCGTCCGTGACGGGCGGGCGCGGACCCGGTCGGCGGACCGGCGGGGCCGTTCGGTCATCCGGGCAGGTTGGCGGGGTTCATCCGGCCGTCACCCATACCGGTGGGGATTGTCGGCCCGGCGTGGTCTGATGGACCGCATGATCGATGAGTTTCTGGCACGCCGCCTCCCCGATGTCGAAGAGGCCGTCCGCAAGGCCGCAGCAGTCGAGATCATGCCGAGGTTCCGGCAGCTCGCCGAGCACGAGGTCGACCAGAAGAGCGGCCCGCACGACCTGGTGACGGTCGCCGACCGGATGGCCGAGGAGCACCTCACCGCCTCCCTCACCAAGCTGCTGCCCGGCTCGGTGGTGGTCGGCGAGGAGGCCGTGCACGCCGACCCCACCGTGTACGGGGCGCTCCGCGGCGACGCGCCCGTCTGGATCGTCGACCCGGTCGACGGCACCCGGCAGTTCGTCAACGGCGAAGCCGCCTTCTGCACCCTCGTCGCCCTGGCCCTGCACGGCGAGATCCACGCCTCCTGGACCTACGCCCCCGCCCTGGAGACCCTCGCCACCGCCGTCCGCGGCCAGGGTGCCCAGGTCGACGGCGAGACCATCCGCAGCGGCTCCCCGGAGCCCGGCGCCGAGCTGCGGGTGGCCACCGCGCACCCGCTCTACACCAGCGAACATGACAAAAGAATCCTGGCCCGGCTGGATGTCCCCGGTGTCGCCCCCCGGCCCTGCGGATCGGCCGGCCTGGAGTACCTGAAGGTGGCCCGCGGCGAAATGGACGCCCTCGCCTTCAACTGGCCCTCGGCCTGGGACCACGCGGCCGGTCTGCTGCTCGTGGCCGAGGCGGGCGGAGCCCAGAGCACGGTGGCGGACGAGCCGTTCCGCATCGACCGGGACAACGCCCTGCCGTTCGTCGTCGCCCGAGACGAGCCCACCGTGGCGCGGATCAGGGGTCTGCTCCGCGGCGACCGGTAATACGCTGGCCCTCCAGGGCCAGTGCAGCCGTGCAGCCAGTGCCGCAGGCAGACGAAGGACAGCTGGACGAACCGGACGAAGGAGTCGCATGGTGCCGTCGATTCTCGACGCGGTCGTCGTGGGGGCGGGGCCCAACGGGCTGACGGCCGCCGTCGAACTCGCCCGGCGCGGATTCTCGGTCGCCGTGTTCGAAGCGGCGGACACCATCGGCGGCGGGGCCAGAACCGAGGAGCTGACCCTGCCCGGCTTCCGGCACGACCCCTGTTCGGCGGTGCACCCGCTGGCCGCCGGCTCCCCCGTCTTCGCCACGATGCCGCTCGCCCGCCACGGCCTGGAGTGGCTGCACGCCCCCCTGCCCATGGCCCACCCCTTCGACGACGGGACGGCCGCCGTGCTGTCCCGCTCGGTGGCCGAGACCGCCGCCTCCCTCGGGCCGCGCGACGCCGGAACCTACCGGCGCCTGGTCAACCCCTTCCTCGGCCGCTGGGACACCCTCGCCCGGGACTTCATGTCCCTGCCGTCCACCGCGCTGCCCCGGGACCCGGTGACCCTGGCCCGGTTCGGCCTCGCCGGGCTGCCGCCCGCCACCTGGCTGCTGAGCCGCTTCCACGACGAGCGGGCCCGGGCCCTGTTCGCCGGCCTGGTCGCGCACGTCATCGCCCCGCTCGGCGGGATCGCCACCGGCGCGGTCGGCCTGGTCTTCGCCCTGGCCGCGCACGCCAACGGCTGGCCGATGCCGCGCGGCGGCTCCCAGGCGATCCCCGACGCCCTCGCCGGGTACCTCCGCGAGCTCGGCGGCACCGTACACACCGGCTTCGAGGTCAAACGCCTCGACGATCTCCCCCCGGCCCGCGCCTACGTCTTCGACACCTCGCCCACCGCACTGGCCCGGATCGCCGGCCTGGGACACGCCTACGACGGCTACCGCTACGGCGCAGCCGCCTTCAAGATCGACTACGCGCTGTCCGGCCCGGTCCCGTGGACCGCCGAAGCCGCCCGCCGCGCCGGCACCGTCCAGATCGGCCCCCGCACCCGCGACATCGACGCCGCCCTGCAACTCGCCACCTCCGGCCGCGCCCCCCGCGCCCCGTTCCTGATCACCGCCCAGCCCAGCCTGGTCGACTCCACCCGGGCCCCCGAGGGCAAGCACGTCTTCTGGGCCTACGGCCATGTCCCGCACGGCTGGGACGGCGACCTCACCGACGCCGTCGAACGGCAGCTGGAGCGCTTCGCCCCCGGATTCCGCGACCTGGTCCTCGCCCGCGCCACGGCCGGCCCGCCCCAGCTCGCCGCCCGCAACCCCAACTACATCGGCGGCGACATCGCCTGCGGCGCGGCCTCCGGCCTCCAGCTCCTGCTCCGCCCCAAACTCTCCCTGTTCCCCTACACCACGGCCCACCCGGCCGTGTACCTCTGCTCCTCGGCCACCCCACCCGGCCCCGGCGTCCACGGCATGTCCGGGCACAACGCGGCGAAGGCGGTCTGGCGCCACCTCAGAAGGGCCCGCTGATCCCGATGGTGCGCATCACCCTGGTCCAGGGCGACATCACGGCCGAGACGGCCGACGCGATCGTCAACGCCGCCAACTCCTCCCTCCTCGGCGGCGGAGGGGTCGACGGCGCCATCCACCGCCGCGGCGGCCCCGAGATCCTGGCCGCCTGCCGGGCCCTGCGCGCCTCCCACTACGGCAAGGGCCTCGCCACCGGCCAGGCCGTCGCCACCACCGCCGGCCGGCTCTCCGCCGAGCATGTGATCCATACGGTCGGCCCGGTCTGGTCGCGCGAGGAGGACCGCTCGGCGCTGCTGGCCTCCTGCTACCGCGAGTCGCTGCGGATCGCCGCCGAGCTGGGCGCCCGTACGGTGGCCTTCCCGGCCATCTCCACCGGAATCTACGGCTGGCCGATGGACGACGGCGCCCGTATCGCGGTGGAGACCGCCCGCACGGCGGCCCTGGCCCCCGTGGAAGAGGTCCGGTTCGTCCTCTTCGACGACCGTGCCTACGCGGCCTTCGCCGAGCAGCTCCACGCCCCGTAGCGATCCGGAAAGGCCCCTGGCCCCGGGAAGCATCCCGGGGCCAGGGGCCTCTTTCGTCCGCGGCGCCTGCCGCAACGCGTACTGGGTGCGGCGTATGGCGTACGGCTTACTGCGTACGGTCAGAGCACGTCGGCCGCGATGTTCGCCGCGACCTGCTCCAGCAGCGGACCCGCGTTCGCGATGCACTTCGCGGTGTCCGGCTCGACCTCGGTCAGCGGATAGGCGCGGCGGATACCCGCCGCCTGCAGCGCCTCCTGCTCCAGCAGCAGCCGACCGCACACCGCCACCACCGGCTTGCCCGCCGCCCGTGCAGCCGCGGCCACGCCCGCCGGCGCCTTGCCGTGCAGGGTCTGCTCGTCCAGGGAGCCCTCACCCGTGATCACCAGGGTGGCGCGCTCCAGGGCCGGGGCGAAGCCCAGCACCTCCAGCATCAGCTCGATACCGGGCCGGAAGCTCGCACCGAGCAGCAGGGCGCCATAGCCGATACCGCCCGCGCCGCCCGCGCCCGGGGAGGCCGCCAGCTCCGCGGCCTTCGGCCCGATCGCCTTCTCCAGGACCTGCGCGAAGTGCGCCAGCGCCGCATCCAGCGTCGCCACGTCCTCCGGGGTGGCCCCCTTCTGCGGCCCGTACACCGCCGGCGCGCCCTTCGGGCCGGTCAGCGGGTTGTCCACATCGCTCGCGAGGACGAAATCGACCTCCGCGAAGCGCGGGTCGATGCCCGACAGGTCCGCCGAGGCCAGCGACGCCAGCGCGCCACCGCCCGGACCGACCGGCTCCCCTTCGGCGTCCAGGAACACCGCGCCGAGTGCGGCCAGCATGCCCGCACCGCCGTCGGTGGTGGCGCTGCCGCCCACCCCGAAGACGATCGAGCGCGCACCCGCGTCCAGCGCGGCCTTCAGTACCTCACCCGAGCCGTACGTGGTCGCCGTCAGCGGCGCGAAAACGCCGGCCGGCAGCAGCTGCAGCCCGGAGGCCTCCGCCATCTCGACCACCGCGGTACCGTCGCGCAGCGCGAAAGCCGCCGTGACCTGCTCACCGAGGGGCCCGGTGACCCGTACCTCCCGGCGTTCGAAACCGGCCGCCACAGCAGCCGCCACGGTACCGTCGCCGCCGTCCGCGACGGGGAGGGTCTCGACCTCCACGCCCGGTACGGCCTTGCGAAGGCCCGCCGTCACCCGCTCCGCGACCTGTACGGCCGTGAGCGAGCCCTTGAATTTGTCCGCGGCGATGAGAACGCGCGCGGCCTCAGTTACTGCTCCGTCCGCCACCTTGCTTGATCCCTTGCTATCGAACGTGCAGTCGCGCCACCCCGAGCCTATCCGGAGGATCCTCCTATGCCCATGGGTGTCCTGGATCACGCCGCGCCTGCACCCGGCGCGCCATACCGCTAAAAGGTGATTTTCCTCCCCATAGTGGGGCCACATGAGTACGGATCCACTGGAACAGCCACGCCCGGACCGCCCGGCGGACGCCCCCGGGGGCGCCGCCCCCGACCGCACGGTGGTCACCGTAGGAGTGATCGCCGTACTGGCCGTGGTCGCCTGGGCAGCCCTCGCCAAGGACTCCTTCGACAGCGCCTCGAGCTCCGCCCTGGCCTGGGTCCTGGCCAATTTCGCCTGGCTGTTCGTGATCGCCGCGGACGTCTTCCTCGTCATGTGCGTGGTCCTGGCGATCAGCCGTTTCGGCCGGATCAGGCTCGGCGCCGACGACTCCGAACCCGAGTTCACCAACCTCGCGTGGATCGCGATGATGTTCAGCGCGGGCATGGGCATCGGCCTCATGTTCTACGGCGTCGGCGAACCCCTCACCCACTACCTGCATCCGCCGCCCGCCTCCGGCGCCGCCCCGCAGAGCGGCGACGCCGCCCAGGCGGCCCTCGACTACTCCTTCTTCCACTGGACCCTCACCCCCTGGGCGATCTACGGCATCGCCGGCCTCGCCCTCGCCTACGCCACCTTCCGCAAGGGCCGCGGCAACCGGCTCAGCTCCGCCTTCGTCCCCCTCATCGGCCAACGCCGCGCCGACGGCCGGCCCGGCCAGGCCATCGACCTGCTCGCCGTCTTCGCCACCGTCTTCGGAACCGCGACCAGCCTCGGACTCGGCGCCCTCCAGGTCGCCGAGGGCCTCCACATCACCACCGGGATCGAGGACTCCACCGCCCTCGAACTGATCATCATCGGCTCGCTCTCCGCCGCCTTCGTGCTCTCCGCCTTCTCCGGCCTGCACAAGGGCGTCAAATGGCTCAGCACCGTCAACGTCGTGCTGGCCGCCTCGCTGATGACCTTCGTCTTCCTGCTCGGTCCCACCGTCTACATCCTCGATGTGGTCCCCGCGAGCATCGGCAGCTACCTGCACGAACTCCTGCCCATGGCCACCCGTACCGGCGCCTTCACCGACAGCGCCTGGCTGGGCGCGTGGACCATCTTCTACTGGGCCTGGTGGCTCTCCTGGGCGCCCTTCGTCGGCACCTTCATCGCCCGCATCTCGCACGGCCGCACCATCCGCGAATTCCTCATCGGCGTCCTCCTCGTCCCGTCCGGCGCCACCGTGGTCTGGTTCTGCGTGATGGGCGGCACCGCCATCCGCCTGGACTCCACCGGCGTCGCCGACCTCACCGTCAAGATCAAGGACGGTGCCGAGGCCTCCCTCTTCGCCATGCTCGACGCCCTGCCGCTGGGCACCGTCACCTCGTATGTGGCCATGCTGCTGGTCATGACCTACTTCGTGACGAGCGCGGACTCCGCCTCCCTCGTCATGGGCTCGCTCACCAGCCGCGGCTCCCTGCACCCGCCCACCTGGCTGGTGGTCACCTGGGGCGTGCTGATGGCCGCCGTGGCCGCAGTCCTGCTGGTCGCCGGCGGCCTCAAATCCCTCCAGACCGCCACCATCCTGGTCGCACTGCCCTTTGTGATCGTGATGCTGCTCGTCTGCTGGGCGCTGGTGAAGGAACTCCGCACCGACCCCGGGGCCGGCCCCGCCCGGCACCACGCCCTGCACGGTATGCGGGACGCCGTCCGCGCCATGGTCGGCGACGCCCTCACCGAACAGGCCCCGGGCCGCCACTTCCGGCTCCGCCGCGCCGCCGAATCCCGCAGCCACGATCCTGAGGACGGCCCGTTCTGACCCCCCTGAACGGGCCTGGCGCGGCTCGGTAGGGTGGCGGCGTGACCACCACAGACGACTACGCCGCCTACATCGCGAGCCTGCCCCGGGTGCTGGCCGGCGCCGCCGCGCTCTTCCGCGACGCCGAGGGGCGGGTCCTGCTCGTGGAACCCAACTACCGCGAGGGCTGGGCCCTTCCCGGCGGCACCATCGAATCCGACCGGGGTGAGTCCCCGCGCACCGCGGCCCGCCGCGAGAGCGCCGAGGAAATCGGCCTGGACCTCCCGCTCGGCCGTCTGCTCGCCGTCGACTGGGTGCTGGGCACCGCCCGTCCGCCGCTGGTCGCGTACGTCTACGACGGCGGCGTACTCGACGGGGAACAGCTCGGCTCCATCAAGCTCCAGGAGGAGGAACTCCTCTCCTGGAAGCTCGTCGAGCCCGCCGAACTCACCGCCCACCTCCCCGGATCGCTCGGCCGCCGCATCCAAGAGGCCTACCGGGTCCTGGAGTCGGGCGAGGGCACCGCGGAACTGGAGAACGGCAGCCCGGCACCCCGCTGACGGGGTGCAGCAACACAGCGCAGTAACACAGCGCCTACATCGAGCAGGACAGAATCAGATCATGATCACCATGTACGCCTGGCCCAGCACCGCCGACGGGCCCGACGCTCTGCCGATGGTCCACTTCACCACCGAGGAACAGTCGGGCAGCGAAACCACGCCCGACGGACAGCCCGTCTGGCTCTTCGACAGCGCCATCCGGGACGGCGGCTGGGCCCACTTCACCGACTACGACGGCTGGGCCCAGACTGCTCCTGGCTGGCTCGCCGAATACCGCCGCCATGACGACGTCCTGCTGGTCAGCGGCCCGGGCGCCTGCGAGGGCTGGTACCAGGGCACCATCGGCGCCCCCACCGAATGGATTGCGGCGGCTGCCACCCAGCAGAGCATGGTCATCATGGCCGCCCCCGTCCCGCACCCCTCGATGTACGGGTACGCGGTCGAGATGGGAGTGGCCTTCGCGCTCCTTGTCCCGGTGAACGTGGTCTAGGCGGGCTGGGCGCGGTACGCGGGCTGGGGCGGGGCGACGCGAGGTTCAGTTGTCCAGGAGGGTGCGTTCGCCTGCCTCGAAGGCCAGCAGCCGCTCCTTCCGATCCACCCCGCCGCCGTACCCGGTCATGCTCCCCGACGCCCCGATCACCCGGTGGCAGGGCACGATGATCCCGACCGGGTTCTTCCCGTTGGCCAGGCCTACCGCCCGGGAGGCGTTCGGCTTCCCGAGCCGGCCGGCCAGTTCCCCGTACGACCAGGTCTCGCCGTACGGGATGCGCTGGAGCTGCGCCCAGACGCTGCGCTGGAACTCGGTGCCCTCGAGGCGGACCGGCAGGTCGAACTCGGTCAACTCCCCGGCGAAGTACGCCGTCAGCTGCCGCGCCACCTCGGGGAAGGGCTCCTCGGCGGCATCGACCCGCACACCGAAGGCCTCCTCCGGCGGCCGGTGCCGCTGCCCGGTCATATAGAGGCCGCTGAGGACGCCCTCGGTGGCGACCAGGGTGAGCGGCCCGTAGGGGCTGTCGACGACTGCGTGGTGCTTGCTGTTCACGATGACTCTCCTGAGAAGTGAACGGTGGTGGGGGGATGGGAGGGGAGGGGAGGGGGCGGGCGGTCAGACGGTGGGCAACAGGTTGATGGGGTGGTCGTCCGTCGCCCACAGGTACTGGACGGCGTACGCTCGCCACGGCCGCCAGCCCGCCGCCCGGGCGGTCAGAGCGGAGGGCGAGGACGGCAGTCCCAGCCCGGCCGCGGCCCGACGTACCCCGAGATCGGACGGAAGGAACGCATCCGGGTCACCCAGCGCGCGCATGGCGATCACCTCGGTGGTCCACGGCCCGAACCCCGGCAGCGCCGCGAGCTGTGCCCGCGCGGCCTCCCAGTCGCTGTCGATGCCCAGTGGCAGTGAACCGTCCGCCAGCGCTCCGACCAGCGTGGTCAGCGTCGTCCGGCGGCTGCGGGGCAGTGCGAGCGTCTCCGGGTCCAGCCCGGCGAGCGCCTCGGGGGAGGGGAAGAGATGGGTCAGGCCCCCGCTGGGGTCCGGATCGGCCACCGGCTCACCGTGCGCGGCGACCAGCCGACCCGCATGGGTGCGGGCCGCTGCTGTGGACACCTGCTGGCCGAGTACGGCCCGTACGGCGAACTCCGCCGCATCGACCGTACGCGGCACCCGGCGCCCGGGCGCCTTGTCCACCAGCGGCGCCAGCAGCGGATCGGCCCGCAGCTGCTCGTCCACCGCCTCCGGATCGGCGTCCAGGTCCAGCATCCACCGGCACCGGCTGATCGCGATCGTCAGATCCCGCAGGTCGGTCAGGGCCAGCTGGCAGCCGATGTGGTCCGGCTGCGGGGTCAGGGACACCACCCCGGTCCCGTACGGCAGGCGGAGCGTCCGCCGGTAGGCCCCGTTCCGCCACTCCTCCACCCCGGGGACGGCCGTTGCCGCGAGATGCCCGAAGAGGTTGTCCGGGTTGAGCGGGGCGCGGTAGGGGAGGCGGAGGGACAGGGTGCCGGGGGTCTGGGAGGGGGAGGGGGCCGGACCGTTGCCGTTGCCGTTGCTCCTGGTGTGTCCGGCTCGGGCGCGCAGTTCACCGGGGGCCAGGGCGAACACTTCGCGGACTGTCTCGTTGAAGGTCCGGATGGAGGAGAAGCCGGCCGCGAAGGCGATGTCGGCCATCGGCAGCGCCGAGGTCTCGATCAGCAGCCGCGCGGTCTGGGCGCGCTGCGCCCGGGCCAGGGCCAGCGGCCCGGCCCCGAGCTCGGCGTTCAGCTGCCGTTCCACCTGCCGGGTCGAATACCCCAGCCGGGCGGCCAGCCCCGGCACGCCTTCCCGGTCGACGACCCCGTCCCGGATGAGCCGCATGGCCCGCGCCACGGCATCGGCCCGGGCGTTCCACTCCGGCGAACCGGGACTGGTGTCCGGCCGGCACCGTTTACAGGCCCGGTAGCCGGCCTGCTGGCAGGCCGCGGCACTGGGCAGGAAGGTCATGTTCTCGACCTTGGGGGGCACGGCGGGGCAGCTCGGCCGGCAGTAGATCCCGGTGGTCCGCACGGCGGTGAAGAACCACCCGTCGAACCGCGCGTCCTTCGACTGGACGGCCCTGACGCAACGCTCGGTGTCGGTGTGCATGGATCCAGCATCCGGGGGGTGGGGGTGCCGCGGCTGGCGGTTTTCCGACATCAAGGATACGGGGCGGGGGGCTGGGGCGGGTGTTTTCTCTGGGGCGGAGCGAGGGGGCGCGGGGGTGCGGGTGGCCCGGGGGCTGCCCGTCAGTCCTCAGTGTCCTTCCGTGCCCGTCCGCCCTGTCAAGGGCGCTCCTTCGTCGCGTCGCTCCGCGATGTCGCTGCGCTCCACCCTTGACAGGACGGCCGGTCCCGGAAAGACAAGGACTGTCGGGCGGCCCCCGGGGGAGGGACGGCAAGGGGGACCCGCCCCGGATGCGGCTTGGCTGGGAAGGCCGGCCGGCGGCTCCGGCCGACCGGCCGCCCTGTCGGGCGGTGAGCCGTGGCAGAGCGAACCCGGGACTGGCCGGGCGGGTCGGAGCCCCGGGAACGCACCAGATCGCTACGCGCTCCCGCCGGTTCGGCGTCCCCAGGCCGCCTGTGGGCCGGACATAGACCGCCAACGACCACGATGCCCTCCGGCAGTGAGGCGGCAAGCGGGCCGGTCGACTCCCCGCCTTGCGGGTGGGGAGTTCCGATCCGGCGGAGTCGGGACCCCATCAGGCGGGGCGGCGCGAGCGTTAGGCGACGGCCATGTTTTGGCCGGCCGCGATGCGCCAGCTGTCTGCTTCCTTGGTGATTACGTAGAGCGTCGCTCCTTGTGGGCCGTCCACCGGGTTGCCTGCGCTGTCCGTGCGGGTCTGGACCACGTTCACCGCGATGACTTCGGGGGCTATCTCCAGCATCTTGGCCACGTCGTACCGGGCGAAGGAGTCGCGGAGGAAGGTCTTCATCGCCGGGCCGCTGAACTCGACGATGGCCGGCCTGCCGTCAAGTCGCGTGCCCCCCGCGTTGGTCCAGGAGGCGTGTTCGGTGAACTGCTCGCCGAGTGCGACCGGGTCCTTCGTGTTGAACGCATGCTCCAGGCCCTTCACCACAGCGGTCACTGCGGCCTGGGTCCCCGGCGAGATCGTTCCCACTATGAGAATGTCAGTCGACATGACGGTGTCCTTCCGTTCCGGGCGGGTGGGTGAGTGGTGGCTGCGATTGCGGCCACCACTCACCCAACAACCTCGACCAAGATCGAGGTCAAGCCCAGGTGCGCGAGCACAGCACCAGGCGGTAGCCGTCCGGGTCGGCGATCGTCACGCCGTGCTCGTCCCAGTACGGGTTGTGCGCTGGGACACGGGTTCCGCCGGCCGCCACCAGGCGGTCGACCGAGGACTCGTCCACGGGAGTGCCGAGGTAGACCACGAACAGGTCGTCCACCGTCGGGGTCGGCTCCAGCGGGTGCTCGGGGTCGTGCGTCAGCTCGAAGTGCCAGCCGGCACCGGGCGGGCCGACCATCAGGAGGTCGTGCTCGCCCGGGACGCGTTCGGTGGTGCGCCACAGGACGTCCAGGCCGAGGCCGTGCACGTAGAAGCGTTCCGCGGCGGCGAGGTCCCGGGAGGGCCGTGCCACCCGGACGTGCAGCGCTGCGTCGATCACGCCGACGCCTCCAGGGCGGCACGCCAGGCCGGGCTGTCGACGTAGTGGTTGTCGAACCGTTCGGCGGACTCGGCGATCTCCTTCGGATCGGCCTCGCCACGCATGACCCGGCCGAGCAGACGGAGGTAGTCGAAGCGGCCCATGCCCGGGGTGAAGACGAACAGGACGTCCGCCTCGCAGCCCGGCGCCGCCGCGAAGGCGTGCGGCGTGTGGGGCGGAACGGCCAGGAAGTCGCCCGCCTCCAGGACGGTGACCTCCTCGCCCACCAGCACCTGGAGGGAACCGCTGATCACGAAGAACAGCTCCGTCGCCTTGGTGTGGAAGTGCGCGGGCGCTCCCACGGCCCCCTTGGCGAACGTGGACCGGTAGCTGGTGAAGCCGTCGTCCGTGCTGTCCGAGTCGGCGAGCAGCGTCATCACACTGCTGGGGTCCGCGCAGGTCTCGGCGTCGGCATGACGGGTCAGCACCGGCGCGAACGGCGAGGCGGACGGGGTCTCAAGGGGCGTTTCCTGGGTCATGGCCTGATTTTATGATCTTGCTCCTCGGTCTGACGAGGGAAAAGTGTCGGGGGTGGCGTTGTCGACAGGCGGTATGCGTCGCGGGCCAGGGTCAGGGCCGTGAGGTCGTGGGGGCGGGAGAGGGAGCGGGAGGTGAGTTGTTCCAGGCGGCGCAGGCGGTTGAAGACCGTGTTGCGGTGGCAGTACAGGCGGGTGGCCGCCCGGCCCGCCGAGCCCTCCGAGGCCAGCCACGCGTCCAGCGTGTCCAGCAGGACCGCCCGGTCCGCCGGGTCCAGTTCCAGCAGCGGGCCGAGGACCGAGGCGATGAGTTCCGCCGCGAGTTCGGGCTGGCGCACGACCAGCGCGGTGGGCAGCCGGTCCGTGAGGCGGACCAGCGCGCGGTCCTCCGGACCGCAGGTGCGCAGGGCGGTTTCCGCCAGTCGGCGGGCCCGGCCGAGTTCGGTGAGGCCGTCCACCACCGGGCTGATCCCGCCCGGCCCCGGGCAGCGGTCGGTCAGTTCCGCCGTGAGGTCGTCCAGCGAGCACGGCCCGAGGGCCACCACCGCCAGTTCCCGTTCCGTCCGCATCCGCCAGAACAGCCGCATCCCGCCGACCGCCTCGATGCGGTGCAGCGCGTCCCTCCGGTCGGCCGGCAGCACCACCACCGCGTACCGCCCCTGTTCCGGCAGGTCCAGGCCGGCGGCGGCGCGGGCCGCCAGTTCCACCCCCGCCTCGCCCTCCAGCAGCGCGTCCAGCAGCGCCTGGACCCGTTCGTCGCTGCGCTGCCGCATCTCCCGCTCCGCGGTCCGGTACGCCTCCGCCGTCGCCGCGGCCTGCTGCTCGATGCCCGCCCACATCGCACCCGCGGTACGGGCGAGCACCGGCAGGGCGTCCGGATCCCGTTCGGTGACGATGTCCAGCAGGGCCTCCCAGGTCAGCCGCCCCGCCCGCCGGTACGCGTACAGCAGCAGGTCCAGCGGGAGCCCCTGGCCCGCCCGCCGGCGCCCCAGTTCCTCCGCGTAGACGAGGTCCTTGCGGGGTTCGGAACGGCGCGCGGCGAAGGCCTCGATGCCGTAGTGCATCGCCTCGCTCACCTGCTGCCAGTGCTCGTCCCGCGGGACCGCCAGATCGAACAGCGGTGAATGTTTCACCAGGTCGCCGATCAACTGGTCGGTGAGGGCCGGGATCCGGTCCATCAGCACCTCGGCAGCCCCCAGCAGAACCGACCACTCCACGTCCGTACGCGCTCTCTGCCCGCCCATGGCCGCAGAGGATGTCACCCCCGCCCGGCTCCCGTCATGGACCGCGACCGCAGGTCTGTGCGCCTGCACAACCGCACCCCGCTTCCGGCTGGTCATCGGCAGCGATTCGGCTTCCGGCCGTGGACGCGCGGTCCGGCCGGTGCTGGTGTGTGCGCCAGCACAAGGAAGGGAGAGGACGTGGGTTCGCTTCAGGTGCGGGCGCTGTCCATCGGCTACGGGCCGGTGCGGGCGCTGCGCTCCGTGTCGCTGGAGGTGCCGGCCGGTGCCGTGGCCGTCGTACTGGGAGGCAACGGCGCGGGGAAGTCCACGCTGCTGCGCGCGGTGTCCCGGACCCTGGGGTTCCACCGGGGCGCCGTCACCGGGGGAGGCATCAGCTTCGACGGACGGCCGCTGGACGGTCTGAGCCCGGCCGAGGTGGTGGCCGCCGGGGTGGTACAGGTTCCGGAGGGGCGGCAGGTGTTCGCCCGGATGAGCGTGGCGGACAACCTGCGGGCCGGGACGCTCGGTGCGCGGGCCGGCTCCCGGGCCGAAGTGGCCGCCTCGCTCGCCCGGGTGCACGAGCTGTTCCCGGTGCTGGCCCGGCGGTCCCGGCAGCGGGCCGGGCTGCTGTCCGGCGGCGAGCAGCAGATGCTCGCCCTGGGGCGGGCCCTGATGGCCCGGCCCCGGCTGCTGCTGCTCGACGAGCCGTCCCTCGGGCTGGCTCCGAAGATGGCCGCGACCATCGCCGAGACGGTCACCGAGATCAATGCCGCCGGTACGTCCGTGCTGCTGGTCGAGCAGAACGCGGCGCTGGCGCTGCGGCTGGCCTCCCGGGCGTACGTACTGGAGGTCGGCGAGGTCACCCTGGAGGGCCCGGCCGCCGAGCTGGCGGCCTCCGACGAGGTCCGCCGCCGCTACCTGGGCATCGGCGAGCCCGGGGTGCCGGGGCCGCGCCGGCCCGCCCGGGAGCTGCGCAGGTGGTCCGCATGAGCACCCCCGAGACCGGGTCCCCCGAGACCGGGTCCCCCGAGACCGGGTCCCCCGAGACCGGGTCCCCCGAGACCGGGTCCCCCGAGACGGTGTCCCCCGAGACCGTGTCCGCCGAGCTCGTCGTCGACGGCGTCACCGTCCGGTTCGCCGGACTCACCGCCCTCGACGCGGTCTCCTTCACCGTGGCGCCCGGCAGCGTGCACGCCGTCATCGGCCCCAACGGAGCCGGCAAGTCCACCTGCTTCAACGTGCTCTCCGGCGTGTACCGGGCCACCTCGGGCAGTGTCCGGTTCGGCGGGACCGAACTCACCGGCCTCGCCCCGCACGCGGTGGCCGCCCTCGGGGTCGCCCGCACCTTCCAGAACCTGGCGCTGCCCCCGCACACCACCGTCGCCGACAGCCTGCTGCTCGGCCGCCACCGGCTGATGCGGTCCGGATTCCTGGCCACCGGCCTCCGGCTGCCGGCCGCCGCCCGCGAGGACCGCCGGCACCGCGAGCGGGTCCGGGAGATCGCCGCGTTCGTCGGCCTGGAAGGCGATCTCGCGGCGCCCGCGGGCTCCCTTCCGTACGGAAAACAGAAGCTCGTCGAGCTGGCCCGGGCCCTGTGCACAGAGCCCCGGCTGCTGCTCCTCGACGAACCCGTCGCCGGTATGACGGCCGACGAGCGGCAGCGCACGGCCGCCGTCATCGCCGGTGTCCGCGACGGTCTCGGCATCTCGATCGTGCTGGTCGAACACGACATGGGGGTGGTGATGCGGCTCGCGGACGCGGTGACCGTACTCGACTTCGGAAAGCGGATCGGCGGGGGCAGCCCCGCCGAGGTGCAGAACGATCCGGCCGTGGTCCGGGCCTACCTGGGGGAGGAGGCATGAGCACCTTCCTCGAACTGCTGCTCGGCGGGCTGTCCATGGGTTCCGTCTACGCCCTGATCGCGCTGGGCTTCGTGGTCATCTTCAAGGCCACCGAGGTGGTCAACTTCGCCCACGCCTCGCTGCTGCTGGCCGGCGGCTATGTCACCGCGACCCTCCACGAGGACCTCGGCTTCTGGCTCGCACTCGCGGTCGGGGTGGCCGCGGCTGCCGCCGTCGGCGCGGGCATCGAATTCCTCGTCATGCGCCGCTACCGGGGCCAGGACCAGAGCGTCCTGGCCATCGTCACCATCGGCGTCGACATCCTGCTCATCACCGACCTCACCCGCCGCATCGGCACCGACGTCCTCTCACTCGGCGACCCCTGGGGCAGCGCGGTGGTACGCCTCGGACCGGTCACCCTGGCCCAGACCCGGATCGCCGCGATCCTCGCCGCCGGCCTGCTGATTACCGTCTTCCTGCTGGTCTTCCGGTACACCTCCTGGGGCGTGGCCATGCGCGCCGCCGCCGAGAAGCCGGAGACCGCCGCGCTGATGGGCGTCCGGCTGGGCCGGGTCTCACTCGCCGCCTGGGCCGTGGCCGGGGCGCTGGCCGCCGTGGCCGCGCTGTTCCTGACCGTGTTCCCCACCCCGGGCCTGGAGCGGTCCACCTCGCTGGCCGCCCTCAAGGCCTTCCCGGCCGCCATCCTCGGCGGCCTCGACTCCACCACCGGGGCCCTGGCCGGCGGCCTGATCGTCGGCGTCACCGAGGCCCTGGCCACCGGCTACCAGAGCCAACTGACCTTCCTCGGCCGCGGGATCGGCGATCTCGCGCCCTATCTGGTGATGGTCGTGGTCCTGCTGATCCGCCCGGCGGGCCTGTTCGGTACGAAGGAGCTGGCGCGTGTCTGACCTTGTCCGCTCTGACCTTGTCCGCCGGGCCCTGTGGGCCGCCGGGGCCGTGGTGCTCCTCGCCCTGCCCTTCTACCTCGACCGGTTCTGGCTCCAGGCGGGCCTGTTCGCCATCGCAGCCGCCATCGGGGCCATCGGCCTCAACCTGCTCACCGGGGCCACCGGCCAGCTCTCCATGGGGCACGCGTTCTTCCTCGCCGTCGGCGCGTACGGGTACTGCGCCCTGGCCGGGGACGGTACGAAGGCCGGCGGGCACGAACTGGTCGGGCTGGGGCTGCCCAGCTGGCTGGCCGCAGTGCTGGCCGTCGCCCTCACCGGGGCGGTCGGCGGGCTGTTCAGCCCCATCGCCGGCCGGCTGCGCGGCGCCTACCTCGGCATCGCCACCCTCGCCCTGATCTTCATCGGCCAGCACGTGCTGTTCAACGCCACCAGCCTGACCGGCGGGTTCAACGGCCGCTCCGTCGAGCCGCTGTCCCTCTTCGGCCTCACCTTCGACGACACCGAGACCGTGGTCGCCGCCGTCCCGTTCCAGTCCGCCGAGAAGCTCTGGTACGTCGCCCTGGCCGCCCTGCTGGCCTGCGCCCTGTTCGCCCGGGGCGTCCTGCGGGGCCGCCCCGGCCGGGCCATGAACGCCATCCGCGACCACACCATCGCCGCCGGGGTGATGGGTGTGCCGGTGGCCCGCTACCGGGCCGCCGTGTTCGTCCTGTCCTCGATGTACGCCGGCCTGGCCGGGGTGCTGCTGGCCCTGGTCTTCCAGCGGACCGTGCCCGACTACTTCGGCATGGTGCTGTCCCTCGAATACCTCGCCATGATCGTCATCGGCGGGCTGGGCTCGGTGGCCGGCGCCGTCGTCGGTGCCGCCTTCGTCTCCCTGCTGCCCCAGCTGCTCACCCGTTACAGCGACGCCCTCCCACTGGTGTCCGCCCCCGGCACCGGCGGGGTCTCCCCGGGCGAGGCGTCCCGCTACCTGTACGGCGCGGCCGTCGTCCTGGTCGTGCTGTTCCTGCCCGGCGGCCTCCTGCGCATCACCGCCCTCACCCGCCTCACACCTTCGAAGAAGGAGCAAGCGTGAAGAGATCCGGATTCGGCACCGCGGCCCTGGCGACCGCGCTGGTCCTCACCGTCGCTGGCGCCGCCGGCTGCAGCAGCAAGGCCGGCAGCTCGGACAAGGACCAGCAGGGTTCCGGCGGGGTGAAGACCGGCGACGGGGTCACCGACTCCGCCATCCAGCTCGGTGTGCTCACCGATATGACCGGGGTCTACGCCTCGCTCGGCAAGAGTGTCACCCAGGCCCAGCAGCTGTGGGTGAAGCAGACCAACGCCGCGGGCGGCATCTGCGGCCGGAAGATCGAACTGACCGTCCGCGACCACGGCTACGACCCGCAGAAGGCACTGGCCGCGTACACCGAGCTGGAGCCCAAGGTGCTGGGCTTCGCGCAGTTCATCGGCTCGCCGTTCGTGGCCGCGGTCAAGGAGCGCATCGACGGCCAGGACAAGGGCCTGGTCGTCCCGCAGGCCTGGTCCGCCTCGCTGCTGGGCAGCTCGTACATCCGCACGGTCGGCGCGACGTACGACATCGAGACGGTCAACGCCATCGGCTGGCTGCTCGACCAGAAGCGGATCGCCTCGGGGGACAAGATCGGGCACGTCTACTTCGAGGGCGACTACGGGGAGAACGCGCTGGCCGGGGCCAAGCACGCGGCGAAGGAGGCCGGGCTCACGGTCTTCGAGCAGAAGATCAAACCGACCGACAACGATATGACCGCGCAGGTCGCGGCGCTGAAGCAGGCCGGGGTGAAGGCCGTGGTGATCAGTGCGGGCCCGCGCCAGGCGGCCTCGCTGGTCGGGGTCGCGGCGGCGGGCGGCTGGAACGTGCCGTTCATCGGAAACAACTCGGCCTACGCCCCGCAGCTGCTGGCCACCCCGGCCGGGGCGGCCCTGCAGAAGGACTACTACGTCGCCGCCTCGACCCTGCCCATCGGCTCCGAGGAGGCCGGCCCGGCCGGTCTGGCCGCCGCGTACAAGGCGGAGTACCCGGGCGCGGGGCTGGACAACGGGGTGGTGGCGGGCTGGACGGCCGCGAGCATGTACGGGGAGGTGCTGAAGAAGGCCTGCGCCGACAAGGACCTCACCCGGGAGGGCGTGGGCAAGGCGCTGCTGGGCCTGAAGGCGTACGAGAGCGGCTTCGGCATCACCCACGACTTCTCGGACCCCAAGGCCCCGTCCACCCGGCAGAGCATCATCATGAAGCCGGACGAGAAGGTCCCGGGAGGCCTGAAGGTGGTCAAGGAGGCGATGACCGCCCCTGCGGCGCTCAACTTCACCCCCGCGGGCTGAGCGGGCCGGGCACGACGAGAGGGCCCGGACGCCATCGGCGTCCGGGCCCTCTCGTGTACGTCGGCCTGCAGGCTACGGAACCTGCGTGGCACGCGCCTCGCGGCGGTTGTGCCGGAAGGTGTTCACCCGGCGCGTCGTCGCGAACAGCGGAATGGTCGCGGCCAGCACGATCTGCAGGGCGCAGCCGGTCTGCAGCAGCAGCTGACCGCCCGGAGCGTCGAAGGCCCAGGCCGCCAGCAGCCCCATCGCACCCACGATCCAGCTGAGCATCGCCGCCGCGAGGACGCCCCGCGGCTTGGGGTACTCGACCCGGCTCACCATCAGCCAGGCCACCCCGATGATCGCCAGCAGGGTCGGCACGAACGGCAGCTCGAGCAGCACGATCGAGACGACCGTCAGCGCACCGAAGGGGCTCGGCATGCCCTGGAACATGCCGTCCTTCATGGTCACGCAGCTGAATCTCGCGAGTCTGAGCACGACGGCGAGCAGCACCACGATCGCGGCCACCGCCGACACCTTCTGGTGCGCGTCGTCGGCGACCATGCCGTAGACGAGCACGAAGTACGCCGGGGCCAGACCGAAGCTGATCAGGTCGGACAGGTTGTCCAGCTCGGCACCCATCGGCGAGCTGCGGAGCTTGCGCGCCACGAGCCCGTCGAACAGGTCGAAGACCGCCGCCAGCAGCATCAGTATCACCGCGGTCGCGGCACTGTGCCGGGCCATGCCCGTCTCGGTGCTGCCGGTGAGGTGCGGGATGAGGATTCCGGTGGTGGTGAAGTACACCGCCATGAATCCGCAGGTCGCGTTGCCGAGGGTGAGGGTGTCCGCTATCGACAGCCGCAGCGAGAGGGGCATCTCCTCGCTGTCGGCCTCTGCGGGCGCCGCCTCCGGCACCCAGTCGGTGCGGTCGGTGTGGTCGGTCCGGCGGCTCGTCGGTGATTCGGGATCAGTCACGGTCAATTCGGGTCACCCCCGCGGTCGTGGCCTGGCCGACCTCGACCGCGACCTCGACGCCCTCGGGGAGGTAGATGTCGACGCGCGAGCCGAAGCGGATCAGACCGATCCGTTCGCCCTGCTCCACCTTCGTGCCGGCCGGCACGTAGGGGACGATCCGACGGGCGACCGCACCCGCGATCTGCACCATCTCGATGTCGCCGAGCTCGGTGTCGAAGTGCCAGACAACGCGCTCGTTGTTCTCGCTCTCCTTGTTGAACGCCGGGACGAACCCGCCGGGGATGTGCTCCACGGACGTCACCGTGCCGGCCAGCGGCGCGCGGTTGACGTGGACGTTCAGCGGGCTCATGAAGATCGCGACGCGGGTCCGCCCGTCCTTCCACGGCATGATGCTCTGCACCACGCCGTCGGCGGGCGAGATGACCCGGCCCTGGGCGATCTCTCGCTCGGGGTCGCGGAAGAACCACAGCATGCCCGCCGCGAGTGCGGTGGTGGGCACGGCCGCCGCGGCCCAGCGTCCGGACGTGCGGGCCCGGGTCAGGCTGAGCGCCGCGGCGGCGACGGTCGGCAGAAGCCACGGCGATGCTCCGCGCGCGAGGCGTACGCCGGAGAGGCTGTCGCGAGGTGCAGAGGTTTGGCTGTGGGGCATGGATGACCTTCGTAGCGAGGGATTGCCGCGCCGTAAACGGGGGGACGGGACGGCGGCTTTACTGGAATGCTATCGGTTGCGCGCAACAACTGGGCAAGCCAGAAGCCGAGTCGGTGACCGAAGGCCGGTGACTGGATGTGACCCTTTTCGCCCCCAAAGGGGGGCGAAAGGGGACGTTCAGCCCTGCAGTCGGTACTCCTCGAGCAGGCGTCGCCCAATGATCATTTTCTGGATTTCGGCGGTACCTTCACCGATGAGCAGCATCGGCGCCTCACGGTAGAGCCGCTCGATCTCGTACTCCTTGGAGAATCCGTATCCGCCGTGGATCCGGAAGGCGTCCTCCACCACCTCCTTGCAGTACTCGGAGGCGAGGTACTTCGCCATCCCTGCTTCGAGGTCGTTTCGTTCCCCGGAGTCCTTTTTGCGTGCTGCGTTGACCATCATCGCATGGGCGGCCTCGACCTTGGTAGCCATCTCGGCCAGCTTGAACTGAATGGCCTGGTGCTGGGCGATCGGCTTCCCGAAAGTGTGACGTTGCTGGGCATACGAGACACCCAGCTCGAACGCACGCTGTGCGACGCCGCAGCCACGCGCCGCCACGTTGACGCGGCCGACCTCGACCCCGTCCATCATTTGGTAAAACCCTCGGCCGGTGGTCCCGCCCAGGACACGATTGGCCGGAATGCGCAGTCCGTCCATGATGAGCTCGGTCGTGTCGACGCCCTTGTAGCCCATCTTGTCGATCTTGCCGGGGATGGTCAGGCCCGGACGGACCTCGCCGAAGCCGGCCTCCTTCTCCACCAGGAAGGTGGTCATCGACTTGTGCGGCGCGGACCCCTCCGGGTGTCCTTCGTCACTTCGCACCAGCACGGCCACCAGGGTGGAGGAGCCGCCGTTGGTCAGCCACATCTTCTGGCCGTTCAGGACGTACTCGTCACCGTCCTTCACCGCCTTGGACGTGATCGCCGACACATCCGAGCCGAGGGCCGGCTCGGACATCGAGAACGCGCCCCGCACCTCGCCCAGCGCCATCCGGGGGAGGAAGTACTCCTTCTGCTCCTGGGTGCCGTGCTGCTTGAGCATGTACGCGACGATGAAGTGCGTGTTGATGATGCCCGAGACGGACATCCAGCCCCGCGCTATCTCCTCCACGCACAGGGCGTAGGTGAGCAGCGACTCGCCCAGGCCGCCGTACTCCTCCGGGATCATCAGCCCGAAGAGGCCGAGCTCCTTGAGGCCGTCGACGATCTGCTGCGGGTACTCGTCGCGGTGCTCCAGCTCGGTCGCGACCGGGATGATCTCCTTGTCGACGAACTCCCGGACGGTCTTGAGGATCTCCTGCTGGACGTCGGTCAGCCCGGCGGTCTGGGCGAGTCGTGCCATGGCTACTTCCCCTGTTCCTTCAGCTGGGGGCGGCCGGGCTGCTCGCCGCCGCGCTCCTTGATGTACGTCTCGGTCGGGACCATCACCTTGCGCCGGAAGACGCAGACCAGGGTGCCGTCCTGCTTGTAGCCCTTGGTCTCGACGTAGACGATCCCGCGGTCGTTCTTCGACTTCGACGGGGTCTTGTCCAGGACCGTGGTCTCGCCGTAGATGGTGTCGCCGTGGAAGGTCGGCGCCACGTGCCGCAGCGACTCGATCTCCAGGTTGGCGATGGCCTTGCCGGAGACGTCCGGGACGGACATGCCCAGCAGCAGCGAGTAGATGTAGTTGCCCACGACCACGTTCTTGCCGAAATCCGTGGTGTTCTCGGCGTAGTTCGCGTCCATGTGGAGCGGGTGGTGGTTCATCGTGAGCAGACAGAACAGGTGGTCGTCGTACTCCGTGACCGTCTTTCCGGGCCAGTGCTTGTAGACCGCGCCGACCTCGAACTCTTCGTACGTGCGTCCGAACTGCATGGTCCTAGGCCTCCGGGATCTGGAACTTCGACGTGCGCTGCATGCCGGCGGCGCGGCCCTTGCCGGCGATGACCAGGGCCATCTTGCGGCTGGCCTCGTCGATCATCTCGTCGCCGAGCATCGCGGAGCCCTTCTTGCCGCCCGCCTCGGAGGTGCACCACTCGTAGGCGTCCAGGATCAGCTCGGCGTGGTCGTAGTCCGCCTGGGAGGGGGAGAAGACCTCGTTGGCCGCCTCGACCTGGCCCGGGTGCAGCACCCACTTGCCGTCGAAACCGAGGGCGGCGGCACGCCCGGCGACCTCGCGGTACCCGTCGACGTTCTTGATCTGGAGGTAGGGGCCGTCGATCGCCTGCAGGTTGTTCGCCCGGGCGGCCATCAGGATCTTCATCAGGATGTAGTGGTAGGCGTCCGCCGGGTAGCCGGGCGGCTGCTCGCCCACGACCAGCGACTTCATGTTGATCGAGGCCATGAAGTCGGCCGGGCCGAAGATGATCGTCTCCACGCGCTGCGAGGCCTGCGCGATCGCGTTGACGTTGTTGAGGCCCTGGGCGTTCTCGATCTGCGCCTCGATGCCGATCTTGCCGACCTCGAAGCCCATGGTCTTCTCGATCTGCGTGAGCAGCAGGTCCAGCGCCACGATCTGCTGCGCGTCCTGGACCTTCGGCAGCATGATGCAGTCGAGGTTCTGTCCGGCGCCCTCGACGACCGTGACCACGTCCCGGTACGTCCAGTGGGTGGTCCAGTCGTTGACGCGCACGACCCGGGTCTTGCCGGTCCAGTCGCCCTCGTTCAGGAACTTGACGATGGTGTGGCGGGCCTCGGGCTTGGCCAGGGGCGCACAGGCGTCCTCCAGGTCCAGGAAGACCTGGTCGGCCGGCAGGCCCTGGGCCTTCTCCAGGAAGCGGGGGTTCGAGCCCGGCACCGCCAGGCAGGAGCGGCGCGGACGCAGCCGGTTCACGGGAGACGTGGGCGTGGTCATGCGGGGACCTCCAGAGGGTCGAGCTTGTTCGCTTTCCGGATCTCGTCGACGATACGGCCGATGATCTCCGTGATACCGAAGTCCTTCGGTGTGAAGACGGCGGCCACTCCGGCCGCCTTGAGGGCGATGGCGTCGGCGTTCGGAATGATGCCGCCGAGCACGACCGGGATGTCACCCGCCCCCGCCGTGCGGAGGCGTTCCAGCACGTCCGGCACCAGCGCGCTGTGCGAGCCGGACAGGATGGACAGTCCCACGCAGTGCACGTCCTCGGCCAGCGCAGCCGAGGAGATCTCCTCGGGCGTCAGCCGGATGCCCTGGTAGACCACCTCGAACCCGGCGTCGCGGGCCCGCACGGCGATCTGCTCGGCCCCGTTGGAGTGCCCGTCCAGGCCCGGCTTGCCGACCAGCAGGCGCAGCCGGCCGGAGCCCAGGTCCTCGGCGGTACGGGAGACCTTCGCGCGGACCAGGGCCAGCGGAGTGCCCTCCTCCGCGGTGACCGCCACCGGGGCCGAGGAGACCCCGGTCGGGGCCCGGAACTCGCCGAAGACCTCGCGGAGGGCGTTCGCCCACTCGCCGGTGGTGACACCCGCGCGGGCGCACTCCAGGGTGGCCTCCATCAGGTTCTCGGTGCCGGCCGCGGCCTCCTTGAGGCGCTCCAGGGCCTGCCCGGTGGTGGGGAAGACGAAGGGATCGCCGTTCCCCTGCCGGTCCGAGGACTCCTGCCGCTCGGCCCGCCAGCGGCCGATGCGCTCGACGGTGAGCGCCTCCGTCGCCGGGTCCACTGTCATGATCGCGCCGTCCAGGTCGGCGGTCAGCGGGTTCTCCTCCGTCTGCTGGAAGCAGTTCACGCCGACGATCTTGTCCTCGCCCGCTTCGATCCGGGCCCGCCGCTCGGCGTGCGAGGAGACCAGCTGGGACTTCAGGTAGCCGGACTCGACGGCCGCCATCGCGCCGCCCATCTCCTGGATCCGGTCGATCTCGGCCAGGCAGTCGGCGACCAGGGAGTCGACTTTGGCCTCGATGACGTGGGATCCCGCGAAGATGTCCTCGTACTCCAGCAGATCGCTCTCATGGGCGAGCACCTGCTGGATGCGCAGCGACCACTGCTGGTCCCAGGGCCGGGGCAGGCCCAGCGCCTCGTTCCAGGCCGGCAGCTGCACGGCCCGCGCGCGGGCGTCCTTGGAGAGGGTGACGGCCAGCATCTCCAGCACGATGCGCTGGACGTTGTTCTCCGGCTGCGCCTCGGTCAGCCCGAGCGAGTTGACCTGGACCCCGTACCGGAAGCGCCGCTGCTTGGCGTTCTCGATGCCGTAGCGCTCCTTGGTGACCTGGTCCCAGATGCGGCCGAAGGCGCGCATCTTGCACATCTCCTCGATGAACCGGACGCCCGCGTTCACGAAGAAGGAGATGCGTGCGACCACCTCGCCGAACCGGTCCTCGGGGACCTGCCCCGAATCGCGGACCGAGTCCAGCACGGCGATGGCGGTGGACATCGCGTACGAGATCTCCTGGACCGGAGTGGCCCCCGCCTCCTGCAGGTGGTAGCTGCAGATGTTGATCGGGTTCCACTTCGGGATGTGGTTGACCGTGTACGCGATCATGTCCGTCGTCAGCCGGAGCGAGGGCCCGGGCGGGAAGACGTGCGTCCCGCGCGAGAGGTACTCCTTGACGATGTCGTTCTGGGTGGTGCCCTGGAGCTTGGAGATGTCCGCGCCCTGCTCCTCGGCGGCCACCTGGTAGAGCGCCAGCAGCCACATGGCGGTGGCGTTGATCGTCATCGAGGTGTTCATCTGCTCCAGGGGTATGTCCTGGAACAGCCGCCGCATGTCGCCCAGATGGGAGACCGGGACGCCGACCCGGCCCACCTCGCCGCGGGCGAGGATGTGGTCGGGGTCGTAGCCGGTCTGCGTCGGCAGGTCGAACGCGACCGACAGGCCGGTCTGGCCCTTGGCGAGGTTGCGGCGGTACAGCTCGTTGGACGCCTCGGCCGTGGAGTGGCCGGCATACGTCCGCATGAGCCACGGACGGTCCTTCTGGCGCTCTGTCATCTCAGGCGATCCTTACGGCCTTTGAGTGGACTCAGACGTTGCGGAAGCGGTTGATGGCGTCGAGGTGCTTGGCGCGCATCTCGGGGTCGCGCACGCCCAGGCCCTCCTCGGGGGCCAGGCAGAGCACGCCGACCTTGCCCTGGTGGAGGTTGCGGTGGACGTCGTAGGCCGCCTGGCCGGTGTCCTCCAGGGAGTAGACCTTCGACAGCGTGGGGTGGATCTTGCCCTTGGCGATCAGGCGGTTGGCCTCCCAGGCCTCGCGGTAGTTCGCGAAGTGGGAGCCGATGATGCGCTTGAGCGACATCCACAGGTAGCGGTTGTCGTACTCGTGCATGTAGCCCGAGGTCGAGGCGCAGGTGGTGATGGTGCCGCCCTTGCGGGTGACGAACACGGAGGCGCCGAAGGTCTCGCGGCCGGGGTGCTCGAAGACGATGTCGATGTCCTCGCCGCCGGTCAGCTCGCGGATGCGCTTGCCGAAGCGCTTCCACTCCTTGGGGTCCTGGGTCTGCTCGTCCTTCCAGAACTTGTAGCCCTCGGCGTTGCGGTCGATGACCGCCTCCGCGCCCATGGAGCGGCAGATGTCCGCCTTCTCGGGGCTGGAGACCACACAGATCGGGTTGGCGCCGCCGGCCAGTGCGAACTGGGTGGCGTAGGAGCCGAGGCCGCCGCTGGCGCCCCAGATCAGGACGTTGTCGCCCTGCTTCATGCCGGCGCCGTTGCGGGAGACCAGCTGGCGGTAGGCGGTGGAGTTGACCAGGCCGGGGCTGGCCGCCTCCTCCCAGCTGAGGTGGGCCGGCTTCGGCATCAGCTGGTTGGACTTCACCAGTGCGATCTCGGCGAGGCCGCCGAAGTTCGTCTCGAAGCCCCAGATCCGCTGCTCGGGGTCGAGCATCGTGTCGTTGTGGCCGTCGGAGGACTCCAGCTCGACCGAGAGGCAGTGCGCGACGACCTCGTCGCCGGGCCGCCAGGCGTTGACGCCGGGGCCGGTGCGCAGGACCACGCCCGCGAGGTCGGAGCCGATGATGTGGTACGGCAGGTCGTGGCGCTTGGTGAGCTCGCTGACCTTGCCGTAGCGCTCCAGGAAGCCGAAGGTCGACAGCGGCTCGAAGATCGAGGTCCAGACCGAGTTGTAGTTGACCGAGGAGGCCATGACGGCCACCAGGGCCTCGCCCGGGCCGAGTTCGGGGACCGGGACCTGGTCCAGGTGCAGGGACTTGCGCGGGTCCTTCTCGCGGGTGGTGAGTCCGTCGAACATCTCCGTCTCGTCCTTGTGCACGGTGATCGCGCGGTACGAGTCGGGGAGCGGCAGGTTCGCGAAGTCGTCGGCCGTGGCGGCCTGCGACTGGATCGCGTTGAGAATGTCCTTCACGGGAGTACCTCCGGCGAGCGCTGAATGAGGGTGCGCTGAAGAAGTGCGTGTCTGTGTGGTGAGGGGTGCCGTCGGTTCGGCGGTGCATGCTGCGTGGTGCGTGCTGCGGGTGACGCCTGTGGTGGGGCGGTGAGGGTGCCTGGTGACGCAGGCATCCGGGGCGCGTTCCGAGCCGTGGTGAGCGTGGACCGCGGGGACATCCGGACGAGTTCAACGTATGGCACCCCGTGTCACTCGACAAGGCACCGCGTGCCAAAACTTTCTCTCATTTGCCGATTGACCTGCGCAGATGAGCGATGATCGATCACAGTTACCGGCGAGTAGGGGCAACCTGGACAAACGACAGTGGCCGCCCCCGGAACGGGAGCGGCCACTGTGACGCGGATCGCGTATGGGTCAGGTCTTGCGGAGTGCCTTCTCGATGGTCCGCATGACCTCGTCCAGCGGAGCGTCCGTACGGGCCACCGTCACCAGCACCTCGCCCTCGGTCCGCACCGCCGCGGCCGGAGCCCCGGCCAGCGCCCCGGCGGGCTCCCCGGCCGGCTCGGACAGCGCACCCAGCGCCCGGCCCGCACCGATCCCGGTGCCGAAGGTCTTCCGTACGATCGCGAAGGCGTGGTCCAGCTGCGCCTCCACGTCCCCCTGCCCGCCCGCCCGCAGCCAGCGCCGCAGGACGTGGTTGTGGGCCGTGACCACCGCCGACGCCGCCACCTCCGCCAGCAGCGGATCGTCGTTGCCGTCGTGGTGGTCGTGCTCGTCGAAATGGGCCAGCAGATAGCGGGTGAACAGCCGCTCGTACCGGGCCACCGAGGCGATCTCGCGCTCCCGCAGGGCCGGCACCTCGCGGGTCAGCCGGTACCGCTCCACCGACACCGCCGGCGAGGCGGCGTACATCTTCATGACTTCCTTGATCCCCCGGCAGACCGTGTCCAGCGGGTGCTCATGGGCCGGAGCCGCGTCGAGAACCGCCTCGGCCCGGGTCAGGGTGTCATCGTGGTCCGGGAAGATCGCCTCTTCCTTGGACCGGAAATGCCGGAAGAAGGTACGCCGGGCCACCCCGGCCGTCGCGGCGATCTCGTCGACCGTCGTCGCCTCGTACCCCTTGGTCGCGAACAGCTCCATCGCCGCCGCGGCGAGCTCGCGGCGCATCTTGAGCCGCTGGGCGGCAGCCCGGGAGCCGGCGGCGCTCTCCGGGGCATCGGAGGAGGCCGTGGCGGCGCGGGCCTGGGTCTTGGCGGGCTGGGACATAGTGCGAACGTACTGCATGCGCGCCGGAGCGCGCGCCCGAGGGCTGTCCTCGCTCGAAGGGTGGGACGGATGCGGGGGAGGGCCCGCACTGGGCTCGGGAGGGTATGTCCGCCGTGAGGGTCCGGCGGACCCGAGCAGCCCTCCCCACGCATCCGGCTCGTGGGCCCGCGGGTTACCGCCGGGCGTACTCACGGAATCCGCGGCCGGTCTTCCGGCCCAGGCAGCCCGCCGCCACCAGGTGCTCCAGCAGCGGGGACGGGGCCAGGCCCGGGTCGCGGAACTCCTTGTGGAGCACCTTCTCGATGGCGAGGGAGACGTCCAGGCCGACCACGTCGAGCAGCTCGAACGGACCCATCGGGTACCCGCCGCCCAGCTTCATCGCCGCATCGATGTCGTCCAGCGAGGCGTAGTGGTTCTCCACCATCTTGATCGCGTTGTTCAGGTACGGGAACAGCAGCGCGTTCACGATGAACCCGGCCCGGTCCCCGCAGTCCACCGCGTGCTTGCGGACCTTCGCGCAGACCTCGCGGACCGTGGCGTGCACGTCCTCGGAGGTGAGCACGGTACGGACCACCTCGACCAGCTTCATCGCCGGCGCCGGGTTGAAGAAGTGCATCCCGATCACGTCCTGCGGGCGCGAGGTCGCGCGGGCGCAGGCGATCACCGGCAGCGAGGAGGTGGTGGTGGCCAGCACCGCACCGGGCTTGCAGATCTTGTCCAGGGCGGCGAACAGCTCCTGCTTCACCGCCAGGTCCTCCGCGACCGCCTCGACGGCCAGGTCGACCTCGGCGAACGCCTCCAGGGAGCCGGCCGGGGTGATCCGGTCCAGGGTCTGCCCGGCGGCCTCCTCCGACAGCCGGCCCTTGGCGACCGCCCGGGCCAGGGACTTCCCGATCGCCGCCTTCGCCGCGGCGGCCTTCGCGTCGCTGCGGGCGGCCAGCACCACCTCGAAGCCGGCCTGTGCGAAGACCTGCGCGATCCCGCTCGCCATCGTGCCGGAACCGGCCACGCCGACCGAGCGCACCGGCCGGCCCGCGACCGGGCCGGAGCCCTCCAGCGGGGTCAGCGCGTCCCGGACCACCGCCGGGCTGCCGGGAGCCTCGTACGTGTAGAAGCCGCGGCCCGCCTTGCGGCCGGTCAGCCCCGCCTCCGTCAGGTGGCCCAGGATCGGCGCCGGCGCGTGCAGCCGGTCGCCGGAGGAGGCGTACATGGCCTCCAGGACGGTCCGCGCGGTGTCCACGCCGATCAGGTCGAGCAGGGCGAGCGGGCCCATGGGCAGGCCGCAGCCCAGCTTCATCGCCGCGTCGATGTCCTCCCGGGAGGCGTACTTCGACTCGTACATGGCGGCGGCCTGGTTGAGGTAGCCGAAGAGCAGCCCGTCGGCGACGAACCCGGGGCGGTCGCCGACCGCGACCGGCTCCTTGCCCAGCGACCGGGCGAGCGCCGTGACCGCCGCCACGGCGGGCGGGGCGGTCAGCACCGAGGAGACCACCTCGACCAGCTTCATCGCCGGCGCCGGGTTGAAGAAGTGCAGGCCGAGCACCCGCTCCGGGCGCTGCGATTCGGCGGCCAGCCGGGTCACGGACAGGGCGTTGGTACCGGTCGCCAGGATCGTGTCGGGCCGGACGATCGCGTCCAGTTCACGGAACACCTGCTGCTTCAGCTCGTAGTCCTCCGGCACGACCTCGATGACGAGATCGGCGTGGACGGCGGCCTGCAGATCGGTGAAGGTGCGCAGCCGGGACAGCACGCCCTGACGCTCCGCCTCGGTGATCCGCTCCTTGGCGACGGAACGGGCGGTCGCGTTCTCGAGCGCGGCGACACAGGCCCGGCCGGCGGCCTCGCTGACATCGATGCCGATGACCTCGTGGCCGGCGCGGGTGAGGACTTCGGCGATGCCGGTGCCCATGGTGCCGAGGCCGACGACGGCAACGGTCTGAAGGGTGGGCTGACCGGACGTGGACGGAAGGTCCATGACAGGACTCCAGTGAGGGTAAAGGGGTGACGGCTGAGCGGGCACGCGCGAAGAGAGAGGGGCGCGACTGCCGTGCGCGAGGTGCGAGGGTGCGGTGTGCGCCGGCGGGGTGATGCGCGATACGCGATGTGGTGCGCGATGCGATGGGATGCGGTGCGCGATGCGATACGCGGTGCATGGCGGTACTGCGGCGAAGGGCCCTGTCCCGGGGCGCCCGCCGTACAGACATGCCGAACCGACCGACGCGGGGGCGGCTGCGTCACCAGGCCGCTCCTGCTGAGGCGAGATTAACCCTCCGGTAACCGCTTGGCCAGAGCCACGGAGGTGTGATGTGCACAACCGGCCGGAGAGCGGGTGGAGTAGGGGCGGACACCGGCCGCGGTTCCCGGAGCGGCACACCCGCCCCGCCCCAACCCCCTATCGTGGGCGGATGACTGCGCTGGAACGGCTTCGCGCCGAGGCCGGGGCCGCCGGGGCGGCGGAGTACGGCCGGCTCGCCGCGGCCCCGCCCGACGAGCTGGCCGAGGCGCTCACCGCCGGCGGCCTGCCCCTGTGGGCGCGGGAACTCGCCGCCCACCGCCTCGGCCTGGCCGGCGACCGGCGCGCCTTCGAAGCGCTGGTCCTGCTCCTCAACCACCGGGACCCGCCCCGCTGCGCGACCGCCGCCGAAGCCCTCGCCGTCCTCGGCGACCCGCGCACCGCCCGCGCCGCCGCCGCCCTCGCCACCAACCCGCTGCGCACCGCCTACGCCCTCCAGCCGGTCCGGCTCCTCACCCTCCTGCGCGCCCCCGAATCGGTGCCGGCCCTCACCGCCACCCTGGGCCGGCTGCTGTCCCCCCACGACCCGTACTGGCGGATCGCCCTGGCCTGCGTCGAAGGCCTCGGAGCCCTCGCCGACCCGCGCGCCCGCGAGGTCCTGGTGCGGGCCCAGGGCCACCCCCGCCTGGCGGTCGCGGCCACCGAGGCGCTCAGGGCGCTGTCACCATCTCCCGGGTGATCGCCCAGCGTTCGTGATCCCGCCAGGCGCCGTCGATGAACAGGAAGTCGGGGGAGAAGCCCTCCAGGCGGAAGCCGCGACCGCGGACCAGTGCGATCGAGGCGGTGTTCCCGGGCTGGACATTGGCCTCCAGGCGGTGCAGGTCCAGCTCCTCGAAGGCATAGCCGACGAGCAGCCCCAGCGCCTCCCCGAACAGGCCGCGGCCGGCGGCGTGCGCGAACGCGCCGTAGCCCAGCGCCCCGCACCGGAAGGCGCCCCACACGATGTTGTTGATGTTGATGAACCCGGCGATGCCGCCGTCCTCCCGGTCGCACACCAGGAACCCGGCCCGCGCCTCCTCCTCGATCAGCCGCCGCGCATACGGCTCGTACTCCGCCTCGGTGTCCGGCGGGGACAGCCACGGCCGGTGCAGCTCGCGGCTCTCCCGCACCCGTGCGGTGAACTCGGGCCCGTCGGCGAGCCGGAAGGGCCGCAGCCCCACGCGCGGGCCGGTGGTCAGGTACGAGGGAAGATCAGCCATCCGGCCAGGCTAGGCCAGCTCCGGCCCGGCCAGGTCGAGGGGCGGGACGTCCGTGCGGGTGAGGCCGAACGTCCGCACGTACAGCGCGAGTTCCGTCTCCAGCGCGCGGACCATGCTCTCCGCCCGGCGGAAACCGTGGCCCTCGCCCTCGAAGGCGAGGTACGCGTGCGGAACCGAGCGGTCCCGCAGGGCCGCCAGGAAGCGCTCCGCCTGGGCCGGCGGGCACACCACGTCGTCCAGCCCCTGGAGCAGCACGAACGGGGCCGTGATCCGGTCGGCGCGGGCCAGCGGGGAGCGTTCCCGGCAGCGGACCGCCAGGGTGTCCGGCGGGCCCGCGAGGGAGTCGATGTAGCGGGACTCCAGGTCGTGGGTCTCCTCGGCGAAGCCCATGAGGTCCAGCACCGGGTAGATGATCGTGCCGCACGCGTACAGCTCGGTGGCGGCCAGCGAGGCCGCCGTCGTCCAGCCGCCCGCGCTGCCGCCCCGGATGGCCAGCCGCTCCGGGTCCGCGGTGCCCTCGGCCGCCAGCGCCCGCGCGACCGCCGCGCAGTCCTCCACGTCCACCACGCCCCACTGCTCGCGCAGCCGCTCCCGGTAGGCCCGGCCGTAGCCGGAGGAGCCGCCGTAGTTGACCTCGACCACACCGATCCCGCGCGAGGTGAAGTACGCGATGTGCAGGTCCAGCACGGGCGGTACGTGGTCGGTGGGTCCGCCGTGCGCCCACACCACGAACGGGGGCAGCTCATCGGCCGGGGCCCGGCGGGCCGGATGGTGCGGCGGGTAGACGTGGGCGTGGATCTCCCGGTCGTCCGGGCCGAGGAAGGTCCGGCTCTGCGGTTCCGGGTAGTAGGAGGGGTCGACCGGGTGCGCGCGCCGCCCGCCGGCCACCCGGGCCCGGCCGGTGGCCGTGTCCAGCTCCACGACCTCGTACCCGCTGCGCGGACTCGCCGCGACCCCGTACACCCGCGAGCCGGACACGGCCAGGGTGGGCTGCCAGGCGGTCCACGGCCCGGCCACGTCCACCAGGTCCCCGGTCTCCGGGTCCAGTATCCCCAGCACCGAGGAGCCCTGGCCGTGCAGCACGGCCACCGGCCCGGCCGGCAGCGGCGCCAGCCAGCCCAGACCGGTCTTCCACAGCGGCCCGCCGAACTCCTCCTCGCGCGGGCACAGGTTCACCGCGTCCCCGGTGCCGGGGTCGATCCGGTACGGATTCCACCAGCCGCTGCGGTCGCTGACCGCCAGCAGGCTGCCGTCCGCGGCCCATTCGACCTGGGCGACGGCCTCCTCCGGGCCGCCGAGGACGGTCCGGACCTGCTCGAGCCCGCCCGCCTCCGTCACCTCGGCGAGCTTCAGCTCGGTCCCGTCCCACGGCATCCGCGGGTGGTCCCACACCAGCCAGGCCGCCTGCCGTCCGTCCGGGGAGATGCGCGGACCGGTGGTGAACCGGTGCCGGTCGTCCGTCAGCTCCCGGACCGCGGACCGGTCCCCGGCCGCCGACCCGTCCAGCGGTACGGCGGCGGCCACCCGGCGCACATCGGTCGGGGCCGGCCCGGTGAACTCCTCCAGTACGCACCACACCTCGGCCCCGCGCACCACCGGGTCCGCCCAGCGCAGCCCGCCGCCGACCGAGGACAGCGGGGTGAGCGGCCACGGCTCCGCCCCCGGCACGTCCGGCTCGTACGCGTACAGCCGCTGATCGGTGAAGTGCACGAACACCACCAGCGGGCCCCGCCCCTCGCGCGGCACCCCCGTCCAGGGCCGGCCGCCGTACTCCACCACCCGGCTGCGGACGTTCCACGGCGCCGGCAGGACCGATTCCTCGGGGCCGCCCTCGGCCCGCAGCCGGACCAGGGCCCGCCGGCCGCCCTCGGCGGGCCGGGGCTCGGTCCACCACACTTCGCCGCCGAGCGTGCCGACGTACTCGGGGCGCCCGTCGAGCGCGGCGGCCAGTGCCGCGTCGATGGGCGAGGGCCAGCTGCCGTACGGCCCGTCGGGCCCGTCGGAGTGCATCACAGGGCCCGCAGCGCGCGGTCCAGGACCCGGACCCCGAAGTGCAGGGCCTCGACCGGGACCCGCTCGTCGACCCCGTGGAACAGCGACCAGTAGTCGAAGCCGGGCGGCAGCTTCAGCGGCGAGTAGCCGTAGCCGGTGATGCCGAGCCGGGAGAACTGCTTGGCGTCGGTACCGCCCGCCATACAGAACGGCACCACGTGCCCGTCCGGGTCGAAGTGCTCGACGGACTCGCGCAGGACCGCGTACGTCCGCCCGTCGACCGGGGCTTCGAGGGCCACCTCGCGGTGGTGGAACTCCCACTCCACGTCCGGGCCGGTGAGCGCGTTCAGCGTGTCGATGAACTCGTGCTCGCCGCCCGGCACCATCCGGCCGTCCACATAGGCGGTGGCACTGCCGGGGATCACGTTCAGCTTGTAGCCGGCGCTCATCATGGTCGGATTGGCGCTGTTGCGGACCGTCGCCTCGACCAGCGCGGCGGCCGGGCCGATCTTGGCGAGGATGGCGTCCAGGTCGAAACCCGGTCCGCGCGGGTTCACCGACAGGCCGTCCAGTGCCGCGAGTTCGGTGATGCAGGCGGTGACGGTGTCGGTCAGCCGGACCGGCCACTCGTACTCCCCGATCCGGGCCACGGCCGCCGCGAGCCGGCTGACCGCGTTGGCGCGGTTGGGCTTGGAGCCGTGGCCGGCCGTGCCACGGGCGGTGAGCTTCAGCCAGGCCGTGCCGCGCTCGCCGGCCGCGATCGGGTAGAGGGCCCGGCCGCCGGGCTCGGTGTGCACGGTGAACGCGCCGGACTCGCTGATGCCCTCCGTACAGCCCTCGAACAGGTGCGGGTGGTGGTCGGCGAGGAAGCCGGAGCCGTCGACGGCGCTGTCCTCCTCGTCGGCGGTGAAGGCGATCACGATGTCCCGGCGCGGCCGGACCCCGGCCCGGGCCCAGGCTCGTACGACGGCCAGCACCATCGCGTCCATGTTCTTCATGTCGACGGCGCCGCGGCCCCAGACCACCCCGTCGCGGACCTCGCCGGAGAACGGGTCGGTGCTCCAGTCGGCGGCCTCGGCCGGGACCACGTCCAGATGGCCGTGGACCAGCAGGGCGTCCGCGGACGGGTCGGTGCCCTCGATCCGGGCGACCACGTTGGTGCGGCCCGGGGTCCGCTCCAGCAGGACGGGCTCCAGCCCGGCGGCGGCCAGCCGCTCGGCGGCGTATTCGGCGGCGGGCCGCTCCCGGCAGTCGCCGCCGCCCCGGTTGGAGGTGTCGATGCGGATCAGCCCGGAGGTGAACTCGACCACCTCCGCCAGGGCGGTCGCGTCCACGTGCGTCACGGTCTGCTGGGCGGCTTGCTGGGTGCTCATGTCAGCCATACTGCTCCTCCACGGCGGCCGAGACGATCGTGGTGACCGCCTTGAAGGTCCGGATTCCCTCGAACATCGTCGGGCTGGTGTACGCGACCTTGCGCTCACCGGTCCGCTCCACGCCCGGCACCACGGTCGCCGACAGCGACAGGTGCTCGGCGTCGAACTCCAGCTCCACGGTGAACGGGCCGCCGGAGACGGGATCGTGCCGCACCGCCAGGGCGGTGGCCTCCTTGGCGGCGGCCCGGATGTCGGCGGCCGTCCGGGCCGGGGTGCGGCAGACCGCCGCATACCGCGAGACATGGTCCTTCACCGCGACGGTACGGGCGCGGGGCGCGTAGCCGACGGCGTCCACGCAGGTCAGGTCGTCGCCGGTGACCAGGACCACGGGGACTCCGTACTCGGCGACCACATGGGAGTTGAGCAGTCCCTCGCTGGCCCGGACCCCGTTGACCCAGACCCCGGTGATGGAGTTGGCGAGGTAGGTGTGGGCGAGGACGCCCTCGGTGCCGGCGCCCGTGTGGTAGCCGACGAAGGCGATCCCGTCGACGTCGCCGTGCTGGACCCCCTCGACCATGGTGAGGGACTTGTGCCGGCCGGTGAGCATCTCGACCCGCTCGTCGAGCTGCTCCAGCAGCAGATTGCGCATGCTCCAGTGCGCCTCGTTGACCAGCACCCGGTCGGCACCGCCGTCGAAGAAGCCCTGGGCGGCGGCATTGACGTCGGAGGTGAACAGGGAGCGGCAGCGCTCCCACTGCGGAGTCCCCGGCAGCACGTCGGCGGGCCAGGTGACGCCGGTGGCGCCCTCCATGTCGGCGGAGACGAGGATCTTCATCAGGCCCCCCGGGTGCGGGTGTGCGCCGCCGGTCGACAGCACGGATGCCCCAGCCTATCCAGGGGGCGGGCGGGGGCCCAGGGGCTCTTCGGCGTGGCGCGCGGCCCGGCAGGGCCGGGCCGCGAAATCACTCGAACCGGTGAGACCGGCTCCGGCGGTGAACCGCGGGGCTCAGGACTCGACTTCGGCGGCCAGGTTGGCGAGCACGCTGTCGTAGATGCGGCCCAGGCCCTTGGGGGCGAAGGTGCGCTCGAAGAAGCCGCCGATCCCGCCCGCCCCGTTCCAGACGCTGGTCACGACGGCCCGGGAGGTGCCCTCGCCGGCCGGGGTGACGGTCCAGGTGGTGACCATGGAGGAATTGCGGTCCTTCTCGACCAGCCGGCCGTCGGAGGGCTCGGTGACCTCCAGCAGGCAGTCCCGTACGCGCTTGCTGGTGGCCTGCAGCTTCCAGTGCACGAGGGTGCCCTCGCCGTCGCCGCCCTCGCGCACCTCGTACTCGCTGAAGTGCTCGGGGAGCAGCTTGCCGCGGGTGCCGGTGTAGTCCGCCAGCGCGTCGAACACCGTCTCCGCGTCGGCCGCGATGATCCGCTCCGTGGTGGCCTCGACCTGCGCCATACCTGTTCCTCCAGCAGTCGTGAACGCTCTTGCGGCGGCAAGCCAATCACCTCCGGGGCGACCGCCCAAATCCGGGCCGTGCGGGCGGTGCGGGCCGGGCCCCGCGGCGCGTCCCGCACGATCATGGGAACATTTGTTCTATTCTCGGTTCGGAGCAACCGAGGAGACGCCATGCGCTGGGACAACCCGACCGCCGGACCCGCCGCCCTGTTCGGCACGGACGCCGTGGTCACCCGTACCTTCGACACCCCCGAATTCCGCGGGATCACCTTCCACGAGGTCCGCGCCCGGTCCCTCCTCAACCGGGTCCCCGGCGCCTCCCGGATGCCGTTCGAATGGACCGTCAACCCGTACCGCGGCTGCACCCACGCCTGCGTCTACTGCTTCGCCCGCAACACCCACAGCTACCTCGACCTCGACACCGGCCTCGGCTTCGACTCCCAGATCGTGGTCAAGACCAACGCCCCCGACCTGCTCCGCCGCGAGCTCGGCTCCCGCCGCTGGACCGGCGCACACATCGCCATGGGCACCAACGTCGACTGCTACCAGCGCGCCGAAGGCCGCTACCGCCTGATGCCCGGGATCATCGAGGCGCTCCGCGACCACGCCAACCCCTTCTCCATCCTCACCAAGGGGACGCTGATCCTGCGCGATCTGGAGTTGCTGCGGCAGGCCTCCGAGGTCACCGAAGTCGGCATCTCCGTCTCCGTCGGCTTCACCGACACCGCCCTGTGGCGGACCGTGGAACCCGGCACCCCGTCACCCGCCCGCCGGCTGGACGCCATACGGACCCTGACCGAGCACGGCATCGAATGCGGGGTGCTGATGGCCCCGGTGGTCCCCTTCCTCGGCGATGCACCGGAGCAGCTGCGGGCCGCCGTGCGGGCCATCGCCGAATCCGGAGCCACCTCCGTGACACCCCTCGTACTCCATCTGCGGCCGGGCGCCCGCGAGTGGTTCACGGCCTGGCTGGCCGCCCACCACCCCGGGCTGGTCGAACGCTACGAACGGATGTACGCGGGTGGGGCCTACGCGCCGACCTGGTACCAGCGCCGGATCACCCGGCAAGTCCACGAACTGGCCGCCGAATTCGGCATCGGGCCGGGCGGGCGCGGGGCGGCGCGGAAGACCGTGCTGCCGGAACGCCCCGCCGCGCCGCTGCCGGCCGGGCCCACCCAGCTGACCCTGCTGTGACCCCGCCGGCGCCCGGCCAATGATCGGAATAGTCATCGGAAGCGTCATCAGATCGGGCCAATGAGCAGGCCAATCCCGTCTTCCGGGTGCGGGTTCCGGGACGATTCCGCCCAGAACCCTCTGCCGGGAGGCCACCTCATGATCCCCCCTCGTTCCCGCACGATCCCCTTCAAGAAGCGGGCCGCCGTCCTGCTGTCGATCGCCACCGCCGCCACCGCCCTGACGAGCCCGGTCACCGCCGCCGCCCCCGCGGCGCCCACCGCGGCAGCGGGCCTGAAGTGGACGAACTGCGCGACCACCCGCTACCCGACCCTCCAGTGCGCCACCCTCGGCGTCCCCCTCGACCACGCGCAGCCGGGCGGCCGGAAGATCTCGCTGGCCCTCACCCGGGTCCCGCACACCGCCGCGAAGTCCCAGGGCCCGCTGCTGGTCAACCCCGGCGGTCCCGGCGGCAGTGGCCGCGCCCTGGCCGGGTACATCGCCTCCGCGCTGCCCAAGAGCGTGGCCGCCCAGTACGACGTCATCGGGTTCGACCCGCGCGGCGTCGGCCGCAGCGAGCCCGCCCTCGACTGCGGGCCCGGCCACTTCACACCCGTACGCCCGGACTCGGTGCCGTACCAGGCGGCCGACGAAGCGGCCAACCTCGACCGGGTGCGCGCCTTCGCCAAGTCCTGCGCCGACCGGCACGGCGATGTCCTCCCGCACATCGGCACCGTCGCCGCAGCCCACGACATCGAACTCCTCCGCCAGGCCCTGGGCGCCCCCCGGATCAGCTACTTCGGCTACTCGTACGGCACCTACCTGGGCGCGGTGTACGCCAAGCTGCACCCCAAGCGGGTGCACCGGCTCGTCCTCGACTCCGTCGTCGACCCGTCGGGCGTCTGGTACCAGGACAACCTGGCACAGGACATCGCCTTCGACGCCCGCCACAAGGCCTTCCTGGCGTGGGTGGCGCGGTACGACGCGAAGTACCGGCTGGGCAGTGACCCGGCCCGCGTCGAGGAACGCTGGTACGCGATGCGGGACGCGCTGCGCGCCGCCCCGGCCGGCGGCAAGGTCGGCCCGGCCGAACTGGAGGACACCTACCTGCCGGGCGGCTACTACAACGGCTACTGGCCCAACCTGGCCGAGGCGTTCGCCGCGTTCGCGGTACGCAAGGACCCGAAGCCGCTGGTCGCCGCGTACGAGCGGTTCGGCGCGGTCGACCCGGCGGCCGGCAACAGCTACAGCGTCTACAGCGCGGTGCAGTGCCGGGACTCGGCCTGGCCGAGGGACTGGAACGTGTGGCGGCGCGACATGTGGGCCACCCATGCCAAGGCGCCGTTCATGACCTGGAACAACGCCTGGTACAACGCGCCGTGCGCGTTCTGGCCGACCGAGCAGCTCCAGGCCCCGGACATCACGAACACCGAACTCCCGCCGGCCCTGCTGGTGCAGGCGAGCGAGGACGCGGCCACTCCGTACGCGGGCGCGGTGAGCATGCGGCAGAAGCTGGCGGGTTCGGCCCTGCTGGTGGAGCAGGGCGGCGGCAACCACGGGGTCGCGCTGAGCGGGAACAAGTGTCTGGACGAGAAGGTCGCGGCCTACCTCGGCTCGGGCCGGGCCGCGGACGCGACCTGCCCGTCCCAGCCGGCCCCGGAACCCACCCCGACCACCCGCGCCCTCCCGCAGTCCGCGGGCGGCGCAGCCCTCCACGGCCTCCTGGGCTTCCGCGGCTGAACCCCACCCGGGCCCGGCCGCCGGCCCGGCCTTGGCCGGGCCGGGCGGTTCCCTCGGCCCGCCGGCCCGGCCCATCCGTCTAGAAGCGGTCGGCGGGCTGTGCCCGGAGCGGGCCCGTCGGGACCGGCACCCGGCCGGTCCGGCTCGGCCGGGCGCCCGCCCGGCCGAGCCGGACCGACCCGCTTGGGCCGGCCCCCGGCCGGCCCTGGCAGGATCGGGGCGTATGAGCAGTGATCACATCACCCGGATCCCGGCCCCCGAGGGCGTCAGCCCCGGCACCGGCTACAGCCATGTCACCTGGGGCACCGGCCGGTTCATCGCGGTGTCCGGGCAGTGCGCCCTGGACGAGCGCGGCGCCGTCGTCGGCCCCGGCGACGCCGCCGCGCAGGCCCGGCAGGTGTTCGAAAACCTCCGCAGGTGCCTGGCATCGGCCGGCGCAACCTTCGAGGACGTGGTGAAGCTGACGTATTTCGTCACCGATGTGGCCGACCTTCCGGCCGTCCGGGCCGCCCGTGACGCAGTCATCCCCGGCGACCGGCTCCCCGCATCCTCGGCGGTCCAGGTCTCGGCCCTGTTCCGTCCCGAACTCCTCGTGGAGATCGAGGCGTTCGCGGTGGTTCCCACCGACCCGGCGGGGCCGGGCAGCGGTCCGGGCGGTCCGGCATAGTGGGTGCATGAGAACGCTCGTACTCGTCGACGCACCCTCCAACCTGGGCCTGAAGCCGCCCGCCCCGGGAACCGTGCCCGGCGTCTACAAGCTGGCCGGGGCCCTGCGCGAACAAGGGCTGGCGGCACGCCTCGGCGCCCGGGAGGGCGGGGTCGTGGTGCCGCCCCGCTACGACCGCGGCAGCTGGCAGCCCGGAGACGGGGTGTTCCACGCCGACCTCCTCGCCTCGTACACCGTCACGCTCGCCGACCGCATCGAGCGCCACCTGCGCACCGGTGAGTTCCCCGTGGTGCTCGGCGGGGACTGCTCCATCCAGCTCGGCGCCTCCCTGGCCATGCGCCGGCTCGGCCGGTACGGTCTCGCGGCCATCGACGGCTCCGCCGACTTCCGGCACGCCGGCAACACCGCCGTCAACGGCCCGGTCGGGGCCGCCGGCGGAGAGGAGCTGGCCATCGCCACCGGGCGCGGGCAGCGGGACCTCGCCGACATCGAGGGGCTCTCGCCGTACCTCCGCGACGAGGACGTACGGATCTTCGGCGTACGCGACGGGGACCCGGACCTCGCCGAGCTGCGCGCCCTCGGCATCCGGACCGCCACCGTCGGGGAGATCCGCGAGCGCGGCCCCGCGACCGTCGCGAAGGCCGCGCTGGACGGGCTGCACCCCCCGGTGACCGAGGGGTTCTGGGTGCACCTGGACGCCGACGTGCTCGACCCGAGCGTGATGCCGGCCGTGGACAGCCCGGACCCGGGCGGCCTGCTCCCCGCCGAACTGGCCGAACTGCTGCACGCGTTGGTGGCATCGCCGCGCTGCGTGGGGCTCAACGTCACCATCTACGACCCCGACCTCGACCCGGACGGGAGTGCGGGAGCCCTGCTGGCGGACCTGGTGGCCGGAGCCTTCCCCGCACCCTGACCCGTTGGCCCCGGCCGGGGCCCGGGCCCCGGCCGGGGCGGGCCTTCGCAGGGCCCTTGTTCTCCGGTCCTCGCGGAGTGTTCCATTCCCCCATGGCCACCACCGTCCGTCGCGCCGTCGTCACGCTCCCCGCCGCCCCGCTCGGCCCCGAGAATCCGCTGCCGCCGCTCCGCGTCCTCGACGAGGTGCACGTACTCGACGAACGGGCCCGCGCCGGCCTGCCCCGCGACATGGTCCGGCAGATCGGCTACGAGCCGCTGCGGTCGCTGCTGCCCGTGCGGCTCAACGACGGATACCGGCGGGAGCGGGCGGAGACCGGCTTCGAGGCCGTGGTGCTGGAAAACGAGCACCTCAGAGCCACCGTGCTGCCTGGCCTCGGCGGCCGGCTCCACTCCCTGGTCCAACTGCCCACCGGAGAGGAACCGGAACGGGAACTCCTCTACCGCAACCCGGTGTTCCAGCCCGCCGCCTTCGCCCTCAACGGAGCCTGGTTCTCCGGCGGCGTCGAATGGAACATCGGCGCGACCGGCCACACCACCCTGTCCTGCGCACCCCTGCACGCCGCACTGGTGCCCGCCCCCGACGGCGGCACGATGGTCCGGCTCTGGGAGTGGGAACGCCTGCGGAACCTGCCGTTCCAGGTGGATCTGTGGCTGCCGGACGCCTCCCCGTTCCTGTACGTCGGAGTGCGCGTACGCAACCCGCACGAGCGGCCCGCGCCCGTCTACTGGTGGTCGAACATCGCCGTCCCCGAGACCCCCGGCACCCGGGTGCTCGCCCCCGCCGACCGGGCCTGGCACTTCGGCTGCGAACGCAGCCTCCGCCGGGTGCCGGTGCCGGAGTGGGAGGGCGCGGACCGGACGTACCCGCTGCACAGCGAGTACCCGGCCGACTGGTTCTACGAGCCGGCCGAGGACGCGGACAGGCCCTGGATCGCCGCGCTGGACACCGAGGGGCGCGGACTGGTGCAGACCTCCACCGCGCTGCTGCGCGGCCGGAAGCTGTTCGTGTGGGGCGCGGGCCGGGGCGGGCGGCGCTGGCAGGAATGGCTGACCGAGCCGGGCACCCCCGGCTATGCGGAGATCCAGGCGGGCCTGGCCCGCACCCAGCTGGAGCACGTACGCCTGGAAGCCGGGGCCGAGTTCAGCTGGCTGGAGGCGTACGGGCCGCTGGCCGCCGACCCCGCCGCGGTGCACGGCGCGGACTGGCCCGCGGCCCGCGGCGAGGCCGAGCGGGCCCTGGGCGCGGCCCTGCCCCGGGAGCGGGTGGAGGCGGCCTACGCGGCCTGGCGCCCGTACGCCGACCGGGAACCGGAACAGCGGCTCGCCACCGGATCGGGCTGGGGCGCCCTGGAGGTGCTGTGCGGGGGCCTCAAGCTGCCCGGCACCCCCTTCGAGGAGTCGGAGGTGGGCGAGGTAGAACGCCCCTGGCTGGAACTCTGGCGCGGCGGCGCGCTGCCCGCCCCGGAGCGCCCCGCCCCGCCGGGCCCCAGCCTGGTCGCCCCGCACTGGCGGGACATGCTGGAGACCGCCCCCGCCGACCCGCTGACGGAGTACCACCTGGGTGTCGCCCAATGGCACGCGGGCGATGTGGCCCAGGCGGTCCGCAGCTGGGAACGGGGCCTGGCCCTCGCCCCCGCCCGGTGGCCGCTGCTGCGCTGTCTGGCGGTGGCCGACGGACTGGCGGGCGACTCCGGCCGGGCCGCGGAGCGCTACGCGGAGGCCTTCGCCGATCTGATGGCCGAGTGCCGGGACGGAGACGGCCGGGACGGCGGGGCATGGCCGGCCGCCGAAGCGGCCCTGGGGCAGGAGGCGATGGCCGCACAGCTGGCGGCGGGCCGGACCCGGGAGGCGCGGGAGATCTGGGACCGGCTCCGGCCGGGTCAGCGCGAGCAGGGCCGCTTCCGGTTGCTGGCGGCGCGGCTGCTGGTCGCGGAGGGCCATGTGGCCGCCGCCCGGCGGCTGTTCGAGGACGGCATAGAGGTCCCCGACCTCCGCGAGGGCGACGAGGTCCTCTCCGAAATCTGGTCCACGCTGACTGATGCCCCCCTCCCGAGCCGCTACGACTTCCGGATGCGCCCGCGATAGCGCGGCCATGCCGGAGCGACCTGCCGGTGTGGTGGCGTGGAGGCGTGGTGGTGGCGGTGGCGGTCAGGCGCGGCAGAGGATCTCGCCGTTCAGGACCGAGAACCAGGCGTCCGGCTCGGTTCCCCACGTCCGCCACGCCGTGCCGAGTGCCGCCAGCTGCTCCGGCGTGGCATGGCCGCCCCCGGACGCGATCCCGGCGTACGAGGAGGCCGTCGTACGGTCCGCCCACAGCGCGGTCCACCAGGAGATCTCCTCCGGCGTGGCGTAGCACCACGCCGTGGCCGTGCACCGGACCTCGGTGAAGCCGGCCGCCCGGGCCCAGGACAGCAGCCGGCGGCCCGCGTCCGGCTCGCCGCCGTTCGCGCGGGCCACCCGCCGGTACAGGTCCAGCCAGTCGTCCAGGGCGGGAGCCGCCGGGTACCAGGTCATCGCCGCATAGTCCGCATCCCTGGCCGCGACGATGCCGCCGGGACGGCAGACCCGGCGCATCTCGCGCAGGGCCTGCACCGGATCGCCCACGTGCTGGAGCACCTGGTGCGCGTGGACCACGTCGAAACTGTCGTCCGGGAAGTCCAGGGCGTGCACGTCCGCGGTGCCGAATTCGATGCCGGTCAGGCCGCGTTCCGCCGCGTACGTCCGGGCCTGTGCGACCACGTCCGCCGCCGCGTCCACCGCGACCACCCGGCCGCCCGGAGCCACCAGTTCCGCCAGGTCCGCGGTGATGGTGCCGGGGCCGCAGCCCACGTCCAGGACGGACAGGCCCGGGCGCAGCTCGCCCAGCAGGTACGCGGCGGAGTTCCGGGCGGTCCGCCAGCGGTGCGAGCGCAGCACCGACTCGTGGTGGCCGTGGGTGTAGACGGCGGTTTCGCGGGCGTGGTTCATCGCGGCACTCCTGGGGCGTCGGGTCCTCGTCGAAGCGGTGTTACCACCGTAGAGGATCATGTCGGGATGTGAGATAGGCGTATTGAAATGTGGACAGCACCCGTATGGGCAAAGGAGGTTCGCGATGGGTTGGGGTGGTCGCTGGCAGGGCAGTCGAGGGGCGAGGACAGTGGGTGACAGTGGGCTCAAGGGGGACTCAGCCGGGCGAGAGGACGGTGGGAGCCGTGGGAGGAAGTGGAACTCAGCAGGACGCTTTGCTGGAACAGCACGCCGAGGCCCTGCGCCTGTTCGGCGACCGGGTGCACGCCGTCCGGGAGGACCAGTGGGGTGCGCCGACGCCCTGTACCGAGTGGACCGTGCGGGACCTGGTCAACCACGTCACCGGTGAACAGCTCTGGATCCGGCCCCTGGTCACCGAGGGCCGCACCGTCGCGGACGTCGGCGATGCGCTCGACGGGGATCTGCTCGGCGCCGACCCGGCCGCCGCCTGGGACCGGGCCGCCGCGGCCTCGCACGCCGCCTTCGCCGAGCCCGGGGCGCTGGACCGCACGGTCCGGCTGTCGTACGGTCCGGCGCTCGGCTCGGAGTACTGCTCGGAACTGACCGCCGACTGTGTCGTGCACGCCTGGGACCTCTCCCGGGCCATCGGTGCCGACGACCGGCTGCCGGACGGGCTGGTCGAGTTCTCGATCAAGGAGGTCATGCCGTACGCGGACGGGCTCGCGGCCAGCGGCATGTTCGCCGCGCCCCTGGAGATCCCGGCCGGGGCGGATGCCCAGACCCGGCTGCTCGCCCTGCTCGGCCGGGCCTCTTGAGGGCACCTCGACCGGGCCTGGACGGGCCTTGAGCGACTCTGAGGGGCGTATCAGCCCAAACGGCCGTATAAAGGCAGTGCGGGGGGTGGGTGGCAGACGGCCCAGGGCGGGCCGGGCGCAAGCGCCGGCGGACGCGGCAGGCGGAAGCGGCAGGCCGCGGACAGGCGGAAGCGGCAGGGCGCGAGCAGGCGGAAGCGGCAGGGTTCAGGGCTCTGCGGAGGACGAGGAGACAGAGGCGGTGGAGGGGATGCAGCGCACGGCACCGGAGGGCCACGGGCCGGTCCGCTACGGCCCGCCCGCCCCTGCCCCCGAACCGGGCCTGCCCGTGCTGCCCGAACTGCGCGCCGTCCTGGCCGGTGCGGCCGGCCGGGCCGCGCCCGAGCCGCCCGGCGGCGGCCCGGCCGTCCGGGAGGCCGCCTGCCGGTACTGGGAGCGGCGCGGCCTGCCCACCACCCCGGAGGACGTCGCCGCCGCCCCCGGCGCCCCCGCACTCCTGCTCGCCCTGCTGGCCGCCTCCGGTGGCGATGTGCTGCTGCCCAGGCCCTGCCCGGCCTGGTGGACCCCGCAGGTGCGGATGCTCGGGCGGCGGGCGTATCACGTGCCGACCCCCGCGGAGTGCGGCGGCGTGCCGGATCCGTGGGCCCTGCTGGAGACCGTACGGCGGGTCCGGGCCGAGGGCGGGGATCCGCGGCTGCTGCTGCTCAGTACGGTCGACGACCCGACCGGGACGGTCGTTCCGCCCGAGCTGCTGCGCGAGGCCTGCGAGGCGGCCGAGTCGGAGGGGCTGTTCGTGGTCGCCGACGAGACCTGGCGGGATACCGTGCACCGGCCGCACGACACGCTGGTCCTCAGCCCGGCCGAAATGCTGCCCGGGCAGGTCGCGGTCCTGGCCGACCTGGCCGGGGCACTGCTGCCGGCCGGCTGGCCGGCGGGCATCGCCCGTTTCCCCGGCACCCCGCGCGGTACCTGGCTGAGGGCCCGCACCCTCGACGTGCTCACCGCCACCGCGGCGGTGGTGGCGGGTCCGGTCGCGGCTGCCGCGGCGTACGCGCTGGACGAGCCCGAGCCGGTGGCCGCGCGCGGCCGGGTCGCGGCGCAGCTGTACGGGGCGGTCGCCACCGCCGCGCACGAGGTACTGCTGGCGGCGGGCGCGCTGGCCCGGCCCCCGCAGGCGGGCCGGCACCTGTACGTCGACCTGACCCCCCTGCGGGCGGGCCTGGCCCGGCGCGGCGTGGGCGACGCGATGGAGCTCGAGGACTGGCTCGGCAGCCGGCTGGGCGCGCCCGCCCCCGGCGGGCAGCGGTTCGCGGACGAACTGGGCGCCCTGCGCTTCCGGTTGTCGACCGGGCCGCTGCTGGGCGCGACGGAGGAGGAACGCCTGGCCGCGCTCGGGGCCCGGGACCCGCTCGGGCTGCCGCACGTACGGGCGGAGCTGTCGGCGCTGGCGGCGGTGCTGGCGGAGGTCCTGGTCGACGGGCGGGGACCCGGCCGGTGAGTGACGGCGGACCTGACGAGCGGTCCGCCGACGAGTTGACGTGACCAGCAGACGCGACAAACCCTGTGTCCCCGGCGAACGGAGCCTTGCTGATGAGGGATCAGACGGACCGGTGCGACACTGCGCACCGTACGGCGGTACACCCCGGCGACATGGCTGCCGCCCAGTCGGCGCAGCCCGCCGCCACCAGACCTGCCGCGGGGCTGCTGCGCCGCCAGGCGGTACTGGGACGTGGGGCGGGGGTACTGCCGGTCCCGGCTGTCCCGTCCGCCCCGGCGCATGCGGTACGGGCACCGGGAGTGCCGCCGATGGCACCGCCGGGGGCGCCGCCGGGGGAGTTGCGCCCGCTTGGGGAGGTCCGTGCCTGGCCGAGGTCCTTCGCGGACCGGCTGACCAACCCGCTGCCGGGCGGCGTACGGGAGTTCGCCCGGCTCGCCCGCGAAGGCGCCTTCCGGCCCGGGCCGGAAGGGCTCCGCGGAATCCCCGATCTGCCGTACGAGCCCGCCCCGTTGCCGGTGGCGGCCCCCGGAACGGTGTCGGTCACCTGGGCCGGGCACGCCAGTTGGGTGATCCGGATCGGCGGACTGACCGTGCTGACCGACCCCGTCTGGTCCCGGCGGATCCTCGGAACTCCGGCGCGGATGACTCCGGTCGGGGTCCGCTGGGAGGAACTGCCGCCCATCGACGCGGTGGTGATCAGCCACAACCACTACGACCACCTCGACGCGCCCACCCTCAAGCGGCTGCCCCGGGACACCCCGCTGTTCGTCCCGGCCGGCCTCGGCCGCTGGTGCCGGCGGCGCAGGTTCACCCGGGTCACCGAGCTGGACTGGTGGGAGGCTGCCGAACTGGGCGGCGTCCGCTTCGACTTCGTACCCGCCCACCACTGGTCGAAGCGGTCGCTGCTGGACACCTGCCGGACCCTGTGGGGCGGTTGGGCCCTGACGGACACCGCGACGGAGAAGAAGGTGTACTTCGCCGGGGACACCGGCTACGGCCACTGGTTCGCCGAGATCGGCCGCCGCCACCCGGGCATCGACCTGGCCCTCCTCCCGATCGGCGCGTACGCGCCCCGGTGGTGGCTGAGGGACGTCCACGCGGACCCGGAGGAGGCGGTGCAGGCCTGCCTCGACCTGGGCGCGGAGCGGATGGCCCCGATGCACTGGGCCACGTTCGTCCTCTCGGCGGAACCGGTCCTGGAACCCCTCCACCGCACCCACGCGGCCTGGACCGCGGCCGGCCTCCCCCGCGAAAACCTCTGGGACCTGGCGATCGGTGGGTCGGGGGTTCTGTAGGGGACCAGGCTCCACATCCACGCAAGGCGCCCGGCCGGGGGACTCGTCCCCCCGCCGGGCGCCTTGAATTGCCCCTGCCAAGCAGTGTCAGCCGATGCCTCTGAAGCTCTTCCAGCCGTCCGCGGTGTCGTAACCGGACTCGTTTCCGATACTGGTCCTGCCACCGGCCACGAGCCGCTGCCGGCCGTCGTTGCGGACCGCCCAGAGACCCGACCCGGATCCTCTACGGGCTGCGCGCGAACGCCCTGAGCGGCGCACCGGCCGCCAAGGTCGAGTTCAACGTCGGTGAACGCTGCCTCGAGCCGGTCGACGGCCGGTGCGACATCAAGAAGTTCGAATCGACGAACTACGAGGACAAGCAGGTCTGGTGGGACACACCGTCCACCCTCAACTGCAAGTTCACGGACAAGAACTGCTACACCGGTGCCCCCACGTTCTGGTCGCGCCAGCGCCTGGAACAGGTCAAGACCTTCGCACAGCGCACCCCGGGCTCCACGGCACTGTCCCAGGTCGATCAGTGGACCCTGACCCACTCCTTCCCGACGCAGCGCACCGACACCCACCCCCCGCTGTGGCTCGACTCGATCCAGCGCGACGGATTCGGTACCAAGAAGGACGCGCAGGGCAGCCTCAGCACCGACCTTCCCAAGGTCTACTTCCTGCCCAACAGCTCCAGTGACCCGATGCCCAACCGCGTCAAGTCGGCGACCTCCACCTCCTTCACCCCGGCCACCGGCCCGGCCTTCACCACGACCGTCACGAACGCCGCCGGCCACACCACCACGACGAAGTCCGACCCGGGCCGTGGCAGCGCCCTCGAGACCACGGACGCCAACGGCCGCACGGTCACCACCGAGTACGACCACCTCGGCCGCTCGGTCAAGGTCTGGACCCCGTCCCAGAAGCCGGCCACCGACGACCCCGCGTACAGGTTCGGCTATCAGATCGAGGCGGAGAAGCCTCCGGCCGTCACCTCCAGCGTGCTGCGCGACAACGGCACGTACGAGGACTCGATCGCGATCTACGACGGGCTGCTGCGCCCGCTCCAGACCCAGAAGGAAGGCGTCGGCGGCGGCCGGATCGTCAGCGACTTCTTCTACAACCAGGACGGCAGCACCAGGCGGACGAACAACGGCTACCACGCGGAGGGCGAGCCCAGGGCCGAGATCTTCGTCTACCGGTCCGACTTCTCCGTTCCCAACTCCACCCAGACCGCCTACGACGGCCTCGGCCGGCCGGTGCGTGTCACCACCTTCCACCGGGACACCGCGAAGTACTCCAGCACGAACCAGTACGGCGGCGACTGGACGGTCGCGCGGACGGGCATGTCGGCGAGCGGTCTGGCCCCGGTCCCGGGCAGCCGGGCCGTGAAGACCTGGACGGACGCACTCGGCCGCACCTCGAAGATCCAGCACTACACGGCCACCGACCTCACCACCGCCAACGACACCGGCTACGCCTACGACCTGCGCGGCAAGCTGATCAAGGTCACGGACGCGGCCGGCAACGACTGGACCTACACCTACGACGCCCGGGGCCGGAAGAAGACGTCAACCGACCCGGACATGGGCCGGTCGGAGTTCGCCTACAACGAGCTGGACCAGCTCACCTGGACCCGGGACGAGACGGGCCGCGCCCAGCACCACACGTACGACGTCCTCGGGCGCAAGGTCGCGCTGCGCGACGACGCCTGGAACGGCAAGCTCGTGGCGGCCTGGACCTTCGACACCCTCCCGGGCGCGAAGGGCCACCCGGTCGCGTCCACCCGGTACGACGACAACGGCAAGGCGTTCACCAGCGAGGTGACCGGCTACGACACCGAGTACCGGCCCACCGGCAGCAAGATCACCATCCCGGACACCCCGGCCACCAAGGGCCTGGCCGGCAGCTACGCCTACAGCACCGGCTACACGCGCACGGGCAAGGTGCAGTCGACCACCCTCCCGGCCACTCCGGGCGGCCTGGCCGCCGAGCGGCTGGTCACCCGCTACGACGGCGAGGGATCGCCGCTCACCCTGTCCGGCCTGTCCTGGTACACCGCCGACACCGTCTACAGCCCGTTCGGCGAGGTCCTGCGCACCGCCTCGGGCAACGCACCCGAGCGGGTGTGGACCACGAACTTCCACGACCCCAGCACGGGCCGCCTCACCACCTCGTACACCGACCGCGAAACGGCCCCGCACCGCATCTCGGAGCTGAACTACGCCTACGACCACGTCGGCAACATCACCTCCGTCACCGACCGCCGGCCCGGCGACACCCCCGACCGCACCGACCGGCAGTGCTATGCGTACGACCCGATGGGCCAGCTGCGGAAGGCCTGGACGGGCCGGACGGACTGCTCCGCTCCTTCCACGTCCACCGTCACGGCCGGCCGGGACGGCGACGGCTTCTGGCACGAGTACGAGTTCGACAAGATCGGCAACCGCACCAAGCTGACCGACAAGGACCTCACCAGCGAGGCCCTGGACGACACGTACGACTACGAGTACGGCGTCACCGTCACCAACAACGGAACCCAGGCGACAACCCGTACCCAGCCCCACGCCCTCACCACGGTGAAGACGACGACCAGGAAGCCGGGCTCGACAGTCGAGTCGGTCTCCACCTACGGCTACGACAGCGTCGGCAACACCACGCGCCGCACCATCGGCGGCGACACCCAGAACCTGACCTGGGACCGCCGCAACAAACTGACCTCCGCCGACAGCCCCGGCATCGGCGCCTTCCCGGTCATCGGCCTGTCCGGCAAGTGCCTGGACGTCCAGTCCGGGGCCACGGCCGACGGCACCCCGGTCCAGCTCCACACCTGCAACGACACCAAGGCGCAGCAGTGGCGCCTGACCGGCGAAACCCTCCAGGTCCTCGGCAAGTGCGCCACCTCCACGGGCGGTGCCGTCACCCTGTCCGCCTGCAACGGCGGCAGCAGCCAGAAGTTCGTCCACCGCACGGGCGACAAGACCCTCCACCACCCGGCCACCGGCACCTGCGTGGAGGTCCCGGGCGCGAACCCCACCGACGGCACCGACCTCACCCTCGCCCCGTGCACGGCCGGCGCCGCCCAGCAGTGGAACCTCACCGACACCACCACCTACCTCTACGACGCCTCGGGCAACCGCCTGATCGAGGACACCGGCGCCACCCGCACCCTCTACCTCGGCGAATCCGAGATCACGGTCGACGCCTCGGGCAAGGCGATCGACGCCCGCCGCTACTACGCGAGCCCGGGCGCCCCCACAACGGTCCGCCACACCTTCGGCAAGACCATCGCCCACTCCCTCTCCCTCCTCCTGACCGACCACCACAACACCGCCACCACCTCCATCGACCAGGGCCCCGGCCAGCCGGTCAGCCACCGCAAGTCGGACCCGTACGGCAACCCCCGCGGCACCCAGCCCACCGGCTGGCCGAGCGACCACACCTTCCTCGGCGTCGGCATCGACGACACCACGACGGGCCTGACCCACATCGGCGCCCGCGAATACGACCCCACCACGGGCCGCTTCATCTCGGTCGACCCCCTCATCGACATAGCCGACCCCCTCCAGATGAACGGCTACACCTACGCCAACGGCAACCCGATAACCAATTGGGACCCCACAGGCCTCATCAATGCAGCCATGGGCGGTGACGGCAAGAACAAGCCGGCCCGAGGGTACGTCGAGAAGTTCGACCAACACATCGTCAACTCGGTCGAGAAGATGACTGGCGATGACTATGACAAAGACGGCCGCGTCTACGTATTTCCGACTGTCACCGTGTCTACGAAGTGGCCCAAGAAGCATCGGGTGGCATTCGCCAAGAATTTCTACAATGAAATTGACAGGCTGTGTACTGGCGGGTATAGCGAATCCTGCTTCTCCGACAAGTCTCACATCACTAACCTGCAAACCGTCAATCATGCTGTGGCGAGTGCATGCTATGACACTGTCGGCCCGAATTGCCCGGCGGATCTGAAGTACAACGTTGCAAAGATGATCTCGCTGGGAGGCGGGGTTGCCTTCTCTGAAGGCGGTGGCGAGGGTGGTCAATTTACTGGGCCGAGAGCTCCGTGGATCGGGGCTCGCAAGGGGGACTGCGGACGTAACAGTTTCGTAGCCGGAACCGAAGTCCTCCTGGCTGATGGCACCCACAAGCCGATCGAGGAACTGCGCGTTGGTGACGAAGTAATCGCCACTGACCCCGAATCGGGGGAAACCACGGCTGAGGCCGTGACGGCCGAGATCTACACGCAGGACGACAAGACCTACGTCGACGTGAGTGTGGAGACGGCCGACGGGGTCAAGGTGGTGACGACCACTGGCCACCATCCGTTCTGGTCGGAATCCGAGCACGCCTGGCTCGACGCAGCCGATCTCAAGGCCGGCATGACCCTCCGGACTGACGAGGGCGCTACCGCTCCCATCGCTGCGGTTCGGACGTACCAAGCCACCCTGGACACCTACAACCTCACGGTCGCCGACCTCCACACGTACTATGTGCTCGCAGGCGTCACGCCGGTCCTTGTCCACAACTGTGGTGGTGGAGTCGATGCGAACGGTTCACCTTGTTCCTGCTCTGGTCCTCCGCCCTATGGATCTGGTAGCGCCTACACTGTCGGCTACCAAATGGAGCTTCCTTCCACCTCGTATCCCAAAAAGCCTCGATCGCTCCATTTTCAGGATGCAAATCGCAGCCTCTATGCGGCAATGCAGCAAGATGCAACCTTCGCCGCCAGTATGGAGAGTATGATCCCGGGTATAACGAAATTCCTCACACCGGGCCCCAGGGGTGGTATGACGAGTGCAACACCGGCGAGTCTTGGTTGGACGTGGCACCATGCGACTGATGCTGGAGTGATGCAACTTGTTCCTCGCTCGCAGCATCGGTATGGCGGACAGCTGCAAGGCGCCCTTCATCCAGGTGGAGTGGGTGGCTTCAAAATATGGGGATAGAGGTTTTTTGTGGTGACTCTTGAGTCTGTGCTCAGGTCGATTAACGAGATTGACGACGAGCTGATCATCTACGTTCCACAGGCTGGCCACTTGAGCCTGGCTAGCAATGTAGAGTTGTTGAGTCTCGCTTCGGTCGAGAATGTAGATCCAAATCTCCGATACCTCCTTGAGGTTCAGCTGGCAAAAGACGTCATCGAGACCTGGTCTGAATGGCGCAATGGAACAGTTCCTACAGTCGAAGAGATGTTCGCGGCGATTTCCTATTACGCCGAATGGGATTCCTACATCCCTGTTGAATCGTAGGATTCTATTCACTTCTCTCTGTGAGGCTGTTTTGTGAAGTGGATCTATTTGATTGCCGAGCGAACAGTTGAGGTCCCCCGGAATCTCGGCTGTTGTGGAAGTGAACCTGCGTGATTCGCGAGTCGACATCACGAACCTGTCCATGAAGCTACGTGAGATCTTGGACTGGGGAGCCCCCGAGGAGCGACCAGAGCTGATCGGACTGAACGTTTCCGAGTAGCCGTCTGGTGAGTGAGTTCTCGCTATACGCTGACCCTGACCGTCGAGATCAATGCATATGGGCCCCGCCCGGAATGACTTCCGGGCGGGGCCCATATGGCGTTTGGCGGCAACGCTGCCGCTGAGGTTGAAAGGGCAGGGTGACGGGGCTATGGGGGCTCCAGCGCGAGCCCGGTCTCGGCTATGAAGCCGTTGAGGATCTGCGGTCGGCGTTGGATGCCACGTAGGCGGTTCTTCACGCTTGGGGTGAGGTCGTCGACCGTGCGGGGTGCGAGGGGAGCGGACCCCAGGTGCGCGGTTTCGGTTACAGGCCGATGTCGTCGGTGGCGGCGTCCTCCCAGAACACCGGGGACTTCGTGGACCAGTCGCCCTGTGTGCGTAGCTTTTCGGCGCGATTGCCGCGCTTGCGGCCTGTGGTGACAAGGCCGCGGCCGGCAGAGTGGCCGGTGCGGCGGCCCTCGATAAATGAAGCCTCTGAGCGCTGGCATGCAGCATTCCTGCAGGGCTCCGCTGAAATGGTCAATTGAGCGGAGGCTCGGGGTTATGCCGTGCCGCGGAGGTGGCGCCAGAGGGTTGGGGCCGTGCTGATCAGGAGGGTGAGGGCCACCGCCAGGGCCACGCCCTGCCAGGGTTCCGGGAAGAGGGCGCCGCCCAGGATGCCGATCAGGCCGTACGTGGCGGCCCAGGCCAGGCAGGCCGGGGCGTCGCCGCGGGCGAAGCGGCGCAGCGGGAGGCCGGCCAGGAGGCAGGCCAGCATCACCGGGATGCGGCCCGCCGGGATCAGGCGGGAGACGACGAGGACCAGGACGCCGTGCTCGTCCAGGCGGGTCTGTGCCTGGGCCAGCCGTTCCGGGGTGGCCCGCTTCTCCAGGGCCGCCAGCCAGCGCGAGCCGTTGCGCGAGCGGACCCCGCGCTGCCCGAGCCAGTAGAGGGCGATGTCCCCGAGGAAGGCCGCGACGGCGCCGACCAGGAAGACCAGGAGCACGCCGAAGGGGAGGGACTGCTGCTGGTGTACGGCGACCACGGCCGCGGAGCTGACGAGTGCGCCCGTCGGGATCACCGGGATCAGCGCGCCCAGGGCCACCAGCAGGAACAACGCCGGGTAGCCGACCGCCTGTTGGGTGGTTTCCGGCGGGACCTGCTGCACCGTCTCGGCGAAGGGGATCACGGCAGCAGCACCCGCTCGCCGTGCTCCGGGGCCCGGACGGCGACCTTCGGCGCCAGCCGGGCCGCATGCCGTACGAACTCCCCGCCGGGCGCGTGGAATTCGTGCGGCCGGACCGCGTCCATGCCGATGGGCCAGTACGTTCCGTAGTGCACCGGCACGGCCGCGGTCGGGGCCAGCGCGGCCAGGGCGTCGGCCGCACGGGCCGCGTCCAGATGCCCCGGGCCCAGGTACGGACCCCAGCCGCCCACCGGCAGCAGGGCCACGTCCACCGCACCGACCTCCTCGGCCATCGAGTCGAACAGGCCGGTGTCCCCGGCGAAGTAGGTGGTGGAGGTGCCGTGGACCACGTAGCCGAGGGCGGGGGAGAAGTGTGGGCCGAAGGGGAGGCGGCGGCCGTCGTGGCGGGCGGTCACCGCCCGGACGCATACCCCGTCGCCGACCGTCACCTCGTCGCCCGGGGAGACCTCCGTGACGCGCAGGGAGCGGACCCCGGCGATGCGGGCCAGGCCGGGCACCGCCCGGCGGGCGCCGCGCGGGACCAGCAGCCGGGTGCCCTTGGCGAGGCGGGCCAGGGACGGCAGGTGGAGGTGGTCGGCGTGCAGGTGCGAGACGAGTACCACGTCCGCCCGGGCGGCCTCCGGCGGTGGCAGGGCCCCGCGCCGGCGCCGCAGATGGGCCAGCCGCCGGGTGAACAAGGGGTCGGTCAGCAGCCGTACTCCGGAGTCCTCGACCGTACACGTGGCATGCCCCCACCAGGTGACCTCCACCGGCACTGCGGCCCCTCCCTCCTTCGGACGCCCCCACCTGCCCCCGAGCCTAGGCCCTGGCCGGGCGATCCGCCCGTGTGTCTGTCCCGGCGTCCGCCCGGACGTCCGCGCGCCGCTACCCCCGTCCGCCCGTATGCCCACGCCTCCGCCCCAGCCGGGACTGGCCGACCGTACCCTCCTCCCGGCAGCCCGATCGGAGTAGGGTCGGGCGGCATGGATGCGCTGCGGGTGGCCGCGATCGCCAGCCTGGTCCCCCTTGAACACCTGGACGCCGATCCCTTCGTCGTCGACACCCGGAGCCAGCACGCCATGTGCGCCCGCTGGGCCGCCGGCCAGGGCTATGTGATCACAAGGCAGCTGCTCTTCTACGGGCTGCGGGCCGACCACTGTGCGCTCTGGGCCGATGTCGACGAAGGGCAGGTCGATCTGTTCGTCGCGCCCAACCTCCGGGTGCTGGAGCGGGCCCTGCGTTCGGTGGACGAGTTCACCGCCGAGTGCCGGCGGCGCGGGGTGCGGCTGGAGACCGCCGGGCTGGACGAGCCCGCCTACACCTCGGCGATGAAGGCCGAGGTGCACCGGCGGCTGTCCATGCCGACCGCCGGGTACGACGGCACCTGACGTATCTCCCCGATGTCTGCTCTTGGGCTGAGTTTCTGACGGGCGTTTCTGGCTTTCCGCCGGTTTCCACCGACCCGCCGCCGGGTTTTGAGCGCCTGTCGAGTGCTGCGCCCCGTCCGCCCGCCCGGGCGCCGCCGTGCGCCCCTGTGCCGAACCGCCCGGTCAGCCGCGTTGTGCGAGGCTGGGGAGGGGCTCGCGGGCGGGGCGCGGGCCGTGAGGCGAGGTGGGAACGGCGTGCTCCACGGGCGGTGGCGAACCACGGGCAGCGCACTGGTGCGGATGCTGCTGGTCTGGGCGGTGTCCACGCTGACCATGCTGCTGCTGGCCGGGGCGCTGCCCGACTTCCGGCTGCAGTCCGACGACGGCGACAGCCTCACCCAGATCGCACTCGCCGCCGCCTGGGGCGCCGGCGCCTTCGGTCTGCTCAGCGCCCTGGTGTGGCCGGTGCTGGTGCGGGCCCTGTTGCTGGTGCCCGCGCTGGTGCTGGGCCTGCTGGTGTTCTTCCTCAACGGCACGCTGCTGCTGGTCGCGCTCCGCCTGATCCCGGACGGGCGGGGCGAAGCCGCCCCGCAGACCGCCGTGGTGGTGGCCGCGGTGATGTCGGCGGTCGCGTCCGCGACCTCGACGGCGCTGGCCGTACGCGATGACGAGGCGTACCGGAGGCGGCTGTACCGGCTGGCCGACCGCAGGCGGCGGCGCGGCCGGTCCGGTGGTCCGGGGGCCGGCGAGAGCACCCCGGGGGTGGTGTTCCTCCAGCTGGACGGGGTCGGGTACGAGCTGCTGCGCCAGGCGGCGGGCAGCGGACTGATGCCGACCGTGGCCGACTGGCTGGACCGCAGCCACCGGGTCACCTCCTGGCGGACGGACTGGTCGAGCCAGACCGGCGCCAGCCAGCTCGGCCTGCTGCACGGTTCCACCTTCGACGTGCCCGCCTTCCGCTGGTACGAGAAGGACAGCGGGGAGATCATGGTCTGCAACCGGCCCACCAGCGCGGCCGAGCTGCAACGCCGGGCCGCCGCCCGGGTGGGTCACGCCGGCCTGCTGTCCCGGGACGGCGCGAGCCGGGGCAACCTGTTCAGCGGGGGCGCCGGCCAGCTGGCGCTGGTGCTGTCGATCGCGGCCCGGCGGGGCAAGGGGAACCGGTCCAGGGCGGGCTACTTCGCGTACTTCTCCGACCCCGCCAATGCGGTCCGTACGGCGCTGTCCTTCGTGGCCGAGGTGGGCCGGGAGATCGGACAGGGCCTACGGGCCCGCTGGCGCGGGGACGGCCGGCCGAGGGTGTCCCGCGGCGGGCTGTACCCCTTCATCCGGGCCTTCGCCACCGTGGTGGAACGGGATGTGGTGGTGGCGGCGGTGATCGGGGACATGCTGGCCGGGCGGGCCGCGGTCTATGCCGACCTGGTGGCGTACGACGAGGTGGCGCACCATTCGGGGCCCGTCGGCCGGGACACCGACCGGGTGCTGGCCCGGCTCGACCGGAGTCTGGCGCTGCTCGCCCGGGTCGCCGAGCACGCGCCGCGGGACTACCGGATCGTGCTGCTGTCCGACCACGGGCAGAGCCCGGGGGAGACCTTCCTCGGGCGGTACGGGCTGACCCTGAAGGACCTGGTCCGGGCGGGCTGCGGGCTGCCGGTGTCCCGGCGGGCGGGACGCACCCACAGCGGGGCGGAGGCGCGGGCAGCGGTCCGGGCGGCCCTGCACAGGCCGGTCGAGGAGGAGCCGGAGGCCGTGCGGGGGCAGGAGGAGAAAGGATCCGACCCGGTGGTGCTGGCCTCCGGCAACCTCGGCCTGATCTCGTTCCCCGGGGTGACGGGCCGGGCCACCCGCGAGCAGATCGACCGCGCGCACCCGGCGCTGCTGGCCACCCTGGCCAACCATCCCGGGATCGGCTTCCTGCTGGTCGACGGGGAGGTGCTGGGGCCGGACGGGGCCTCGGCGCGGCTGGACGAGCCGGGGGAGGCGGAGAAACTGCTCGCCGTGTTCGGGCCGGGGGCGGCGGAGGCGGTGCGGCGGACCGACTCCTTCCCGCACGTGGCCGACATCATGGTCAATTCCGCGTACCACCCGGGGACGGGTGAGGTGCACGCCTTCGAGGAGCAGATCGGTTCGCACGGCGGGCTGGGCGGGGAGCAGGGGCATCCGTTCCTGATGTGGCCGACGGTGCTGGAGCCGCCGCCGGCGGGGATGGTGGGCGCGGAGCAGGTGCACGAGGTGCTGCGGGGCTGGCTGCCGCCGCAACCGACGGCCCCGTCCCCCGGCCCCGCCCCAGCGCACCGGCCCGCCCCGGACCTCTCGGAGCGGCCGAAGGATTCTCGGCCGCAGGCCCGCGAGGGTGGAAGCCTTTCGCCCCTCCAGCCGCTCCCGCAGGACGAAAAGCGGTGATTTGGTGCTGTCCGTGCGGTGCCGCACGATGGCGGCCGTCCACGATGTGAAACACCCAATCCCCCGCTCACCGTGGCGTCCGCCGTATCCGCAGCACCCGATACCACCCTGAGGCACACCAGCAGTGAGCAGCACCACCCTTCGGCCGGCGGCCGAGCAGACCACCACCACCACCAACAACACCAACACCAACACGCACGCCCGCCGCTTCGGCCTCCCCATCGCTGTCTGCCTGGTCATGGGCAACATCATCGGCGGTGGCATCTTCCTGCTGCCCGCCTCCGTGGCCCCGTTCGGGACCATCAGCCTGGTCGCCTTCGGAGTGCTCAGCCTGGGCGCCATCGCCCTCGCCCTGGTCTTCGGCCGGCTCGCCGAGCGCCACCCGCAGACCGGCGGCCCGTATGTGTACGCCCGCGCCGCCTTCGGCGACTTCGCCGGGTTCCTGGCCGCGTACAGCTACTGGATCACCACCTGGGTGTCCAACGCGGCGCTCGCCGTCGCCGCGGTCGGCTACCTGGCGGTGCTCTTCCCGGCCGTCGGCGCGCACTCCTGGTCGATGTGCCTGGCCGCGCTCGCCGTGCAGTGGCTGCCCGCCCTCGCCAACCTGGCGGGCACCCGGTACGTGGGCGCCGTACAGCTGGTGGCCACGGTCCTGAAGTTCGCCCCACTGCTGCTGGTGGCCGTCGGCGGCCTGTTCTTCTTCGACCCGGCGAACCTCGGGCCCTTCCGGGCCACCGACCAGAGCGCGGTGGGCGCGGTCTCCGCCTCGGCGGCGATCCTGCTCTTCAGCTACCTCGGCGTGGAGTCGGCCGCGGTCAGCGCCGGCGAGGTCCGTGACCCGCGCCGCAACGTGGGCCGGGCCACGATCCTCGGCACCCTGGGTGCGGCCCTGGTCTACCTGCTGGGCACGGTCGCCGTCTTCGGGCTGGTCCCGCACGACCGGCTGGTCGGCTCCGAAGCCCCCTTCACCGATGCCGTCAACGCCATGTTCGGCGGCGCCTGGGGCGGCACCGTGGTGGCCTGCGCGGCGGTGATCTCCATGGTGGGCGCCCTGAACGGGTGGACCCTGCTGAGCGCCCAGACCCCGTACGCGGCGGCCCGGGACGGGCTGTTCCCGAAGGCCTTCGAGACCCGGCGCCGTGGGGTGCCGGTGGTGGGCGTGGTCGTGACGGTCCTGCTGGCCTCGGCACTGACCGTCTACAACTACACGGCCGGCTCGGAGGGCGTCTTCGAGATCCTGGTCCTGATCACCACCTTCACGGCGACCGTCCCCTACCTGCTGTCCACCGCCGCCCAGATCTACTTCCTCGCCTCCGGGCAGGCCGACCGGGTACACCGCGGCCGGCTGGTGCGCGATGCCGTCCTCGCCGTGCTGGCCTTCGGCTTCTCGATGTGGCTGGTGGCGGGCTCCGGCCACGCCGCGGTGTACCAGGGAGTGCTGTTCCTGTTCGCGGGCGTGCTCGTGTACGCCGTACTGGCCGCCCGCAGGAAGCGCGCGGCCGTCCAGGGCACCGGCACCGGCACCGTCACCGGCACCGTCGACCTCGGCTGAAAATCGGGTGCGTACGGGGCCGCCGGTGCGCTCCCATGGGGTGCACCGGACACCCACGGGGTGTGCCGGAGACACCCATGGGGTGTGCCGGACCCGTCTCCCACCCGAAGGACACCGCCGCTCGTGCAGGCTGCCGTCACCGTCACCCCCGCCCAGATCCCCGGACTGCTGCTCGGACTCGCCACCGTACGGCCCGTGTTCCTCTGGGGGGCGCCGGGAATCGGCAAATCCTCGCTCGTGCGGAAGTTCGCCGACTCGCTCGGGCTGGAGTGCGTCAGCCTGCTCGGGACCCAGCTCGCGCCCGAGGACCTCATCGGGGTCCCGCAGATCCGGGACGGGCGGAGCGTGTTCTGCCCGCCGGAGGCCATCGCCCGCGACGAGCCGTACTGCCTGTTCCTCGACGAACTGAACGCGGCCACCCCCGACGTACAGAAGGCGTTCTACTCGCTGATCCTCGACCGCCGGATCGGTTCCTACGAGCTTCCCGAGGGCTCCCTCGTCATCGGCGCGGGCAACCGGGCCACCGACAACGCGCTCGCCCGCCCCATCGCCTCGGCCCTGGTCAACCGGCTCACCCACGTCCACCTGGACGCCTCGGCCACCGACTGGCTGGTCTGGGCCGGGGAACACGGCATCCACCCGTGGATCACCGACTACCTCACCGACCGCCCGGACCACCTCTGGTCGGCGCCGCCCAAGACCGAGGAGCCGTTCTCCACCCCGCGCTCCTGGCACATGCTCTCCGACGCCCTGCACTCCTTCGGGCCGGACCTCGACGAGCAGACCCTGAAGGTGATCGCGCACGGCACGCTGACCCCGGCCCACGCGGTCTCCTTCTGCGGCTACGCGAAGATCGTCCGGCACACCTTCGGCATCGAGGCGATCATGAAGGGCGACGTCTCCTGGCCCAGCCGGCTACAGGACCGCGACCTGCTCTACTACCTCGCCGAGGCGTTCCGCGGGCGGCTGGTCAAGGAGCTGCCGGCGCAGAAGGAGCACGTCTCGCCCGCTGTGCGCCAGCTCGCCTACCGCTCCAAATCGCTCCTGGTCCAGCTCGCCGAGATCTCCGTGGAGGTCGCCCAGACCGTCATCGCGGACGACCCCGACGGCCTGCCCGTCCTGCCGGCCTGGTTCCTCGTCGAGGCCGCACGTGACATGCCGCGCCTGGTCGAGGCCCGCCGGTGAGCAGTGGCGCGCAGCGGGGCGCCAAGGGCGGCGCCAAGGGCGGCGCCAAGGGCGGGGCGAAGAAGAAGGCCAAGCCCGATCCGGCCGCCGAGGCCTACACCCGCGGCCTGGCCAAGGCACGGCACAACCCGGCCTTCGCCGCGCTGGAGCAGGAACTCTGCCGCAGCAAGGACTGCGCCCTGTGCCCCCGGGACGGGCTCGTCCGCATCGACTCCAACGGGATCCTGCACGCCCACCCCACCCGGCTCGCCGACCCCGAGGAGTGGGCCTGGGCGCTGGCGCACGGCCTGCTCCACCTCGGTTTCGGCCACCTGCCCGCCGACACGGCCGACGGGCGCGAGCAGCCGGACCGCTTCGACCTCGCCGCGCGCTGCGTCGTCGTCAACCGCTTCCTGCAGACGGTGCCCACGGGGCGGCCCCCGGAGACGTTCCCCGCCTCCTATCCGGGCGGTGACGAGGAACAGCTCGCCGCCCGCTGGCGCCGCGACGGCATCCCCGCCGTGTTCGAGCACTGCGGGACCGCGGGCCATGAACCGGACCAGTACCTGCGCCCGTACCGGCACTGGAGCAACACCGTGCCGGACTGGCAGACCGCCTTCGCCGCGTCCCTCACCCGCAGCGTCTCCGCCGCCATGGACAGCGCCGGCGGACGGGAACCGGGAGCGGAGCGCAGGCCCTGGGACCTCGCCCTGAACTGGTTCGTGTCCTCCTATCCGCTGCTCGGCGGACTCGCGGCCGGCCTCACCGTGGTCGCCGACGCCGAGCTGGCCCGCGCCCGGGGGATCTCGATCGCCGCCGTCTCCGCGCGCGCCGGGGAGATCTACATCAACCCGCTGCGCACCTTCGAAACCGCGCAGTGGCGTTTCATCCTGGCCCACGAGATGCTGCATGCCGCCCTGCGGCACGGCGAGCGCTGCGGCGCCCGCGACCCCTATCTGCACAATGTGGCCGCCGACTACGTGGTCAACGGGTGGCTGGTGGAGATGGGCGTCGGCGAGATGCCGGAGGGGCTGCTGTACGACCCGGAGCTGCGCGGGCTCTCGGTCGAGGAGGTCTACGACCGGATCGCCACCGACCTGCGCAGGCAGCGGCGCCTGGCCACCCTGCGCGGCAAGGGGGTCGGCGACATCCTGGGCGAGCCGCTGCCGCATCCGGGGAGCGGCCCGTACTCCGATCTGGACGAGTTCTACCGCCGCGGCCTGGTCCAGGGCTTCGACCTGCACCGGGCGGGGGAGCGGGGCCTGCTGCCGGCCGGCCTGATCGAGGAGATCCGCGCGCTGGCCCACCCGCCCGTCCCCTGGGACGCGAAGCTCGCCCGGTGGTTCGACGAGTACGTGCCGCGGCCCGAGCCGGTCCGCAGCTACGCCCGCCCGGCCCGCCGGCAGGCGTCCACTCCCGGCATTCCGCGCGCCGGCCGGTACTTCCCGCCCGAGGAGACGGCCCGCTGCACCTTCGGCGTGGTCCTGGACACCTCCGGATCCATGGACCGTGCCCTGCTCGGTGCGGCCCTGGGCGCCATCGCCTCGTACGCCGAAGCCCGCGACGTACCGGCCGCCCGCGTCGTGTTCTGCGACGCGGCGCCGTACGACGCGGGCTATCTGCCCCCGAGCGAGATCGCGGGCCGGGTGAAGCTGCGCGGGCGGGGCGGAACCGTGCTGCAACCGGCCGTCGACCTGTTGCAGCGGGCGGAGGACTTCCCGCCCGGGGCCCCGCTCCTGGTGATCACGGACGGCTGGTGCGACACCCTGCGGATCCGGCGCGAGCACGCCTTTCTGGTTCCGCAGGGTGCCTCCCTGCCGTTCACGCCCCGAGGGCCCGTCTTCCGGCTGACTCCGCCGACTCGGGCGACTCAGTCGAGGTAGTCGCGCAGCACCTGCGAGCGCGACGGGTGGCGCAGCTTCGACATGGTCTTGGACTCGATCTGGCGGATCCGCTCACGGGTCACCCCGTAGACGCGGCCGATCTCGTCCAGGGTCTTGGGCTGGCCGTCGTTCAGGCCGTAGCGCATGGAGACCACGCCCGCCTCGCGCTCCGAGAGCGTGCCCAGGATGGACTGCAGCTGCTCCTGGAGGAAGGTGAAGGAGACCGCGTCGGCCGGGACGACCGCCTCGGAGTCCTCGATGAGGTCACCGAACTCGCTGTCGCCCTCTTCACCCAGCGGGGTGTGGAGGGAGATCGGCTCGCGGCCGTACTTCTGGACCTCGATGACCTTCTCCGGGGTCATGTCGAGTTCCTTGCCCAGCTCCTCCGGGGTGGGCTCGCGGCCCAGGTCCTGGAGCATCTGGCGCTGCACCCGGGCCAGCTTGTTGATGATCTCGACCATGTGCACCGGGATGCGGATGGTGCGCGACTGGTCGGCCATGGCACGCGTGATCGCCTGCCGGATCCACCAGGTCGCATAGGTCGAGAACTTGAAGCCCTTGGTGTAGTCGAACTTCTCGACGGCACGGATCAGACCGACGTTGCCCTCCTGGATCAGGTCCAGGAAGAGCATGCCGCGGCCGGTGTAGCGCTTGGCCAGCGAGACCACGAGGCGGAGGTTGGCCTCCAGCAGGTGGTTCTTGGCCCGGCGGCCGTCCTCGACGAGGATCTCCAGCTCGCGGCGGTAGGCCGGCTTGTGGTCGTCCTCTTCCTCCAGCTTGTACTCGGAGAACAGGCCCGCCTCGATCCGCTTGGCGAGCTCGACCTCCTGCTCGGCGTTGAGCAGCGGCACCTTGCCGATGAGCTTGAGGTAGTCCTTCACCGGGTCGGCGGTCGCGCCGGCCACCATGACGGTCTGCGCCGGGGCGTCGTCGTCGTCCTCGTCGGACAGCACGAAGCCCTGGCCACCGGGCTTGGCGGCGTCGTCCTCGGTGTCGTCGGACAGGTCCTCGAAGAGGTCCTCGCCCTCCAGCTCCGGGGTCTCGCCCGCGTCGGCGTCCTTGGCGGAGGTCTTCTTGGCCGCCGTCTTCTTGGTGGCGGTCTTCTTCGCGGCGGCGGTGGCGGTCTTCTTGACTGCGCGCTTCTTCGGCTCGGCAGCGGCGGTGGCGGTCGCCTCGCCGGCGCTGGCCTCGGCGGCCGGGTCCGGCTGAGCGGATATCGCCGCCGCGGCGGCCGGGGCGGCAGCGGTCTTGCGGGCACCGATCGGGCGCGGCGGGGTGGCCGCCTTCTTCACGGCGGTACGGGCCGGCGCCGCCGCGGCCTTGCGGGGCTTCTTCGCGGCGGTCTTGGCGGCGGGGGCCGCGCTGACGTGCAGCGCCACACCCTCCTCGTCCAGGACCTGGTTCAGGCTGCGCAGGACCCGCTTCCACTGGTCCACCGGGATGCGGCCGGCCTCGAAGGCCTGGCGCACGTCGTCACCGTTGATGTGACCCTGCTCGCGGCCACGCTCGACGAGCGCGACCAGGGCCTCGGATTCGGCGATCTCCGGAGGGAACGTACGGGACGGGCTGAGCGACACAAGGAGCCTCTCGTTGCGAACAGATAAAGGACGGGCGGGACATCATCGCGCGGACCTACGGCAACACCCCGAGGGGGGTCGGTATTCCGCCGCCGCGCGAGGACACCTGTCGGTTCATCGCGTGCCCGAGACGATTCGTTACGCACTGAATTGAGTGACCTACGCCACGCTGCCAACGGAGGGCCGCCGAGAAGCCGCCGAGCGGCGGTCGAGGCGCGGCCGAGAAGAGGCCGGACGGCCCCCGATGACCGCGTTCCGGATCAGCCCGGTTTGCGGGCCTCGATCAGGAACCGGGCGGTGTGCGCGACGAACGGCCCTTCCTGCTCGATCCGTTCGTGCAGCTCGCGCAGCCGGTCCCGGTAGTGGCCGACCGTGAAGCCGGGCACCATCCAGATCACCTTCCTCAGGAAGTAGATCACGGCGCCGATGTCGTGGAACTCGGTCCGCAGCCGCTCCGAGCGCAGATCGACCACTTCCAGCCCGGCCTTGGCGGCGTCGGCCGCGGCGTCGTCCGGGTGCCGGCCCCGCCGGATCTCCTCCGGCTGCGGCCCCAGGAAGTACTCGACGAGCTCGAACACGCTGGCCGGACCCACCTGCTGGGAGAAGTAGGTGCCACCCGGTCTCAGTACCCGGGCGATCTCGTCCCACCAAATGGTCACCGGATGCCGGCTGACCACCAGCTCGAAGGCCTCGTCGCCGAACGGAAGCGGCGGCTCGTCGGCATCGGCGACCACCACCGCACCCAGCGGGTGCAGCAGCCGGGTCGCCTTGTCGATGTTCGGAGGCCAGGACTCGGTGGCCGCCATCAGCGGGGGCAGCTGCCCGGCCGGGACGGCCCCGGCGAGGACCTCGCCGCCGCCGGTCTGGATGTCGAGGGCCGACCGGACCCGGCCGAGCCGCTCGCCCAGCAGGCGCTGGTAGCCCCAGGAGGGGCGCTGTTCGGTGGCCCGGCCGTCGAGCCAGGTGAAGTCCCATCCGTCCACGGAGACCGACTCGGCCTCGGCGACGAGGTGGTCGAATGTGGGTGTCATGCCTTGATCGTCCCAGTTGTATCGCCCGGTATCCAGCCGATTCCGGCCGAATTCCAGCCGAGGCGTATGGAGAGGAGCAGCCGACGGCCGGGCCGCCACGGCCCGCCCGGGGTCGACTACAGTGGACGGCGGGCCGTGACTGGCGTTCGGGTGGATCACCACCGGGGAGCGGCCCGGCGTCGGCTGCACGGCTGTCCGTACGCCGTTGCCGCGCGCCTGGGCGAACCGCGATCCCGCAGCGACGTTCAGGAGACCCCATGACGACTGCCACCGCCCGCCTGATGGACGGCACCGCCCTCGCCCGCCGCATCACCGAGCAGACCGCCGCCCGCGCCGCACAGATCACCGAGCGCACCGGCACCGCGCCCTGCCTGGCCACCGTGCTGGTCGGCGAGGACCCGGCGTCCGTGACGTACGTACGGATGAAGCAGAACCGTTGCGCCAAGGCCGGCATCACCTCCCGGCACGTGGCCCTGCCGGCCGAGACCACCACCGAGGAACTGGTCGCCACCATCACGGCGCTCTCCGAGGACCCGGAGATCAGCGGCATCCTGCTCCAGCACCCGGTCCCGCACCACATCGACGAGCGCGCCGCCTTCGAGGCCATCGCCCCCGGCAAGGACGTCGACGGGGTGACCATGCACTCCTTCGCCGCCATGGGCTTCGGCCTGCCGGGCTTCGTCTCCTGCACGCCGGGCGGCATCATGCGCCTGCTCGCCGAGTACAACGTGGACCTCACCGGCAAGCACGCCGTGGTCGTCGGCCGCAGCGCGATCCTGGGCAAGCCGGCCGGCATGCTGCTGCTGGAGCAGAACGCCACCGTCACCTACTGCCACTCCCGCACCCAGGACCTCTCCTCGATCGTGCGCCAGGCGGACGTCCTGGTCGCCGCGGTCGGCAAGGCCGAGTTCATCCGCGGCGAGGACATCAAGCCCGGCGCGGTCGTCCTGGACGCCGGCTACAACGAGGGCAACGTCGGGGACGTCCACTTCCCCTCGGCGGCCGAGCGAGCCTCCCTGATCACCCCGGTCCCGGGCGGCGTCGGCCCGATGACCATCGCGGTCCTGCTGGAACAGACGGTCACGGCGGCAGCCACCCAGGCGGGCCTCGACCTGGCCTGAGGCCCCCCGACCGCGCTCTGCCCCGGGCCACAGCGCCCGGGGCGTCCGCGGTGAGGGTCGGCCGTAGGGATTGATCCCCCACCCGCGCCCCGGCGTTTCGGTGGCCATCCTGCTCAGGCTCGGTGGCTCCCCTCCCCATGGCCGCACATGCAGTGATGCCCTTCGGCGCCGTTCCCGAGTACCGGGCCGCGCAGTGCGGTCCGCAGCTGGGCAGTGCGCCACCGTTCGACCACCACGGCCCTGCGGTAGTCGATCCATGCCTTGACCACACCGGCCACCGGCGCCGCTGCCAGGAGGAGCGGTGTTCCGGCCTCGATCAGGATGTTCGTGATCTGCGGTCCCATGGTTCGTCACGGTCCTTCCGGTTCCGCCGCCCCCTGCTGGAGCGGTCCGTTGGAAGAGTCGCCCGCCCGGTCGGTTTCCCTCTACGGTAAGGAAACCCACAGAAACTGGGCTGAGTTGGAGGCGTCTCATGCCTGGAGGTCGGCCGACACGGGCCGGACGCGAGGGATACCCGGAGCTGGCAGAGCTGGCAGCCTGGTTCAAGCAAGCCATCGAGGCGGGTCATCCCAGCATCAATGCGTTCGTTCAGCAGCACACCCTGGACAAGAACAAGGTCTACGAGGTCGTACGAGGCACTCTCCTGCTCTCGCTCAACTCGACCACGGCTCTGGCCGGACTGCTCAAGCAGGACCCGTCGGTCGTGGAGCCGATCTGGCTGCGTGCGCGCGAGGCCATGGACCGGCGGCTGATGGCCGAGGACGAAAGCGAACGGCCCCGCGTCAACTCGTTGGCGGAGATCCCGCGGCCTGAACTCGCACTCCGGAACGTCCTCGACGCCCTGACCCATGCGGTCGAGCAACTTCCGTACCGACTCCTGGGTGTTGCGGCACCGCCGCTCTCCACTGTCTACGTCCGACAGCGCCTCCGGGCGGACAGCCCAGGGGTGGGAGGGGAACCGAACAAGGAACGCGACCGCGAGGAACTACGCGCGGATCGAAGCGAACCCGCCGGTGGTGATGTGCCGGTGACGGTTGCGGAGGCGCTCAACCGCAGTGAACACCTGCTGGTCACCGGTGAGCCGGGCGCGGGAAAGTCCACGCTCGGTCATCATCTGGTTTCCAGGCTGGCCCGAATCTGGCTCCGCCAGGAGAGCGCCGCCAATCCTCCGCTGTCCGAGCCCGTGGTACCGGTCCGGGTCTCGGCACGGGCACTCGTCGGTGAGGGTTCGTGGAGCACGGTGCTGGCCGAGGCCACCCGCCGTGCCCTCGGTCCCTACCTGGTCACGGAGCCGAGTCCGCACCTCTTCGCCGGCCGTACGCCCGGTGCTCGCTGGCTGGTCGTGGTCGACGGCCTGGACGAGATCCTCGACCGGCCCACCCGGGCATCCATCATCCGGGCGTTGTCCCAGCACGCCCGCGCAGGCAGTGACTACCGTTTCGTCATCACCAGCAGACCCCTGCCCGAAGAGGAAATGGCGGCACTCCGGGGCAGTCACATCGGCATGTGCCGTATCGAGCCGTTTGAGCAGGAAGAGCTGAAGCTGTTCTCGGAGCGCTGGTTCTTTGCCCAGGATCCGATCACCTCGGAGCGGCGGGCAGAGGAGTTTCTCCGCCAGGTCGAGGACGGGCGCCTGAGAGAGTTGGTCCGCAACCCCCTGCTTGCCACCATCGCTGCGGTTGCCAGCACACGTGAACCCGAACGCCCCTTGCCGACGAACCGGGTGGACCTGTATCAGCGTTTCTATGAATACCTCGTCACCGACGAGGAGGCGAGCGGACGCGCAACACCCAGTGAGCTCCGTCGCCTTCGCGACGGTCAGCCGGGCCGATACCGGCTGGTCGAGTGGATCCATGCCCAACGGACGGCGATCATCGATGTGCTGGCCAAGGAACGCTTGACCACGGAGCTCCCCTTGGCGGACGTGGCCTGTTCCTGGGTGCGGGAGCACAAGCCTCCAGATATGGAACTGCCGCCGGGCTGGGAGAGGGACTTCGACAGGCTGCTGATCGATACCGGAATGTTCGTGTACGAGAGTTCGGGGCTTCGGTTCCTCCATCACACCTTAGCCGAGTTCATCGCCGCCCGAACGTATGCCGCGAGCATCTCGGATAGCTTTCCGGAGATGGACGAGTGGATCGAACGCGGCCTCGGAGAAGCCCAGCGCAACTTTGCACTTCTCACCATGGTGCTGTGGGGACGCATCAGCGGAAACGATGTCGGGCTGATCCTGGATCGCCTCCTTGCAGGCGATCGGGAACACGCGTCACTGGCGGGTCGGCTGCTGTCGGAATGCGGTGATGTGAATGATCGATATTCCCGTGCTGTGGTGGATCGCCTGATCGATCTCGGCCTCGGCAATACTCCGATCGAGGACCGGTACCTCACCGGCTCCCTCGGGCGCCTCGAGGACAGGTACAGCGCCACCTGACATCCTGGGGCTGCTGAGCGGAAACGAATATGCCATCACCCGGCTTGGGGAGATAGTAAAACGTGAGGAATTGCCGTTCATTACTCGGATCATCTCGCTTGAGGCGCTCAGTCAGATCGCACCCAAAAAGGAGGCGCTGGAGCTCCTCAGATCGATCTCTCAGGTGGCAGGAAAACCCATCGAGCTGACCATCATTGCTGCCGGACTCGCCGAGCTTGGCGAGGGCGCATCCGAAGAGATACGAACGTTTCTCCTCCGCGCCAGTGGAGATCCCAAGGCGGATTCCAATGCCCTGGCATCGGCAGCGGAAGGCTTGAGGGACATCGGTGACATTCCCGCGGCGCTTGATGCTGCGCGTCGTGTCCTTATGGTCACCGAGCCCCATGCGAGCGACCTGCGCACAGCTGTGAAGGTGCTGCTCAATGAGCAGGTCGAGGGCGATTTGATCGATCCGGATGGTGTATTGGAGAACCTGTCGGACCGCTACGGAATTGCACTTGTCGAGGTGGCGCGAGAGTTCGTGCAAGCGGGCCATCCTGCGCAAGCCCTGCAGCTTGCGCGCAACGTTCTTCAAGGCCGTGATTCCGACGAGCTCGCCCTGGGCAGGGCGGCTGGCCTCTGGCTCGCGCTGAACGGGGATGACGGTGCTGAAACCCTGCTCGCCGAATTGAGTGGGCGTCAGGTCTTCGGGGCATCCCAGCGTGCGTTTGTTGCCGCGGCCCTCGCGGAAGCAGGACATTCGAAGGAGGCCGTGGAAATGGCGGGCGGTGTCCTCGCCAATTCCGATGCTGGTGGATTCTCTCTCGGTGCCGCGGCCGGAGCATGGCTTGCCTCATCAGGCGGTGTTGACGGATTGTTGGACATCCTACGGGACCGTCCGGCGATCGGCCCGTGGTCCCGTTCAGCCATAGCCGAGGAGATGGTTGAGGCGGGCCACATTGTGCAGGCGGTCGATCTTGTGCGCAGCGTGTTCTCCGATCCTACCGCCGATAGATACGACGTGAGCAAGGCGGTCAAGGTGATCCTCCGGGCGGAAGAGCCGGTACGGACGGATATTTTCGAGGAGATTCACCAGTCGCATGGCGAGGGAGATCGGGTGAGAGTCGCGTTCACTCTTGCCGAACTGGGATATCGCGAGGAGGCCGGCAAGCTCGCCATCGAAGCGCTCGAAGACTTCGACGGCGACATGCGAACCCTGAAGGAGCTCCTCGACGCGCTTCTTGCGGCGAGCGGGATTTCGGCAGCGGATGCGGTTCTGGCGGCCCTGAATGCCGACGCCGTATCCGATGCGGTTCGCTTCGCCGCGGCAGACTTCCTGGCAGCGGCAGGAGCCTTGAGCGCCGCCGTCTCACTGTGGTGCGGGCTCCTCGTGGTGGACGCCGCCTCGCCGACCGAGTCCGTCTCGGTTCTGACCCGCCTGCTGAAGACCGGCCACCGTGACCAAGCCATCCACGCCCTGCGCGGTGCCTTGAATGACCCTGCTCTGCAACCGCACCGGCGAGGCCGCCTCCGGGCCCTGCTTTCCTGGGCCGTCTTCAGCGATCCGAACGCTGCGAACTGCGGCAACTGCCCCTGAGCCAGGGGAGCGAGACCGTTACCCCGGAGGTAATCGACCCCTCGGCGGGGCGGCGGCACAGTGGGGGTATCGGGCTCCGGGGTCGCGCACTCGGCTCCGGGGCCGGTGTCCCCATTCGTGTACTCGACTCCAGGCGGAGGCTGATTCCCATGTCCGCGACCCTGCTCGGCAGCATCGCCCGCACCACCGAACCGGAGACCGCGCTGCGGCGGTTCCTCGGGCTGGATGCCGTGGTCACCGGCGCCAACGGGCTTGCGTATCTGGCGTTCTCCGGGCCCCTCGGGCGGTTGCTCGGGGTCGGGGAAGGTCTGTTGTTCGGGCTCGGGGTGCTGTTGGCGGTGTACGGGGCCGGGGTCGGGTGGCTGGCCTCGCAGCGGCGGCCGGCGGCGGGATGGGTGCGGGCGGTGGTCGAGGTCAACTACGCCTGGGCCGCGCTCAGTCTGGTCGCCCTGGTGGTGTGGTTCGAGCCGACCGCCGCCGGGATCGTGTGGATACCGGCGCAGGCCGTCACCGTCGCGGGCTTCGCCGCCCTGCAGCAGCTCGCGCTGCGCTCACGGAGCCAGTGAGCGAAGGTACTTCACCGTCGCCGGGTCGGCCGGGAGCATCGTCTCGATGGCCAGCTCGGCGACGGTCACATCCATCGGGGTGTTGAAGGTGGCGATGGAGGACACGAAGGAGAGGATGTGTCCGTCGTGCTCGATCACCAGCGGGAGCGCGAAGTACGGGGCGGGGGCGGACAGGTCGGGGGCGGGGGCGGGTCGTGCGGAGTTGGCCGGCTGGTCCGGCAGCGGGTAGGACGAGACCTCCTCGTACAGGGCGCGCAGCGGCTCCGAGCGGGCCAGGGCGATCTGGCGTTCCATCTGGGCGAGCAGGTGTCCGCGCCACTCCTCCAGGTTGCGGATCCTCGGGGCCAGGCCCTCCGGGTGCAGGGTGATCCGCATGGCGTTCAGCGGCGGGGTCAGCAGGTGGTCCGGCAGGCCGTCCAGAATCATGGCGATGCCCCGGTTGGCCGCGACGACCGTGTACGTGCCGTCCACGATCAGCGCCGGATACGGCTCGTAGCCGGTCAGCAGCCGCTCCAGGCCCTCCCGGAGGGTCCCCAGCGAGGGGTCCTCCAGCGGGGTCTGGGCGTAGTGCGGGGCGTAACCCGCCGCCAGCAGCAGCGCGTTGCGCTCCCGCACCGGTACGTCCAGGCGGTCGGCGAGCCGTAGCAGCAGGGCCTCGCTCGGCCGGGACCGGCCGGTCTCGATGAAGCTGATGTGCCGGGACGAGGAGTCCGCCCGCCCGGCCAGCTCCAGCTGACTGAGTCCGCGCCGCTGCCGCCAGGTGCGGAGCAGAGGGCCGACGGAGGTCGTGGTGGAGGTCATGACCGGACGGTAGCCGAGGGCGCGAGAAGGGTCAGCCCAGGTCGAAGACGTTCCGCAGACCGAGCCGGTAGCGCCACCGGTCGTGCCGCTTGAACTCCTCGATCTCCGGAGCCCGGTAGAGCTTCTTCACCGCGCACCGGGCGGCCGGTGAACCGTCCCGGTCCAGCAGGGCGTTGACCGCGGCCCGCGCCGAGGCGTTGGCCCCCTCCATGGTGGCCAGGTCGATGTCCACGGCGACGTAGTCCCCGCTGAGGAAGAAATTCGGGATGCGGGTGCCGGCCGTCGGCCGGTTGTGGAAGGTACCGGTCGGGTGGATCAGCAGTTCGTCCTCGTTGGTCGGGTTCGGGGTGCCCAGCCCGTCCACCCCCGGGTCCAGGAACCACGAGTGCAGCGCACCGTCCCGCAGCAGGGTGCTGCCGGTGTCGTTGAGCGAGGCCTTCAGCTGCGCCCACACCTCGCGGGCGACCTCCTCGCGGGTGCACTGCTTGGCCGTCTTCCCGTACAGGATCCCGGGCTTGTCCCACTCCGAGATGTCCACCGACAGGCAGTCCACCGCCGCGCCGTCGCCGTAGTCGGCCGGGAAGTCCCGGGCCGGCCAGTGCTCGGCCTGCTGGATCGCCGTCAACGACCAGGGCGAGTCGATGCAGTTGAGGTGGCCGTGGACCAGTGGTGCCCGCTCGGTGAGATAGAACTGGATGCCCGTCATCCAGTCGGTCTTCAGTTTGTCGCAGCGCCCCAGCATCGGGTCGGCGGCCCGCAGTGCCGGGCTCCAGGTGCGGCGTGCGTGTTCGACGGGCAGGGCGGACACGTAGTGGTCGGCGACCACCGTCTGCCGGACCCCCGCCGGGTCCTCCACCAGGACCCCGCTGACCCGCCCGTCCCCGTACCGGACCTCCCGTACCGTCCACCCGATCCGGAACTCCACGCCCAGGGAGCGCAGATGGGCCTCCCAGGGATCGATCCAGGCCTCGTTGGTGGGCAGGTTCAGGATCCGGTCGGGCGGCCCGTCCGCGCCCCGGCCGAGCGCGTTGAAGACGAAGGCCTCGCCGAGCGTGCCGACCGTACGGGTGGAGGCCTCCTCGGCCTTGGTGGCCACGATGTTGCGGGTGACCCCGATCGCCAGGATCCGCTGGTACTCGCTCGACATCCGGCCCGCCCGGGTGAACTCCCACCACGGGGTGCGCTCCCAGACCTCGTCGCGCCGCTCGTCGCAGCTGGTGAGGAAGACCAGGGCGCGGTCGACGAAGTACGCCGTCTCGTGCAGCGGCAGCCGCACCAGGGTCTGCAGGATGCCGGTCAGGGCGCGGCGGATCTCGTCCGGGGTGAGCTCGGCCGGGTCGTGGCCCTGCCAGGGGATCGGTGCGCGGAGGTCCTCGCGCCCGCCGGCCCGGGCGAACATCATCTCGCGCGGGGCGACCAGGTTGTCCCACACGCCGTTGGCATTGCCGGGGAAGGGGATCCGGCGCATGGTGTCCGGCAGGTTGTGGTAGATGCCCGGGATGAAGCGGAAGCCGTGTTCGGCGGGGAGCGGGCGGCGGGAGCCGCGGGCGCTGCCGGGTACGTCCATGCTGCGCGCCTTGCCGCCGAGGGCCCGGCGTTCGTACACGGTCACGGCGTAGCCGCGTTCGGCGAGTTCGTGTGCGGCGGTGAGTCCGGCGACCCCGCCGCCGAGGACGGCGACCCGGCGGCCGGCGCCGGTGCCGGTGCCGTCGGCCGGCCGGGTCGTGGGGACCGCGGCCGGGGCCGTCGCAGCCTCGGCCGCCCCGGCGGCGGCGAGGGCCCCCGCCGTTCCGGCTGCCGCGCCCGCCATGAACGTACGCCTGGAATTGCCTGTACGAGCCATTCCCCGCCCCCTCATTACCGCCGGTAACAGTCACGTCCGGCGCAGGAGCATAGGGGCGGCCCCCGGGTCACGGAAGGCGCAGAAGCACCCGCCCGCACTATGGCGCGAAACCTTCCCTCCGGCCCGGGCTGTGGGAACCTTGACACCACGTCACGATCACGCTGATGGCCATGGGTATGGCCACGGAGGAGGAGTCGCGGATGCCGAGTGAGCCGCTTTCGCAGAAGGAGATCGAGGACCGGTTGCGGGAACTCCCCGGCTGGGCCTTCGAGGACGACCGGATCTTCCGCACCTACCGGCTGGGCACGCACTTCGCCGCGAGCGCCCTCGTCGCCCATATCGCTGCCGTTCAGGACGAGTTGGACCACCACTCCGACCTGACCCTCGGCTACAACACGGTCCGGCTGTCGGTGAACACGCACAGCGCGGGCGGTGTGGTCACCGAGAACGACTTCGAGCTCGCGCAGCGGGTCGAGGGCATCGCGCCTGCGCACGGGGCGAGCTGAGCTGAGCGTGGACCTGCTGGTCGACTACGACTCCGAGGCCGACGCGTACGACGCCACGCGCGGCGGCGTTCCGCGGGCCGAGGCCGCCGCCCAGGCGGTCCTCGGGCTCCTCCCGCACGACACCGCAACCCTCCTGGACCTGGGCTGCGGCACCGGCATCGTCACCAGCCGGCTGGACCGTCCGGGCCTGCGGGTCTTCGGGCTGGACGCCTCGCCCGGCATGGCTCGGATGGCCCTCGGCCGCGGCGTCCCGGTGGCCCTCGCCTCCGCCACCCGGCTGCCGCTGGCCGACGCGCGGGTCGACGCGGTCAGCGCCGTCTGGCTGCTGCACCTGCTGTGCGACCCGGGCGCGGTGGCGGCGGTGGTCGCCGAGGCGGGCCGGGTACTGCGGCCCGGTGGCGTGTTCGTCACCACCGTCGACAAGGACGCGGGGCACGACGTCGGCAGCGATGTCGATGCCGTTCTCGCCGCGTACCGGCGGGCCCGGGCCTCGGACGAGGCCGACGCCGTCACCGCGTACGCGGCCTCGGCGGGCCTGCGGCCGGCCGGCCGGGCCCGCTTCCGGGGCCACGGCCAGGGCCGCACCCCGAACGCGGTGGCCCAAGGGGTGCTGGCCGGGCGTTACGCCTCCCTGCTGGAACCGCAGGGCACCGCCCCGGCGGAGCTGGCCGCCCGCCTGGGCACCCTCCCCGCCCCGGACACTCCGCGCGGCGAACCGACGTACGAACTCCGGGCTTTCGTCCGCACCTGAGGGCGAGTCAGCCCGCTGCGGCCCGCTTCGGAGGGTCAGCCGGCTGTGGCGGGTTCCAGCCGCCAGCCCTGGGTGGCCGCGTCCGTCTCCTCCCACTGGCGGGCGTACCCCGCCGGGTCCACATCCAGCGGCAGCCCGCTGATGCAGGCGATCAGGGAGACCACCCCCGTCGCGGCCCCATGGCGCAGGTGCTCCTCCACCAGCCACTCCTGCGCGCCGAATCCGTTCGGCTTCCACAACTGGATCCGGGCGCCGCTCTCCACGGAGGCACCCGCCACATCCAGCCGCTTCTCGCTCAGCACGTTCACGACGTGGTACGTCGCGGCGCCCGGGTGGACCGGTACGATCCGCCACCGCTGCGCCCCCGCAGCCGCCGGTGGACCCTCCGGGCCCACCCGGACCCGCGTACCACTGCCCGTACGGCTGCCCTCAGTCTCCAGTACCAGCCCGCTCGCCGCGTTCCGCAGCAGGAAGATCCCCTCCACGTCCGGCCGCCTCTTCAGACGTCGAAGACGGCCGGGTCCGGGCCGATCCGGCGGGCGTCCGGGCCCGCGCCCAGCGTGTCCAGGGCCGCGATGTCCTCGCCGTCCAGCTCGAAGCCGAAGACGTCCAGGTTCTCGGCGATCCGGGACGGGGTCACCGACTTCGGGATCGCGATGACGCCCTGCTGCACATGCCAGCGGAGCACCACCTGGGCCGCGGAGCGGCCGTGCTTCGCGGCCACCGTCTCGACCGCCGGCCGGGTCAGCAGCTCCTTGCCCTGGCCCAGCGGGGACCAGGCCTCGGTGGCGATGCCGAGTTCGGCGTGGACCGCGCGGAGTTCGGTCTGCGGGAACAGCGGGTGCAGCTCCACCTGGTTGACGGCGGGCACCAGCGGGCTCTCGGCGCGCAGCCGGCGCAGGTCGGCAGGGCGGAAGTTGGACACGCCGACGGCCTTGGCCCGGCCGCTCTCGGCGATCTCCTCGAAGGCCCGCCAGATGGCGAGGTAGTCGTCCCGCATCGGGCGCGGCCAGTGGATCAGGTACAGGTCCACGTAGTCCAGGCCGAGCTTCTCCAGCGAGGCGTCGAACTCGCGCAGCACATTGTCGCGCTGCCAGGTCTCGGACGGCCCGTTCCACAGCTTGGTGGTGACGAACAGCTCCTCGCGCGGCAGCCCGGAGCCGGCGATGCCCTTGCCGGTGCCGGCCTCGTTGCCGTAGACCGAGGCGGTGTCGATGCTGCGGTAGCCGGCCTCCAGGGCGAGGCCGACGGTCCGTTCGGCATCGGCGTCCGGAACCTGCCAGACACCGAAGCCGAGCTGGGGCATGAGCGTGCCGTTGTTGAGCGCGATGGCGGGGACCTGGTCGGGCTGAGTCACGTCTGGTCGTTCCCTTGTGGCTGATGGTGCGGCGGCAGTCGGTCGTACGTGACCCCGTCGTACGACGGGGTCACGTACGACGGGGCACAACCGGAGCGTCCACCGGCATATTCCCCCCACCCGGAGGACCACCACCCGTTCGCATCGGCCGTCAGCGGGCGGAACCCAGGTACGCCTCCCTGACCAGCGGGTTCGCCCGTACCTCCGCTGCCGTCCCGGCCGCCAGCACCGTACCGAGATCCAGGACCACCACCCGGGTGCACAGCTCCATCACGAAGGCCACGTTGTGCTCGACCAGCAGCACGGCACAGCCCTCCTCCTCGGCGAGCCGCCGCACCACCGCCGCCAGCTGCTCCCGCTCCGGCGCGGACATGCCGGAGGCCGGCTCGTCCAGCAGCAGCACCCGCGGCGGGTCGGCCACCGCGCGGGCCAGCTCCACCATGCGCGCCTGCCCCACCGGCAGGCCGCCCGCGTACGCGTCACCGAGCGCGGAGATCCCGCAGCCGGCCAGCACCTCCTCGGCCCGGGCCCGCCGCTCCCGGTCCCGGCGGCGCCGGTCGCGCAGGCCACCGCCCGGCAGGCCGCTGCCCCGCCATTCCTGGGCCACGAGCAGATGCTCGGCCACGGTCAGCTGGCCGAAGAGCTGCTGCCGCTGGAAGGTGCGGCGCATGCCGTGCCGGGCCCGCCAGACGGGGGAGCGGCGGGTGATGTCGGCACCGTCGAGCAGCATCCGGCCGCGGTCGGGCCGCCGGATTCCCGACAGCACGTCGAACAGGGTGGTCTTGCCCGCCCCGTTGGGGCCGATCAGGCCGCAGACCTCGCCGGCGCGGATGCCGACGGACACATCGGTGAGCGCCCGGACCCCGCCGAACCGCACCCCGATCCCGTGTGCCTCCAGCACGTACGCCCCGCTCATCGGCTCATCCCCAGGTAGGCCTCGGTCAGCCGGTCCGTCTCCACCTCGGCGCGCGGGCCGCACCAGGAGACCCGGCCCTGGGAGAGGTAGGCGACGGTGTCGGCGATGCCGAGGATCTCGGCGGCCTTCTCCTCGACGAGGAGCAGGGCGGTACCGGCCGCGCGGAGCTCGGTGAGCAGCGCGTACACCTCGTCCACGATGCGGGGCGCGAGCCCGAGGGAGGGTTCGTCGGCGACCAGCACCTCGGGCGGCCGTTGGAGCAGCGGCGCCAGTGCGAGCATCTGCTGCTCGCCGCCGGACAGCGAGCCCGCGGGTACGGTGCGGCGCTCGGCGAGCCGGGGGAAGCGGTCGTAGACGGCGGTACGGGCGTCCGCCTCCGGCAGGCGCATGGCCAGGTTCTCCTCGATGGTGAGCGAGGGGAAGATCCCCCGGCCCTCGGGCGCGAGCAGCACGCCGGCCCGGGCCCGGCGTACGGCTCCGTCCCGGGTGGCGTCACGGCCGGCGACGTACACCCGGCCGGTGGCGGGCGCGAGGAGACCGGCGGCGACACGGCAGACGGTGCTCTTGCCGGCCCCGTTGGGGCCGAGCAGAGCAAGAATCTCCCCCCGCCGAACCCGCAGGTCAACCCCATGCAGCACCAACCCCCCGTCATACCCGGCGACGACGCCCCGCAGCGCCAAAGCATCCGGGGGCGGAGCCCCCGACGGGGTCCGGGGCGGAGCCACGGTTTCGGGAAGGGGCGGGGTGGGGGAGCTCTCCGGCTCGCCCGGCCCCCCGCTCCGGCCCATGCCCGCCACTGCCGTGGCCCCGCCCCCGGCCAGCGCCGGGGCTTCGCCCTGGGCCCCGGCCAGCGCCGTGCCCGGTTCTCCCGGGGCTTCGCCCCGGACCCTGGCCGGCGCCGCGCCCGGTACCGCCAACGCTTCGCCCCGGGCCCGTATCGCCGGAGCGCCGGCCGCCAAGGCACCCGCCGCCGAGACATCGCCCGCCGCCGAGGCGACCGTCGCCCGCCGGCGCGCCCGGCGGACCGGGACGGCCGCGCAGTAGCCGTCCGGGTCGTTTGCCAGTGCCAGGCCCGCCAGGCCGAACAGGATCACCGGCAGGTGTGCCGACTCCGTGACGTAGTCCGCGAACAGCCGCGGCATCACCGCGAACACCAGCCCCGCCACCACCGCGTACTGCGGCCTCCGCACCCCCGCGGCCACCACCACCGCCAGCCACACCAGCCCGGTCATCGCGGTGAAGTCGGTTGCCGTGATCCGGGTGTTGTACGAGGCGTACAGCACGCCCCCGAACCCGGCCAGCCCCGCCGACAGCGTGAACAGCAGCAGTTTCGTCCGCAGGACCGACACCCCCGAGGCCATCGCCGCGGCCGGTGCCGACCGGACGGCGAGCATGGCCCGTCCCGCCGGGGAGTTCCGCAGTGCGCTCAGCCCGGCCGCCACCAGCGCCACGACCACCACCAGCGCCACACCCATCGCCCGGTCGTCGGCCAGGTCCAGCGGCCCGATCACCGGCCGCGGGACCGACCATCCGGAGTCCCCGTTCCGCAGCCAGCGCAGCTGGAAGAGGACCTGGTCGGCGAGGAAGGCCAGCGCCAGCGTGGCCAGGGCCAGGGAACGGCCGCCCAGGCGCAGTGCCGGCAGTGCCACCAGCGCGCCCAGCAGCGCGGCGGCGCAGGTGCCCACGGCGAGCGCGGCCACGAACGGCCAGCCGTGGCTCATCAGCAGCCCGGCCACCAGCGCCGCCCCCGTCACGAACGTGGCCTGGGCCAGCGACACCATCGCCCCCAGCCCCGTCACCACGGTGAAGGACATGAACACCAGGGCGATCGCGAGCCCTTGGGTCAGCAGCCCGCTCCAGAACGGGGTGGTCACGGTGTAGAAGGCGGTGCCCAGCAGGGCCGCGCCCACCGCCCACACACCCCAGCGCCGCGCCCAGGAGGCCCCGGCCAGATGGTCCAGCGGCGGCGCGTCCGCAGCCGCGATCCCCGCGGTCCGCTGCCGCCGGGTCAGGACGAGCAGCCCGCCGAACAGGATCAGGAACGGTACGGCGGTCCGGAATCCGGTGATCCCCTCCGCGAAGGAGGCGTAGCCCGCGACCAGGTTCTGGAGTACTCCCAGCCCCAGTCCGCCCGCGAAGGCCAGCGGCACCGAGGCGAACCGCCCGAGCACCGCCGCCGTCGCCGAGACGAACAGGAACAGGGTGAAGTCGTGCGCCGACAGGCCCAGCAGGGGCGTGGCCAGGACGCCCGCCAGCCCGGCCAGTCCCGATGCGATCATCCAGGCCACCGAGGACAGCCGGTCCGCGCTGATGCCGCGCAGTTCGGTCAGCGAGCGGTTGTCGACGGCGGCCCGCAGGTGCAGTCCCAGCCGGGTGTGCCGCAGCAGCACCCACAGTGCCACCGCCACCACCGCCGTCACCACCCAGGTGATCAGCTGGTCGGAGTCGATGCCGACCCCGTCGGTGAGCTGCCAGGACTTCGCGGGGCTCGGTCCCACCCCGGGCAGCCCGAACTGGTTCTCGGCGGGCTTGACCGGCGCCCCCGCCTCCGACAGCAGTTCCACCAGCCACAGCCCGGCCGCCGGCAGGGCCACCAGCAGGCCGATGGTGGCGACGATCTGCGCCGTCTCGCCGACCCGCGCCAGTTTGCGGAACATCAGCCGGTCCAGCCCCCAGCCGAGGCCGGGGGCCAGGATGCACACCACCAGCAGGGCGGCGGGCACGGCCGGCCAGCCGAGCCCGGAGTGCAGTTCGTAGAAGGTGAGCGCACAGACGTACGCGGTGGCCCCGTGCGCGAAGTTGAACAGTCCGGACGCCGAGTACGACAGCACCAGCCCGGTCGCGAGCAGGGCGTACAGAGCGCCGGAGACCAGGCCGCTCAGGACGAAGACGAGCAGATCTCCCATGGGTGCGGACCCCTGCCCCTACTTGAAGGGGATGGGCTCGTGGCACTTGAACGGTACGGAGACCTGGTAGGAGCCGTTCTTCAGCACCACCAGCGCCCCGCAGCCGAAGCTGTCCTTCTGCCCCTTGGGCAGGCTCCGGTCGCCGACCAGGGTGCCGGTGTCGGAGAAGTTCTGCGCGGCGGCCTGGAAGGATTCCACGGTCAGGTCCTTGCCGGCCTTCTGCGCGATGGACAGGAACAGGTCGGCCGACATGTAGCCGGTGAGCATGTGCATGTTCAGCGGAACGTCCTTGCCGCCCGCCGCCGCCTTGATGTCGGCCTTGAACTGCGTCATCTTCGGGTCGGTCGACTCGAAGGGCTCGAACTGCAGCAGGACATGCACCCCGTCGAGGGCCTGCTTGGTGGCCTCCTTGGCCAGCAGCCCGGGGTCGTAGTCGGTCGGGTCGGACAGTACGCCCTGGTAGCCGGCCCGCTTGAGCGCGGTGAACAGGCCGATGTTGCTGGGCGTCTGCATGACCGAGACGACCGCGTCCGGCGCCTTGCCGTCGTTGCCGGCCATGATGTCCTTCACGTACGCCGACCAGTCGCTGGGGACGGCGGTGGCGGGCACGCTCGCCTTGGCGTAGGACACCGTGAATCCGGCGCTGGCGAAGCCCTGCTGGAAGGTGCGGATGCCGAACTTGCCGGCGTCGCTGTCGTTGGCGATGACGGCGACCGACTTGCCCCGGGCGCCGCCGAGGACGGTGGCGATGCCTTCCGGCCAGGTCTGGTTGATGGTGCCGCCGGGGGAGGGGACCAGGCAGCCGTTGAACCCGTAGATGTACTTGGGTCCGCAGAACGAGGGCAGGGTGCCCCAGCCGAAGGTGGGGACCTTCTCCTGCTCCAGGAAGTCGGCGCCGGAGAAGGTGGTCGAGCTCATCGGGGCGACCGCGAACACCTTGTCCTGCTGGACGAGTTTGCGGGCGGCGGCGTTGTTCTTCCCGGGGTCCTGGCCGTCGTCCTCGGCGCCGAGGTAGTCGATCTTCCGGCCGTTGACTCCGCCTTCGGCGTTGGCGCGCAGATAGCGGGCCTTGGCGCCGAGGTCGGTGTCCTTCTTGCTGTAGCCGCTGCTGGTGGTCATCGAGACGATGCCGCCGACCTTGATGGAGTCGGCGGTGACACCGCGGGTGGTGCCGCTGCCGGACTGGCCCGGCTTGCCGGTGCCGGTGCCGTTCTCGGAGGCGGAGTTGCAGGCGGAGACAAGGGCGAGGGCCGCCGCCACGGCGGCCAGGGTGCGGATCGGTCGCGACATGTTCGGGTACCCCTCCGGTCGGAATTCCCGAATTCTGTGCGTGAGCTGACGAACCGTCAAGAACTCCCGCAGGGATTGGTGACGGACCGTCAGATCCGGTTTCCCGGTCAGGACTGGTAGAGCACGGCTATCTCCTTCGCGTATGCCGCCTCGATCGCCCGCCGCTTCAGCTTCAGCGAGGGGGTCAGCAACCCCCGCTCCTCACTGAACTGGTCCGCCAGCACCCGGAACGAACGGATCGCCTCGGCCTGCGAGACCCGGGTGTTGGCGGCCGTCACCGCCCGCCGGACCTCGGCCACCAGATCCGCGTCCTGCACCAGCTCGGCCGCGCTCATCTGGGGCCGCCCGCGCATCGACAGCCAGTGCGCCACCCCCTCCGGATCCAGGGTGACCAGCGCGGCGATGTACGGCCGGTCGTTCCCGACCAGCACGCACTGCGACACCAGCGGATGCGAACGGACCCGCTCCTCCAGCGCGCCGGGCGACACGCTCTTGCCGTTGGAGGTCACCAGGATCTCCTTCTTCCGCCCGGTGATCGTGAGATAGCCGTCCTCGTCGAGCCGCCCCAGATCCCCCGTGGCCAGCCAGCCCCCGTGCAGGACCGCCGCCGTGGACCGCGGATCGTTCAGATACCCGGCGAACACATGGCTCCCGTGCAGCCAGACCTCCCCGTCCTCCGCGATGTGCACCGTACTGCCCGGAATCGGCGGACCCACCGTCCCGTACTTCGTCGCCCCCGGCGGATTCGCCGTCGCCGCCGCACAGGACTCGGTCAGCCCGTACCCCTCGAACACCGTGATCCCGGCACCCTCGAAGAACAGCCCCAGCCGGCGCGACATGGCCGAGCCGCCCGACATCGCGTACCGGACCCGGCCGCCCATCGCCTCCCGGACCTTGCCGTACACCAGCCGGTCGAACAGCTGGTGCTCCACCCGCAAGGCGGCCGACGGCCCGGGCCCGGTCCCGAACGCCTTCTGCTCCCGCGCCTCGGCGTACCGTACGGCGGTCTCCACGGCCCGGTCGAAGGGGCCGGTCCGCCCCTCCGCCTCCGCCTTGCGCCGCGCCGCCGCGAACACCTTCTCGAAGACGTACGGAACACCCAGCACAAAGCTCGGCCGGAACGCGGCCAGGTCCGGCAACAGCTCGGCGGCGGCGAGCACCGGCTGGTGGCCCAGCTTCACCCGGGCCCGGACGGCCGCCACCTCCACCATCCGCCCGAAGACATGCGCGAGCGGCAGGAACAGCAGCGTGGACGGCCCCTCCCCGGCACCGCCGGCGAACACCGACTCCCACCGCTGCACCAGCGTGTCCGTCTCGTACATGAAATTGCCGTGCGTCAGCACACAGCCCTTCGGCCGCCCGGTGGTCCCCGAGGTGTAGATCACCGTGGCCACCGCATCGGGAGTGACCGCGGCCCGGTGCCGGTGCACCACCTCCTCGTCCACCGCCGCCCCGTCGGCGGCGAGCTGCGCCACGGCCCCGGTGTCCAGCTGCCAGAGCCGCCGCAGCTGCGGCAGCCGGTCGATCACCGACCCGACCGTCATGGCCTGGTCCTCGTTCTCGACCACGCAGGCGACGCAGTCGGAGTCGTGCAGGATCCAGTGCACCTGCTCGGCGGAGGAGGTGGGGTAGACCGGCACCGGCTGGGCCCCGACCGCCCACAACGCGAAGTCGAACAGCGTCCACTCGTACCGGGTCCGGGACATGATCGCGACCCGGTCGCCGAACCGCACCCCCTGCGCCAGCAGCCCCTTGGCCAGGGCCAGCACCTCGTCGCGGAGCTCGCCCGAGGTCACGTCCCGCCAGACCCCGCCGGACTTCCGGCCGAGCACCACCCGGCCGGGCTCCTCCCGGGCGTACCGGAACACCGCATCGGCCAGTCCTCCGGCGGGCACGGGGGTGGCCACGGGTGGAACGCTCAACTCGCGCAACGGCTGCTCCGCTCCTCTCCGTACCGGCGCGGTGACGCTACCCCCGGACCCGCCCCCAACAGGCCGCTTTGGCCGAAACCTCCACGAGATCCACTCACCGCCGTGCGTGTGATCCCTTCCGCCGTCCGGCCCCTGCGGGTGGGCATGTCAGCGGTGCCGCGGCGGCCCGCCGTGTTCGGCTGTCGACCGTCCCCCCCCGCACCGACATGAAAGGTGATCCCGGTGAACAGAGCCCGGTTCCTGGCCGCGGCCGTACCGTCCCTGCTCGCGGTCTCGCTGGCGGGCGCCCCCGCCTGGGCCGCTCCGGCCCCTTCGGCCTTCCGGCCGCCCGTCCCGCACTGCCTGGCGCCCGACGGCACCGACCTCAACAAGCTGTTCGACGTCAAGGAACGGATCATCGGTCCGGAGGGCTGCCGGACGGCCTTCGCCAAGGAGAAGTGGGTCAGGACCACGCCGACCTGGGAGGTTTCGGGCGCCGCGGGTGCCGTGTACCCCGAGGGGTACGAGCCGGCCCGGGTCGCACCGATCGACGACTTCATCTCCAAGTTCGTCAGCGCCACGTACGTTCACGACATCGGTACGCCGGACGAGCAGAGCTTCACCTTCAGCCGGAACGAGGTGCTGCGCACCGGTGCCACGAATGGCGGCGCGTACGCCGTGGCCGTCTCGCCGCCGTTCAAGGCGCTGAGCGTCGGTACGCACACGGGCACGGTGTTCTTCACGCTCACCGCGGAGCACTGTGACGGTCTCGGTGTCGACCGGGAGGAGAACTGCCTGCCGGAGGGCACCTTCGCCTACACGGGCGACATCCCCTTCGACGTGGTCCCGCGCCCGAAGGACGGGTACCCGGTCGATGAGAAGCCGGACCACGGACGGCCGGACCACGGGAAGCCGGACTTCCACAAGCCGAAGCCGGGCAAGCCCGACCACGGGAAGCCGGACCACCAGAAGCCGGACTTCCACAAGCCGAAGCCGGGCAAGCCGGACTTCAAGAAGCCGGAGCACAAGAAGCCCGACCACGAAAAGCCGGACTACCAGAAGCCCGACTACCACAAGCCCGACCCGGTCAAGCCGGACCACAAGAAGCCGGAGCCGGCCAAGCCGGACGAGAAGAAGCCCGAGGACGGCAAGACCGACCACAAGAAGCCGGAGCCGGTCAAGCCGGACCACGGCAAGCCGGACCCCAAGAAGCCCGAGCACGGCAAGCCGGACCACAAGAAGCCGGAGCCGAGCAAGCCCGACGAGAAGAAGCCCGACCACGAGGACGGCGGCGAGTACCGCCCCTTCGGCTTCTGACCGGCGGCGCGCGGCCGAGGCGCAGCCGACGCGCGGCCGACGCCCAGCCCGTGCCCAGCCCGGGCTCAGCCCGTGCTCAGCCGGCCGGCCCGCGGGCCGGCCGGCTGAGCCGGTCCCCGCCCGACAGGATCGCCGCGGCCAAGGCCTCCGCCGCCGCCCCGCCCTGCGGCCCCCGCAGCAGCGCGAACTCCACCGGACCCAACTCCGGCAGCCCGCCCACCCTCACCAGCCCCGGCGGGATCAGCCCCCGGGTGTGCGCCATCACCCCCAGCCCGGCCCGCGCCGCCGCGACCAGCCCGCTCAGGCTGCCGCTCGTACAGGCGATCCGCCAGCCGCGGCCCTCCCGCTCCAGCACCTCCAGGGCCCGGGCCCGGGTGATCCCCGGCGGTGGGAACACGATCAGCGGCACCGGCCGGTCCGGATCCAGCCGCAGGCCCTCCGCGCCGATCCACACCATGCGGTCCCGCCACACCAGCCGGCCCCGCTCGTCACCCGGCCCGCGCCGCTTCGCCAGCACCAGGTCCAGCCGGCCCGCGTCCAGCCGCTCGTGCAGCGTGCCGGACAGCTCCACCGACAGCTCCAGGTCCACCTCCGGGTGCTCCTGCCGGAATCCCTCCAGGATCTCCGGCAGCCGGGTCAGGACGAAGTCCTCCGAAGCCCCGAACCGCAGCCGCCCGCGCAGCCGGGTCCCGGTGAAGAAGGCCGCTGCCCGCTCGTGCGCGGCCAGGATGGTCCGCGCGAACCCCAGCAGCGCCTCCCCGTCCTCGGTCAGCTCCACCCGGTGGGTGTCCCGGACGAACAGCAGCCGGCCGGTCGCCTCCTCCAGCCGCCGCACATGCTGGCTGACCGTGGACTGCCGCACCCCGAGCCGGGCCGCGGCCTGGGTGAAGCTCAGGGTCTGCGCGACGGTGAGGAACGTACGGAGCTGAACGGGGTCATACACACTCCCTACCGTAGCCGCTCATCATGATCTGCAATGACAGTCAGAGCGGTGAACGGGGTTCCCGATGACCGGACCCCTCCATCACCATGGAGGGCATGCACCGCCCCCAGATACCGGCCTGGCTGCCGCTGGACCCGTACATCCTGGCCCTCGTCGCCACCGTCGGCCTCGCCGCCCTGCTGCCCGCCCGCGGCACCGCGGCCACCGTCGCCGAAACGGCCGCCACCGGCGCGATCGCCCTGCTCTTCTTCCTCTACGGCGCCCGGCTCTCCACCCGCGAGGCCCTCGAGGGCCTACGCCACTGGAGGCTCCACCTCACCGTCCTGGCCTGCACCTTCGTCCTCTTCCCGGTGCTCGGGCTGGCCGCGCAGGGGCTGGTGCCCACCGTCCTCACCGACCCCCTCTACCAGGGGGTGCTCTTCCTCTGCCTGGTCCCCTCCACCATCCAGTCCTCCATCGCCTTCACCTCCATCGCCCGGGGCAACGTCCCCGCCGCGATCTGCGCCGGCTCCTTCTCCAGCCTGGCCGGCATCCTCCTCACCCCGCTGCTCGCCGCCGCCCTGCTCGGCGGCAGCGCGGGGGGCTTCTCCGCCGACTCCGTCCTGAAGATCGTCCTCCAGCTGCTCCTGCCCTTCCTCCTCGGCCAGGCGCTGCGCCCCTGGGTCGGCGGCTTCCTGGTCCGCCGCAAGAAGGTGCTCGGCTATGTCGACCGGGGCTCCATCCTGCTCGTCGTGTACACCGCGTTCAGCGCGGGCATGGCCGCCGGCGTGTGGAGCCAGGTCAGCCCCGCCCGGCTCGGCGCGCTGATGGTGGTGGAGGCGGTGCTGCTCACCGTGATGCTGCTGATCACCTGGTACGGGGCGGGGCGCCTCGGCTTCGACCGGGCGGACCGGATCGCCATCCAGTTCGCCGGCTCCAAGAAGAGCCTCGCGGCCGGACTCCCCATGGCCAGCGTGCTGTTCGGGGCACAGGCGAGCCTTGCGGTGCTCCCGCTGATGCTGTTCCACCAGATGCAGCTGATGGTCTGTGCCGTGCTGGCCCGCCACCGCGCCCAGGACCCGGAGGGTCGGAATCCGGAGGGTCAGGAACCGGAGGGTCAGGGCCCGGTCGGCCGGGAAGTGTCCCAACTCCCGCCCCGGCGGGCCCCGCACGAGGCCGATGCCGCTACCGTGCGGTAGTGACCTGGATCCGTCCCCTCGCCGCCCACGGCCCGCGCCCCTGTACCCTGGTGGTCTGCCGCGGCTGCTGCTGCGGCACCCTCCGCAAGCTCCCCGGCACCGACCATGCCGCCCAACTGGCCCGGCTGCAGACGGCCGCAGCCGCTTCCGAGGGCCGGCTGGCCGTCCGTACGGTCGACTGCCTCGGCCCCTGTGAGCAGGCCAACATCATCGTGGTCCAGCCCACCACCGAGGCCCGCCGCCGCGGGGCCCGGGCGGCCTGGTTCGGCTGGGTACTCGACGGCACGGCCACCGACGACATCGCCGAATGGGCCCTCGCCGGCGGCCCGGGCACCGTCCCCCTCCCGCCCGCGCTGGAACTCCACCGGGTGGACCCGCCCTCCGACCGCCCGGAAAAGAAGCGCCGCCGCACCGCCCGCTGATCCCTAAGGGGTGTCCGGCCGGCCGTCCAGCACGATGCGGTGCTCGCCCGCGTAGATGTTCATGTCCCCGCCGCGCAGGAAGCCCACCAGCGTCAGGCCCGACTCCAGGGCCAGGTCCACCGCCAGGGAGGAGGGGGCGGAGACGGCGGCCAGGACCGGTATGCCGGCCATCACCGCCTTCTGGGCCAGTTCGAACGAGGCCCGGCCGGACACCAGCAGCACCGCGCCCGCCAGCGGCAGCTGCCCGGCCTGGAGGGCCCGGCCGACCACCTTGTCCACCGCGTTGTGCCGGCCCACGTCCTCCCGCAGGTCCAGCAGCTCGCCGGATGCCGAGAACAGGCCCGCCGCATGCAGGCCGCCCGTCCGGTCGAAGACCTTCTGTGCCGCCCGCAGCCGGTCCGGCAGCTCGCCCAGCAGCTCGGCGGGGATCCGGACCGGGTCCTCGGCCAGCCCGCCGAACCGGGTCGCCGTACGGACCGCGTCCAGGCTGGCCTTCCCGCACAGGCCGCAGGAAGAGGTGGTGTAGACGTTCCGCTCCAGCGTGATGTCCGGTACCGCAACGCCCGCCGCCAGCTGCACATTGACCACGTTGTACGTGTTGGAGCCGTCCTCCGTCGCGCCCTCGCAGTAGGTCACGGCCTGCACCTCGGAGGCGGCGCCGAGCACTCCCTCGCTCGCCAGGAAGCCCACCGCCAGGGCGAAATCGTCCCCCGGGGTCCGCATCGTGATCGCCAGCGGCCGGCCGTTCAGCCGGATCTCCAGTGGCTCCTCCGCCACCAGTGTGTCCGGGCGCACCCTGGCGGCCCCGCCCCGGATACGCACCACGCGCCGGCGCTCGGTGACCCGTCCCATGCCGATCAGCCGTCCCATCCCTCGTCGTGCTCGTTGCGGTCCATTGTCCTTTACGTCAGGAAGCTCCTCGGGACTCTCCAAATTCGGACGCCGGAATCCTGTCGGGTCACACGCACCCTTACCCACCGGTAGCAGGCGAAGCTGGGTGATCCTGACTGTCGTACGAGGGGAACGCACCCGATGACCGCTTCACGCGTGGTGGCGCTGGGGCACTACCAGCCCGCCAAGGTGCTCACCAACGACGATCTCGCCGCGATGGTCGACACCAACGACGAGTGGATCCGCTCCCGAGTCGGCATCAGGACGCGCCGGATCGCCGGACCCGACGAGCCGGTCGACGAGCTCGCCGCCCAGGCCGCCGGCAAGGCCCTGGCCGGCGCCGGTCTCACCCCCGACGACATCGACCTCGTCCTGGTCGCCACCTCCACCGCGATCGACCGCTCGCCCAATATGGCCGCCCGGGTCGCGGCCCGGCTGGGCATGGGCGGCGCTCCGGCCGTGATGGACCTCAATGTGGTCTGCTCCGGATTCACCCACGCCCTGGCCACCGCCGACCACGCCATCCGGGCCGGCTCCGCCACCCGTGCGCTGGTCATCGGGGCGGACAAGATGACCGAGATCACCGACTGGACGGACCGCACCACCTGCGTGCTGACCGGTGACGGCGCGGGCGCCGCCGTGGTCGAGGCCTGCCCCGACGAGGCGGCCGGCATCGGCCCGGTGCTGTGGGGCTCGGTGCCCGAGATGGGGCACGCGGTCCGGATCGAGGGCAGCCCGCCGGTCTTCGCGCAGGAGGGCCAGTCCGTCTACCGCTGGACCACGAGCCGGCTGCCGGCCCTGGCCCGCAAGGTGTGCGAGAAGTCCGGGACCAGCCCCGAGGAGCTCGCCGCGGTGGTGCTGCACCAGGCGAACCTGCGGATCATCGAACCGCTCGCCGCGAAGATCGGTGCCGTCAACGCGGTCGTCGCCAAGGATGTCGTCGACTCCGGCAACACCTCGGCCGGCAGCATCCCCATGGCCCTGTCCAAGCTGGTCGAGCGGGGCGAGGTGCCCTCGGGCGCCCCGGTGCTGCTGTTCGGCTTCGGCGGCAACCTTTCGTACGCCGGCCAGGTCATCAGCTGCCCGTAGCCGCACGGGAAGGCCGTACGACCTGAGGCTGACCCGGATTGGTCCGCCGGAGTGACGCCCAGGGACTCCACCGGAACGGACGATAGGTGCAGAACATGCATCTATCGATCGAAAACGGAAGTAAGCGGAGCATGAGCGGCAAGTCCATCGTCCTGACCATCCTGGGAGTCCTCGGCGCCCTCGGCATCGCGGCTGCCGTGACCATCCCGATCGCGGCGGACCGGATGGAGAAGCGTCACAACGAGTTCAGTACGTACGAGACGGGCGCGGCGGCGAAGCAGGGCCGCGCCTCGGTGCCGCGCTGGCTGCCGGACGAGGCGACCTCGGTCCGGTACGCGATGAACAACACCGGGGGTCAGCGCCTGCTGAAGGTCACCCTCCCGTCCGGCAGTCTCCCCGCCGGCTGCACCCCGCAGTCCGCGTCCGCGGCGAAGGATCCCCAGATCAAGGCCGACTGGTTCCCCTCGGACGCCCGCTCCAAGGCGACGGCGCGGTGCGGCATGTACGACGCGTACATGGAGGGCGACACCCTGTACGCATGGCAGCACAACGACGACTGGGTCGAGTCGAACAAGACCGGCGCAGCGAGCTGACCACGGGATATGTGGTCGAAGAGGGTCGAGAACCTTTGCTATTGTTGTCCATGTCGCCGCGGGAAACCGGGGCCGACCACCTGGTCCGGGTGGCGGAATGGCAGACGCGCTAGCTTGAGGTGCTAGTGCCCTTTATCGGGCGTGGGGGTTCAAGTCCCCCCTCGGACACCAGCAGGAACCCCACTTCGGTGGGGTTCTTTTGCGTTTCCGGGCCCCTTTCGCACAGAGCACGCAAGGGCGGACCTGCTTGCGCTGGATACCCCCAGGGGGTATACCTGGGAAGAGGATACCCGCTGGGGGTATGCAGGAAGGGGCAGTGCACATGACCGTCATCGATGCCGCCGTCACCGCCGTCACCACCGGCGCTGGCCGCCGGGTCGAGCTCGCCATCGGGGGGATGACCTGCGCCTCCTGTGCGGCCAGGATCGAGAAGAAGCTCAACCGGATGGACGGGGTGGAGGCCACCGTCAACTACGCCACCGAGAAGGCCCGGGTCGCCTTCGGGCCCGGGGTGTCCGTCGCCGACCTCGTCGCCACCGTCGAGGCCACCGGGTACACGGCCCGCCCGCCGGGGCCCCCGGAGCTGCGGGAGCCGAGTGAGCCCGGTGATCCGAGTGAGCTGCGCGAGCTGCGGCAGCGGCTGGTTGCCGCCGTACTGCTTTCGCTGCCCGTCATCGCCATGGCCATGGTTCCGGCACTGCAGTTCGCGTACTGGCAGTGGCTCTCGCTCACCCTCGCGGCGCCGGTGGTGACCTACGGCGCCTGGCCGTTCCACCGGGCCGCCTGGACCAATGCCCGGCACGGCGCCGCCACCATGGACACCCTGGTCTCCGTCGGCACCCTCGCCGCCTTCGCCTGGTCCCTGTGGGCCCTGTTCTTCGGCCACGCCGGAACCCCGGGCATGACCCACCCCTTCGAGTTCACGCTCAGCCGCACCGACGGTGCCGCGAACATCTACTTGGAGGCGGCTGCCGGAGTGACCGCCTTCGTCCTGGCCGGGCGGTACGTCGAGGCCCGGTCCAAGCGGACGGCCGGCGCCGCGCTCAAGGCCCTGCTGGAGCTGGGGGCCAAGGAGGTGGCCGTGCTCCGCGAAGGCCGTGAAGTCACCGTTCCCATCGGTGATCTGGCGGTCGGGGACCGGTTTGTGGTCCGCCCCGGCGAGAAGATCGCCACCGACGGCACCGTGGTCGAGGGCTCCTCCGCCGTGGACGCCTCGATGCTCACCGGGGAGTCCGTACCGGTCGAGGTCTCGGCCGGCGACCCGGTCACCGGCGCCACCCTCAACGCGGGCGGCCGGCTGGTCGTCCAGGCGACCCGTATCGGTGCCGACACCCAGCTCGCCCGGATGGCCCGCCTGGTGGAGGAAGCCCAGAACGGCAAGGCCCAGGTGCAGCGGCTGGCCGACCGGATCTCCGCCGTGTTCGTGCCCGTGGTCATCGTGCTGGCCCTCGCCACCCTCGCCTTCTGGCTGGGCACCGGAGCGGGACCGGCCGCTGCCTTCACCGCCGCCGTGGCCGTGCTGATCATCGCCTGCCCCTGTGCCCTGGGCCTGGCCACCCCGACCGCCCTCATGGTCGGTACCGGCCGCGGAGCCCAGCTCGGCATCCTGATCAAGGGGCCCGAAGTACTGGAATCCACCCGCACCGTGGACACCGTGCTCCTGGACAAGACCGGCACCGTCACCACCGGCCGGATGACCCTGCTCGCCGTCCACCCCGCCGACGGGGTGACGGAGCAGGAAGTACTGCGACTGGCCGGGGCGTTGGAGCACGCCTCCGAACACCCCATCGCGCAGGCCGTCGCCGCGGGCGCCACCGACCGGGTCGGAACACTGCCCATCCCCGAGGACTTCGCCGCCCTGGCCGGCCTCGGCGTGCAGGGCGTCGTCGAGGGGCACGCCGTTCTCGTCGGCCGCGAGAAGCTGCTCACCGAGTGGGCCATCGAACTGCCCCCGCGGCTGCGGCAGGCCAAGGAGGAGGCCGAGGCGGCCGGCCGTACCGCGATCGCGGTGGCCTGGGACGGGGAGGCACGCGCCGTACTGGAGGTGGCCGACGCGGTCAAGGAGACCAGCGCCGAGGCGGTCGTACGACTGCGCGCCCTCGGCCTCACCCCGATCCTGCTGACCGGCGACAACCGGGCCGTGGCCGAGGCCGTCGCCGCCGAGGTCGGCATTGACGAGGTCATCGCCGAGGTCATGCCACAGGACAAGGCCGATGTGGTGAAGCGGCTCCAGTCGGAGGGCCGTACGGTCGCCATGGTCGGCGACGGGGTCAACGACGCCGCCGCACTGGCCCGCGCCGATCTGGGCCTGGCCATGGGCACCGGCACCGACGCCGCCATCGAGGCCGCCGACCTGACCCTGGTCCGCGGGGACCTGCGGGTGGCCGCCGACGCGATCCGGCTCTCCCGGCGGACCCTGGCCACCATCAAGGGCAACCTGTTCTGGGCCTTCGGCTACAACGTGGCCGCCCTGCCGCTCGCCGCCGCCGGCCTGCTCAACCCGATGATCGCCGGGGCCGCGATGGCCTTCTCCTCGGTTTTCGTGGTCGGCAACAGCCTGCGGCTGCGCCGCTTCCGGGCCGCCGCCTGACCGCCGTCCCGCTGATTGCCCTCCCGTCGACTGTCGTCCCGCTGACCGGCTGAGGGCCGGTCTGCGGGACGGGCCGTCACATGCCGAGCACCAGCAGCCCCTCGCCCGCCGCGTCCACCGGGGCGAACGGAGTGAAGGCATGCGGCAGTGCCAGGGCCGGCCGAGCGGAGTGCGCGTCCGGGTCCGGGGCATCGAAGAGATAGGCGGTCGCCGAGGCCGCATCACTCACCAGATGCGGGCCCACCGACTCCGCCGCCGCCGACAGCGGCGTACGGAAGACACTGCGCAGGTGCCGCATGGTCTCCGGGGACCGCTCGCCCGGCCCATCCGGAGGCAGCGCCCCGGTCAGCAGCAGGGCCAGCAGCACCGGCACCGTCTTGCGGCGCAGCGCCCCGGTCGCGGCCGGAAGCCGGTGCGCGTGCAGCGCCGGCAGGGACAGGGCCAGACAGCCGGCCTCGCTCCCGGTCGTGATCGGCACCGCCGAGCAGACCACCCCCGGCGAGTACTCCCGCAGGTCGAACACCGGCTCGCCGGGAGCCACCGCGTCCAGTGCGTTGAACAGCACCCGGCTGTCGGTGATGGTGCACGCGGTCAGTCTGGCCGGCTTGTGCCGGGCCACATGGTCGGCCCGGCCGTCGTGGTCGAGCTGGGTGAGCAGGCACTTGCCGACCGCGCTGGCATGCGCGGCCATCCTGAAGTCGAACCACTCCTTGACCGGCGGTGCGGCCGGGCCGTCCGCCATCTGAGTGATCCGCACCTCGCCGTCCGCGTAGCGGCTGAGGTACACGGCGGCCCCGGCACTGTCCCGGGCCAGCGCGAGGGTGTGCTGGAGCTGCGCCGCCAGCCCGTGCCCGCCGGGGGCGGCCAGCCGGTCCAGCGCCGGCCCGGGCACGAACACGCCCTCGGCCGGCCGGTGCGCGAACTGCTCCTCGCAGAGCATCGCCAGCACCCGGCCGAGTTCCGGCCCGGCCAGGCCCGCCTCCCGCCCGATCCGCTCGCCGCGCACCCCCTGGGGGTGGCGTCCCAGGATGCGTACGACGTCCAGGGCGCGGCGGGCTTCGGCCGCCGCGCCGCTTCCGCCGCTCCCGCCGTGCCCCCCCGGGGTCCGCCGGGCCGCGGCCGTCAGGGCCGGGTGCCGGAGCGGGCCCGGGGAGTGTCTGGAACCGCCGCCCCGGGGTCCCCGGCTGGTCCGCGTCGCGGTGCGGTCGGCCCGGTCCCCCCGTGCGGTGGGCGGCAGCAGGGCGTGCATCGCACGCTCCAGCCCGGGCAGCGGCAGTGGCACCGGACCGAGGTCGGGGTCCTCGAGCTGGTCGACGTACTGCAGGACGGCAGCCTGGCCGTGGACCCGCGGTTCGGCGGGCTCCCGGCCGGCCGGCGGGGTGAAGCCGAGGCGGACCAGCCGACGTGCCCAGATTGCGGCGTCGTGGTGTTCGCCGCGCCGGGAGTGGTCGAGGAACAGGCAGTACGCGGCCTGCTCATGGCCGGCCCCGGCGCTGAACTGCCACCAGAAGCGGGCGCCGTCGCGCAGCCCGGCGAGGTGCAGCAGGCAGGCGAACACCTGCGCGCCGTCCGGGTCGGCGTGCCCGTACGCGATGAACTCGGCCAGCACGGGCACCGCCCGGGGCGCGCACACCGCGGTCATGGCGGCGGCCTTCAGGTCCCGCCAGGCCCGCTCGGCCTCCACCGGGACGTCCCGGGCGGGGTCGGACCAGCCCGCGGGCGCCGTCTCCAGGCCGCCGGGGCCGGCGCCGGGTTCGGCAGCCGTGCCGGTGAGCCGGGGACAGACGGTGGGCCGGGCGGCGCGGGCGTGGAGCAGCCGGGCTTCGGCGGCGCCGAGGTCGTAGTGGGGGTAGCGGTCGCGGACTCCGGCGCGGGCGAGGAAGTCTGCGAGGGAGCGCGGGCGGGGGGCGCCGCGCTGCGGGAACCGGTCGCTCATGACCCGGCCTCCCCGCTGTGTGCGCCGGACCCGGGCTCCCCGCGGCCCTGGTCTCCGTATCCCCGGTCTCCGTATCTCCGCTCCTCGTGTCCCCGACTTACGCGTCCCGGGTTCCCGTCGTACGGCCCGCGGGCCGCGTCGGTGTCGCCGTACGTCGTCTCGCCGTACGTCGTGTCGGCGTACGTCGTGTCGGCGTACGTCGTGTCGGCGTAGGCCGTGTCGCCGTACGCCGTGTCCTGGTACTCCACGCCTCCATACTCCGTATCTGCGTACTCCGGGTCCCCGTATTCCGGGTCCCGGTCCTCCGGATCCTCGGCCCCGGACCCGGGTGTGTCGAGCAGCCGGGCGAGGCGGCGGTGGGCCTGCCTGAGGTGGGAGCGGACGATGGCCTCCTCCACCCCCATCACGGACGCGGCCTCGCCGGCGGTGCAGTGCAGCCCGTAGCGCAGCAGCACCGCGTCCCGCTGGCGCTCGGCCAGCCGGGACACCGCCGAGTAGAACTGGATGGTGTCGGTCAGCACCTCGTACGGGTCGACCACCGCCTCCTTGAGGGCTGCCTCGAAGGCGGTGATGTCCATCGGCGCCGGACGCCGGTCCCGTTTGCGCTGCTGGTCGACGATGCGGTGCTTGAGCACCGTCCAGGCGTACGCCTCCAGCCGGTCCATGTGCAGCATCCGCAGCCACTCGTTCATGATCGCGTCGAACGCGGCGTCCACCGCGTGTTCCGCATCCGCGTCCGAGCCCAGCTGCAGATACGCGAACCGCATGTACGCGGGCCGCCGGTCGGTGTGGAAGGCCCAGTACGACAGGCGTGCGCTCGCTTCCCACTGGCTCATGGGCATGGGCTGCGGTCGCTGCCTCCGGCTGGGCAGTCCCACCGCCCCACCGGATTCCTCCGGTCCGCCATCGCTCAACGTTCCACCTTCCCCTTCGGGGCACGGGAGGCTTCTGCCTCCAGCCTTCCAGGGTTCAGAGGTCAATAGGGCCAGGAGAGAAAACCTGGTGACAATCCGTCCGGAGATGGTCACTCTGGGATCAGGTCCGATCAGTCCCACCAGGTGGGCGCGGACGAGGGGGCTTCGCCGGTTCGATACGATGAGCCCTTCACGACCGGTCACACGCCGCACATATGAAATGGAGCATCCCAGGATGGCTCGACACCTGATCACCAGCGCGCTTCCCTATATCAACGGGATCAAGCACCTGGGCAACATGGTCGGGTCGATGCTTCCGGCGGACGTGTACGCCCGGTACCTCCGCCAGCGCGGCCACGACGTCCTCTACATCTGCGCCACCGACGAGCACGGCACCCCCGCCGAGCTCGCCGCCAAGGAGGCCGGCCTCTCGGTCGCCGACTTCTGCGGCCAGGCGCACGACGCGCAGAAGGCGGTCTACGACGGTTTCGAGCTGTCCTTCGACTACTTCGGCCGCAGCTCCTCGGCGCAGAACCGCGAGATCACCCAGCACTTCGCGCGGCAGCTGCAGCAGAACGGCTTCATCGAGGAGCGCGCGATCCGGCAGGTCTACTCGCCGGTCGACGGCCGCTTCCTGCCGGACCGCTACGTCGAGGGCACCTGCCCGCACTGCGGCTACGACAAGGCCCGCGGCGACCAGTGCGAGAACTGCACCCGGGTGCTCGACCCCACCGACCTGATCGACCCGCGCTCGGCGATCTCCGGCTCCACCGAGCTGGAGGTCCGCGAGACCAAGCACCTCTTCCTGCTCCAGTCCAAGCTGCAGCACGAGGTGGAGGCCTGGGTCGCCGAGCACGAGGAGGAGTGGCCGCAGCTGGCCTCCTCCATCGCCCGTAAGTGGCTGACCGAGGGCCTGCACGACCGCGCCATCACCCGTGACCTGGACTGGGGCGTCCCCGTCCCGGCCGACACCTGGCCGGAGCTGGCCGCCGAGGGCAAGGTCTTCTACGTCTGGTTCGACGCGCCCGTCGAGTACATCGGCGCCACCAAGGAATGGTCGGACGCCGATCCGGAGACCCGGGACTGGAAGTCCTGGTGGTACGAGGCCGCCGACGTCCGCTACACGCAGTTCATGGCCAAGGACAACGTCCCGTTCCACACGGTGATGTTCCCGGCCACCGAGCTCGGCGTGCGCGAGCCGTGGAAGATGGTCGACTACGTCAAGGCCTTCAACTGGCTGACGTACTACGGCGGCAAGTTCTCCACCTCGCAGAAGCGCGGCGTCTTCACCGACCAGGCGCTGGAGATCCTGCCGGCCGACTTCTGGCGCTACTTCCTCATCGCCAACGCGCCCGAGTCCGACGACTCCTCCTTCACCTGGGAGCACTTCGCCGCCACGGTCAACAAGGACCTCGGCGGCACCCTCGGCAACTTCGTCAACCGCGTACTGACCTTCTCCCGCAAGAAGTTCGGCGACGAGGTCCCGGCGGGCAAGCCGGCCGGCGAGACCGAGGCCAAGCTGGGCGAGCAGATCGCCGAGCTGCTCGCCGAGTACGAGGGACACATGGAGTCCCTCCAGTACCGCAAGGCCGCCGCCGCGCTGCGTGCCCTGTGGTCGGCCGGAAACGCGTACCTCGACGAGAAGGCCCCCTGGCTGGAGGTCAAGACCGACACCGAGGCCGCGGCGCTCACCCTGCGCACCGCGATGAACCTGATCCACCTCTACTCGGTGGTCTCCGAGCCCTTCATCCCGGCCTCGGCGCGCGCCATGCGCTCCTCGTTCGCGCTCGCCGACGACACGGCCACCTGGGTCACCCCGGAGCAGGCCCGGTCCCTGGACGCCGTCCCGGCCGGGACCCCGTTCACCGTGCCGCCGGTGCTCTTCGCGCGGATCACCGAGGAGGACCTGGAGGCCTACCGCGAGCGCTTCGGCGGTTCGGCCGAGGCCGTCTGACCTGTCGGACCCGTTTGACCTGTTTGACGTTCCGAGGGGGCGCGATCCATCCGGATCGCGCCCCCTCGTCGCATGTGCCGAGTGTTCACCGCAGTAGGGGAAACCCCACTCCCACATGTCGACTTGGGCGTGCAGACCGGGCCATGGCCCGGCGGCTGCAATGTTCCTATGACCCGTACGACGATTTCCCGTACCTCCTGGTGGGCGGCCGGCTGGCTGCTGATGGCCGGCTGGGCGCTGTCCTTCCCGCTGCTCTCGACCCTGGAGCCGCACCGGCTGTGGGGCTGGTGCGCGGCCACCGGGTACCTCGCCGCGGCGGCTGCCTGCGCCCTGCACCGCCCGCGTACCGCCCTGGCCCTGGCCATGGCCGGAGCGGTGGCGGTCCCGCTGCTGTGGCTGGTGCTCACGGGACAGGGCCAGTCCGAGGTCGCGGTCATCGAGCGCTCGGGCCGGCTGCTGCTGGAGACCGGCAGCCCGTACGTGAACGAGCCCGCCGGGGTCCGGGACTACACCCCGTACCTGCCGGGGATGGCGCTGCTCGGGGTGCCCAGGGCGCTGCTGGGGGACCAGGGCTGGGTGCTGCGCCTGCTGGGGGACGCCCGGATCTGGTGTGCGGCGGTGCTGTTCGGCGGCCTGTGGGGCGGGCGGCGGCTGCTGGGGGCCCGCGGGGTGGTGTTCCCGGCGCTGGTCGCCTCCCCGGTGATCGCGCTGCCGCTCGCCGTCAGCGGGGTGGACCTGCCGCTGGCCGGGCTGTGCTGTCTGGCGCTGGGTGCCGCCGCGGCCGGGCGGCCGGCCCTCGCGGGAGTGGTGCTGGCCGCGCTCTGCTCGCTGAAGTGGACGGCCTGGCCGGCGGTACCCGTGGCGGTGGTGCTCGTGGCCTGCTTGTGGGGGCGGCGGGCCGCGGTGCGCTGCGCGGTGCTTTCGGTGGCCGGGACGGCCGTACTGGTGCTGCCCGCCGCCGTGTTGCAGCCGGCGGAGCTGGTCCGGCAGGTGGTTGCCTTCCCCACCGGCCGGGCGCCCGTGCCCACCCCGGCGAGCAGCCCGCTCCCGGGCCGTCTGCTGACCGAACTCGCGCCCTGGGGCTGGTACCTGACGGTGGGTCTGCTGATTGCCGGTGGGCTCGCGGTGGCCCTCTCCCTGGTGCTGCGTCCGCCGCGCACCCTGGTGGCCGCGGCGGACCGGCTTGCCCTCGGCCTGACCCTGGCCTTCCTGCTGGCTCCGGCGGGCCGCTTCGGATACCTCGCGCTGCCGGTGCTGCTGGTGCTGTGGGCGCGTACGACCACACCCGTGCCGGCACCCGCGCCGATGCCCTCGCGGATCGTGGCCGGCGCCGGCCGGCAGAAGCCCGTGACCGTGCTTGACCTCAAGGGCACTTGAGGTCGGAAGATCGATCCATCGAACGCGGGCACGCCGGCACACCGGCAGGCCGGCCCGCCGGACCCCCGGAACGGAAGGAAACGACACCGTCATGAGCGCCACCGCCACGATCCAGCCCGATGCCCGCCCCGACCTCGCCCACCCCGGAGTGGGGCACGTGAAGGCCAGTACCTGGCGGGTCGGCACCCCCGAGCGGCAGCGGGCCGCGGTCGACGCCATCGCCCGGGCCTGGCAGAGCCGCCCCTGGCCGACGGTCGGACTCCTCTCGTACACGGTGCACATCGGCACCGACGGCGACACCCTCCTGCACTACTCGCAGTGGACGGACGAGGCGGCCTACGAGGAGTTCTCCCGCACCTTCAGGGACGACCGCAACGCAGAGATCGACGCGGCGGTCCCCGGCATCGAACGGGTGGAGCTGCACTCGTACACGCCGTACCGCTCGCTGGGCCTGGGCCCGGGCGCCGGGACGAAGGCCCCGGGCTGCGTAGTCGCCGTGGAGGCCGAGTTCGACGGCACCGACCCCGGTGCGCCGCAGGCCTGGGTGGACCTGGTGCTCGACGCCCTGGCCACCGAACCGGCCCCGGCGCCCGGCGGTATCTCCGGCACCTTCCACCTCGGTACGGACGACCGGCGGATGCTCAACTACGCCGAGTGGGAGAGCGAGCAGGCCCATGCCGACGCGCTGGCCGCGCCCGGCCGGGGCATCGGCTCGGACACCCCCGAATGGCGAAAGGTGCTCGACTTCCCCGGGGTGACCGGCAACGGCTTCCGCCGCTACCTGCCCGCCCTGAGCCTGGCCCCGGGCCCGGAGAGCACCCCCTAGTGTCCGAGGTCCGTCGACGGCAGGTCGGAGGAGCCCGCTGCGCCGTCCGGGATGTCGATCCACGCGGCCAGCTCGGCGAGGGCCGGCGGCGAGCCGGTCAGCGTGGCAATCCGGTCGTGGACGCCCCGGACGATCTCCGGACAGTGGGTCAGCGACCGTATGGCCGCCGCGGTGTCGACAGCCGTGTCGCCGGTTTCGGCGCCGGGCCCCCGGAGGGTGAGGAGCAGCCGGGCCGTCGGATCTGCGGGCAGGGGCCACGGCGGTACCCGGCCGGCGGCGGCTGCCCGGCACAGCAAGGCCGTGTGCTCGTTGAGGGAGGGCACCTCCGGGTCCGGGTGCACGGTGACGGCCGGCCGGCCGGGGGGACGCGGCGCGCCGGACGCCCAGGCATCGGCGAGCTCGGCCACGGCGCCGGCCTCCGGGCGCAGATGGTGCAGGCGCCAGCGCACCCGGTGGGTCAGCACGGCATCCGAGGCGAGTGCCGCCAACTCGTATGGCACGGCGGTGTGGTCGGTCCACGAGTCGGTGGACTCGCGCATCATCGCCGTGAACTGCCTGCCGGTCTCGGTGAGGCGAGGAGAGGCACACAGGACGGCGTACGCGTCGAGGGTCTGCTGACGCCAGTACAACCACTGGAACCGGCTGCGCCGGAGAGTTTCCCATTCCGCACGGTGCGAGAGCCTCCGCCAGAAGTCCACCACGCCGAAGAACGCGAAGACGCCCTGGAAGAATCCCGGCAGCGGGCGCGGATCGTCACGCCAAGGGGCGTAGTACAAGGGCCCTTTCACCGCTGCCTCCTCCTCCGGCTCCTCTGCCGCCTTCACATACAGGTCGACCGAGTCCAGGACGGCGTTCAGCTTCATGTGCCCGAACTCGTGGATCAGGGTCGAGGCGAGTTCCACCGCGTCCGGGGGACTGCTGAGGATGGCGCCCCCGAACGACTCACTGCCGGAGATCGAGGTCATCACATCGCCCGGTGCCTCGGGCCGGGGAGTCAGGGTGGTGAGGGCCGTCGCCATCGCGGCGGAGGTCTGCCGGGGCACCGTTTCGACCAGCAGCTTTCCCGCTTCACTGATCTGCTGCTGCCAGCGTTCGACCTCAGGGGGGCTCAGCCGGGACGGCGCCGTCGGACCGTCGGTCTCGCGATAGGGATCGATGTCGTCCAGGACGAGGCGGAAGGCGGGGAACCCCTCGGCGGGAGTGCGCACATACGGCAAGGGGATCCACCCCGGACTGGGGACCGAGCCCCGCTCCGGCAGCCGGACCGTGGTGTCCCCACACCTGATCTGGGCCTCGCCCATCGCCGCGGTGATGCGGGCCGTGGTGTTCCCGGCCGAACGCAGGTCCGCGGCCCCCAGCGAGGGCAGCGAGACGAATCCGTCGCGGACCGGGAGCGGGAGGGTGAACACGAGCTCGGCCCGGACCGCGACCGCCGCTGCAACAGCGTGCAGACGGAGCAGGTCGGCGGCCGACGGGGCGGACGGTCCGACCGGGACGGGATCCCGGTACAGGGCACGGAGCGCCCGGCTCAGCCAGCGGCCGACGGACGGATGGAGCAGGACGGCGGTGACGGACGACTGGGAGCGGTCGTCGGCTTCCAGGAGGAGGTCCCGCACCCGGGAGATCATCGGAGCCGTGTCCGATCGGCGGTACTCGGGCAGGTCCGCGCGGCGCAGGAGTTCACCCAGGGCCAGCAGGCGCGCACCGCGCTGTCGGGCTCTCAGTTGCTCGGCCATGATCTGGTCCTCCTGGCCGGTCGCCAGGATGCGGAGGTCGGCATGGCTCGGGAAGGAGGTTTCGGACGCGTGCTCGCCCCCACGTTCGCGGGACGGACGATAGGTGGGGGACAACGGCCCGTGTTGCGCACGGGACCGCCATCCTTCCCCTCCCCCTCCTCCACCACCACACCCGCCGGAGAAGCCTGCGCCGGCCGGATTGGCTCCGCCGCGGCTCAGCCGGGGGCGGACGAACCGGGACAGGATCCGGGCGGTGTCAGGGTGGGCGTCGGCGCTGTCGCGTTCGGGGGAGAGCGCATCCTCCAGCGTGATCGCGGTCAGGTCCCCGGCGTACGGCGGCAGCTCCGGGCCGCCCCGTTCGTCGTTCATCGTGCTTCCTTCGTAGGGCGGTGGGGAGCCGAGCAGATTGGCGAGGTTGCGGGCGGCGACGACGACATCGGGATGGTCCTCGCCCAGCCGCCGCTTGCCCGCCTCCAGTGCCTCGCGGAAGTGCTCGGCGGCGAGATCGGGGCGGCCGAGCAGGTGCCAGGCCGTCGCGAGTTCGTGCCGGGCGGCTATGACGTCGGGATGGTCGGATCCCAGCCGGCGCTCGCTGGTCCGCCAGATGTGCTCGAACTCTTCCCTCGCCCGCTCCAGCAGTTCGGGTTCCTCCTCGTGATCCCGGAGGAGGCGGGCGCGTTCATGGCGGGCGAGCAGCACATGGGGGTGGTCGGGTGCGAGCACCCGGAGGTACGTCTCCAGCGCGCTCTCGACCGTTCCCGCCGCCTCCTCCGCATACCCCGCATCACGTAACGCGCGTGTGAGACTGACCTCCACGGTCGGCGTGTCCAGATCGCCCTCCATGGCCAGCGATCTGATCCGCCGGACGATGTCTCGGAGCTCGACGACGGCCTCTTCGTACCGACCGCGTTTGTGCGCCAGCATCGCCAGGTCGTGCCGGATGCGCAGGATGCCGATCGGGGCGGTCTGCGGGTCCCGCCGGCGCATGGCGAGCGCCGCGTTCAGCTCCTGTTCGGCCTGCTCGTACTGTCCCAGCTCCCGGAGCGTGCGCGCCCGGCCGGTCCGCACCGATTGCAGGTACGGATGACCGGCCGGCAGTGCGTCTGCGGCGGCCCGCGCCACCTCCTCGTACAACTGGTCCGCCCCGGTGAGATCCCCGCTCCCGCGCAGCGCCCAGGCCAACTGGAGCCGCGCGGCGATCGTGGCGGGATGCCCGCCGCCGAGCAGCCGCGTCCTGGTGGCGCAGACGAGACCGAGCGCGGAGATCGCCTCGCCGTACATCCCCACGTAGTTGTGGTATTCGGCCGCGCCGACGGAGGGCTCGGTGGCCGCGGTGACCAGGTCCGGATCCATGTCCCCGTCGAGCCGGTGTTCGCAGGCCGACAACAGACGGTGGGCGGCGTCACAATGCGGTGCGATCGCACGCCACATCGGCCAGTCCGCCGGGTTGGCCGACTGGAGGGGGCCGGTGACCCGGAGCAGGAGTTCTGTGACGAGACCGAGCAACTGCGGAGCCTGCGCGGTGAAATCGGGGTGGGCACGGCCGGCAGCCCGGACCATGGGGTGAATGGTGACCCGTCTCTGTGTGTCGCCGCCCCGCGTACCGGCGTCGAGTCGTGTCACTTCGACCGTGACCAGCCGCAATCCGGCCAGGCCGTCCAGTGCCTTGTGGAGCCGGGTGCGGTCCGGGTCTTCGAAGAGCTCGCTCCGGGAGAGGACTCCGGAGTCGAGGAGTGCCAGGTACGGCAGTGGGGCGGGTCCGAAAGCGCACAGCAGCCGCAGTAGCGGCCGTGCCAGGTCGATCTGTTGCCCGTGCAGGTGGTCCAGGGAGAGTTCCCAGGTGCTCACGAGCGCCCGGCGGGTCCGCTCGCGGGGGTCGAGGTCGATGTCCGGGTCGGAGGCCATGTCGGCCAGGCGTGCGTCGAAGCTGTGGCGATAGCCGACGAAGGTGTCCGGCACCTCAGGCGACGGCCAGGTGCTCGCCAGCGCCCGGGCCAGGTAGGAGCCGGCGAGGTCGAGTGCGAGCGGAAGTCCCCCGAGGTGCTCGGCCAGCTCCTCGGCCTCTTGAGCGGTGCTCTCCGGTGTGGTTCCCGCTTGCGGGGCCCAGTCGACGAGCACCCGCGCGCCGTCCTCGTTCGACAGCAGGCCGACGCCCACCATGTGGACCCAGTCCCCCCAACGCTCGCCGCGCGACTCACGGCTGGTGATCAGCACCGTCCCCGGGGGACGGTCCGGCTCGCGCAGCCATCCGGTGCGCCGGGGCGTCGGGGTGGGGCCGATTGCCAGGACGGCAGGGTCGTCGACATTGTCCAGGACCAGCAACCACGGGGTGGTGAGGGCGTTCAGGCGATTCCACAGCACATCCGCCGGATGGGCCCGGGCGAAGTCCGCCGGCCGGGCACCGGCCGCGAACGCCACCGCCCGCAGCGCCGAGAACAGCTCTCCGCCGTCCGATCCCGAAACCCACCACACGCGCGTTGAGGCGTCCGCCAGCTGGTGGGCCGTCTCCAGGGCGACGGTGGTCTTGCCGCACCCGCCCATTCCGGACAGCAGCCAGACACCTGGCACCTGCGGGTCCCCGCTGCCGCGGCGGGCCGCCGCGACGGTCAGCTCGGTCACCAGTCCGTCGCGTCCCCGCAGGCGGCCTTCCGAGACCCTCCGTTGCGGGAGGGCCAGGGGAACGGTCGACTCGGCGGGCGGTGGCCACACCCGTGCCTGGCCGGGGCCGGTGCCGACCGGGTCGGGAGGGGCGCTCACCGGGAGGGGCAAGCCGTTGATGACGATGTGGGCTCGGTCGCCCATGGAACCGACGGAGACGCCGCTCCCGCTCGACTGCACCACGGGTACGCCGGCGCCGCCCGGATCGGCGGCGGGTGGGCTGGGGTTGGCCGGTCCGTTCAGCCCTGGGACGGATCCGGCTGCGGAGGGCGGGTGATGTGGACACCCCCGTTGATGACGCCGGCGGCGGTCGCGCTGTCGTGGGCGTGGATGCCGCCCAGGCCGCCGCTGACGGCCAGTCCGCCCGGACCTGCCGTCGGGCCGCCTTGCGGGGCGCGGCCGGTCAGCAGCGCCGCCAGCTCCTCGTGGGCAACGGTCTGTTCGCTTCCGCGCAGGTCCTCCAGCCTTGCCTCGATACGCGTCTGCCACACCACGGCCTGATCCCTGCGGACCTGCTCCGCCTGGGCCCCCTCGGCCTCCCGGGCGGTCTCCAGCGCACTCGCCGTACGGTCGAGGTTGTCCAGCGCGGCCTGTTCGCGTTCTGCATCGCCGCGTCCGAACCAGCGGGCGACTCCGTGCCGAAGCCCTTCCCAGGCACTCGTCCCGGCGGCCTGCACCACCGCCGTTCCACCCGCGGCGGCCACCGCCGCCACCGTGGCCAACTCCTGCTCCAGCATCCCTGACGCTCCCCTCCCGTAGCCCGAGTGATCCCTGTCACGGTAGCCCGGCGGGCGGCTCGTACGCATCGGCTGTGGAGAACTCCGGTCACAGCACTAGGACGGGGCGCCCCGCAGGTGCGCAAGTACGGCCAGGACCCGGCGGTTGCCTTCCGTCGGGTCCAGGTCCAGCTTCATGAAGATGCTCCCGGCGTGCTTGACCACGGCCGCCTCCGTGATGAACAGCCGGGCCGCCACCGCCTGGTTGTTGAAGCCCTCCGCCATCAGCGCCAGCACCTCCCGCTCGCGCGGGGTCAGCCGGGCCAGCGGGCGGTCCGCCGTCGGGCCGTGGCTCAGCAGGACCCGTACCACCTCGGGGTCGATCACCGTCTGGCCGCCCGCCACCCGCTCCAGTGCGTCCAGGAACTCGTCGACCTCGCCGACCCGGTCCTTGAGCAGATAGCCCAGCCCGGCTGCCGAACCGCCGGTGAACAGCTGGGCCGCGTACGCCGTCGCCACGTACTGGGACAGCACCAGGACCGGCAACGATGCGTCCGTGGAGCGCAGTTCGAGGGCGGCCCGCAGCCCCTCGTCCCGGAAGTCCGGCGGCATCCGGACATCGGTGACCACCACGTCGGGCCGCTCCGCGGCCACCGCCTCGCGCAGGGCCGCCGCATCGCCGACCGCCGCGATCACCCGGTGCCCGCTGCGGGTGAGCACCTCCGCCAGCCCGGCCCTCAGCAGCACGGAATCCTCGGCCAGGATCAGCCGGAGCACGGTACCTCCACACGCAGTTCGGTCGGCCCGCCCACCGGGCTCGACACCACCAGTCTGCCTCTCAGTACGGCCAGCCGGTCCGCGAGCCCGGCCAGACCGGCCCCGGCGGACGGGTCGGCACCGCCGCGGCCGTCGTCGGTGACGGCCACGACGAGCAGCCCCTTCGCCATCCGGCCGGTCACCTCGACCCGCGAAGCACCGCTGTGCTTGGCCGAGTTGGCGAGTGCCTCGGTGACCGAGAAGTACGCCGTCGCCTCGACCGGCTCGGGCAGCCGCGGCACGTCCAGATCGACCGTCACCGGGACGGGATGGCGCAGCGCCACCTCCGCGACCGAGGCGGCCAGCCCGTGATCGGTCAGGACCTGCGGATGGATGCCCCGTACGAGGTTCCGCAGCTGCTCCAGGGCCTGCCGGGCCTCGCCGCGGCCCCGGGCCACCAGCTCGGCGGCCCCGGCCGCCGCCGGCACCCCGCGCAGCTCCCGCTCGGCCAGCCCGAGTGTCATGCTCAGCGCCACCAGCTGCTGCTGGGCCCCGTCGTGCAGGTCCCGCTCGATCCGCCGCCGTTCGGCCTCGAAGGCGTCCACCAGCCGGACCCGGGACCGGGTCAGCTCCAGCACCCGGCCGTCCTCCTCGCGCGGCCCCAGCAGCAGCCGTGCGGTACGGACCTGGGCCCGGGCCAGCAGCGCAGCCGCGTACGCCGCCACCACCAGCCCCAGCAGCCCGACGGCGGTCCCGCCCAGCCCCTCCAGGGGTCCCGAGACCGCCCGGCCGGGTATCAGCATCACGGTGTCGGGCGCGATGGCCCACACGATCACCGGCGTGGCGAACAGGATGCACGAGAAGGCCAGCAGGACGGTCACCCCGAATCCGGCCGGGCCGAACGCCAGCGCCAGCAGCAGGGCGTACCCCAGTTCCCGCCAGGTGGACCGCTCCCGCAGCCGGGTCCGCAGCCAGGACAGCGGACCCGCCCCGGCCAGGATGCCGTGCGGGGCCGGTACCGGCACCGGTTCCACAAGCCGCAGCCGCCGCCGTTCCAGGGCCCCGAGGGGCACTCCGGACACCGCTGCCAGGGTCAGCAGCACCAGCCCGATGCCGAGCAGCGCCAGCAGCACCCCGGCTCCGGTCAGCACGGCCAGGACGGCCAGTACCGCATATCCGAGCACCGCGCCCGAGAGGTGGTAGCCCCAGCACCGCCACGGCCACCAGGAGAACAGGAACCGGCGCGGGCCGTTTCGCATCGCCGATCCGAGTGCGCCTGGGGGTTCGGGCGTACGGGGTTCGGGCATGCGCGGAGGCCTCCGGGGTGGTGTGGGTGATTCCCCGAGCTTATGTCAGACGGCCGAGTCCGGTCGGCGGTGGCGTGTCGTAGTCGCTTGGTGATCGTTTCTTCAGCCGGAAGGGCCTTGTCGGCGAGTTCCGGAGCACGGAAGACGGAAGAGGGGCGGACGCGCGGTGACCGCTTGGCAGTTGTTCGCGGGGGTGGGCTTGGTGGCGGTGCTGTGCCCGCTGCACGGGTTTGTGGAGGTGGGCGGGGGAGCCGTTCGGGTGGATGTGTGCGTGCCCGCGGTCCAGCTCGCCCCGCCGGCCCCGGCCGTACCGGCCCCGGCCGCACCGTCGGCCCCGCCCGCCCCGCCCGCCCCGCCTGCTTCGCAGCCCCTGCCGCCGGAGCCGCCGACGCCGCCGTCGGCCCGGCCGGCCCCCGCCCGGAAGTCCGCCCGGTCGCCCGGTGGGGCCTGCCCCGTGGCCCGGAACCCCGCGGCCGGATGCGCCCCGGCGGCGGGCCCGGCCGGCCGGGGCGCGCCGCCCCGCCCGGCAGCCGGCCGGCCGGCTCCGGCCGCCCACGGCCCCGCCGCGGCCGTCCCCGCAGCCGCCGCGTCAGCCGAGCCCGCCGCGGTGCCCGCCGTACCGGCCCCCGGCCCGTCGGAGCCGGCCGCGGCACCGGTGGTCGGCCCGGCGACCGCCGCGGAGGCCGCCGCGCCCGCGCGGTTCCGGGCCCGCCCCTACCGCTCCGCCGCCCTCCCGGCACGCAGTACCGACGGGCTGTCCACCGTGATGCTCATGGTGGTCGTCACCACCCCGGCCGTGCTCGCGGCCGTCGCCCTGCGCCCGCGCTCCAAGAGCCGCGGCGCCTGATCCCCGAAAGAACGGGAGCCCCCTCGTGTCCGAATGGCTGGTCCTGGCCATCGCCATGGCGCTCGTCTGCGCCCTCGTCCTCGCCATCACCGCGATCCGGCACCGCCGGGCGGCCGATGACGAGGACACCAGCGAAACCCCCGATGTCATCGAGTACATGACGATGATGGTCGGCGTGGTCTACGCGATCGTGCTGGGCCTCGCCATCGCCGGAGTCTGGGAGGCCCGCGGCGCCGCCGAGGACAGCGTGCGCCGGGAGGCCCAGGCCCTCTACGAGGTCAGCCAGCGCGCCGACGTCTACCCGGCCGCCGTCCGCGACCGGATCCGCGGCGAGATCGATGCGTACGTCGCCCACACCGTCGCCGTGGACTGGCCGCTGCTGACCTCCGGCGAGGCCACCACGGACAAGGGGGGCACCCTGCTCGCCGCCCTGCGCACCGACGTCACCCACCAGAGCCCCGCCACCGAACTCCAGGCCCAGGCCTACCAGCCGCTGCTCGACCACATCGCCGCCGCCGACGACGCCCGGCACACCCGCACCCAGAGCTCGGAGGCCACCCTCCCGGGGGTGGTCTGGTTCGGGCTGCTCACCGGGGGAGTGGTCACCATCGGTCTGATCTTCGCCCTGCAGATCCGCCGGTCCGGCCGGGAGCTGCTGCTCGCCGGCCTGTTCACCGCGCTGATCGTGTTCCTGCTCTTCCTGGTGTGGAGCTTCGACGCCCCCTACGGCCGGGACGGGCTCGATTCCGCGGCCCCGTTCCAGGACCTGTTCCCGGCCCTGGACCTCTGAGCCGGCCGGGCCGCCGGTACAGACTAGGCCCCGGCGGTCTCCGCCACCCCCGCGTCCGTCGGCCGGGTGAAGTGGAGTTCCCGTTCCGTCAGCGGCGGTCCGGTCAGCTGGGCGAGGCGCGGCCCGCGCAGCGCCCGCAGCAGGATGTCCGGCCGGACCAGGGCGGTGATCGGGGCCGACAGGGTCATCACCTCGGTGAGCGCGGTCGCCACCGCGAAGTCCGCGGTGGCGGTGCGCACCAGCCGGTCGACATAGCGGGCCAATAGCCGATCCGCCGCGCCCGGCCGCTTCCCGACGGCCTCCGGGTAGAAGATGTCCTGCCCCGTGGCGAGGTCCCAGGCCACCGACACGGGCCGGGCCACCGCCCGCTGGGTGCGGCGGGCCAGGCCCGGGGCCCGCAGTCCGCCCCGGGCGAGCTCCCGGCCCAGGGCGCGGGCGCCCTGGGCGGCCACCGACATGCCGTGGCCGTAGACGGGGTTGAAGGAGGCCACGGCGTCGCCGACCACCACGTACCCCTCGGGCCAGGCCCGGGACTTCTCGTAGTAGCGGCGCCGGTTGGCGGTGTTGCCGAAGGTGCTGACCTCCGAGAGCGGTTCGGCGTACTCCAGGAGTTCGGCCACCACCGGGTGCCGTGCCGTGCGCGCGAAGGCGGCGAAGGCCTCGCTGTCGCCGGTCGGTTCGCCGCCCCGGGTGCCGGCCAGGGTGACCAGCCACCGGCCGCCCTCGACCGGCATGATGACGGCGGTCTTGCCGGGCCGCGGATCGCGGGCCACCGGCTGGATGTTGACGACCGGGAAGTCCTCGGTCCCGGCCGGGGCCCGGTACATGCGGCTGGCATAAACCAGACCGGAGTCCACCAGTTCCTCGCGGATTTCGGGCAGGCCGAGCTCCCCCAGCCACTGCGGGGTGCGGGTGCCGCGGCCAGCCGCGTCCACCACCAGTTCGGCCGGCAGGGTCTCTGCCGCCGCCCCGTGCGGCTGCACCCGGATGCCGGTGACCCGTCCGGCATCGCCGGTCAGGCCCAGCACCCTGGTCCGCTCCACGATCCGTACCTTCCCCAGGGCCCGCACCCGTTCGCGGACCACCTGGTCGAGCAGCTCCCGGGTGCCCGCCATCAGGTGGTGGGTGGGCCGCCAGCGCCGGTACCAGCCGCCCGGGGAGAGGGCCACCATGCCCGCGGTCAGCGGGATGCGGCGGGCCCCCGCCGCCAGCATCCGGTCGGTGAACCCGGGGACCAGGTCCTCGATGGCCGCCGCCCCGCCGGACCACAGCAGGTGCGCGTGGTGGCCCTGCGGCAGGAAGGCGCGCGGCTCGGCGGCCGTCGGCAGCACATCGCGTTCGACCACGGTGATCTGGTCGGCGTACGGGGCGAGGGCCGCCGCGGCGAGCAGGCCGGCCAGCCCGCCGCCGATGACGACGGCCCGTCTCGGCAGGGGCTGCTCGGGGCGGGGGCTCTCACTCATGGATGGCTGCTTTCGGTACTGGCCGCATGCCGGCGGGTCTGTTCTACGACGGGGGAGCGGAGGGCGAGCGAGATGCTCACCAGATCGCGCGGCCCCTCGGCGGCTGCCGACGTGTAGGCGTCCGCCGAGCCTATGACCTTCTCCTCCGGGTCCGCGGCCCGGGCCCGGACGGCGGCGGCCACCATCGCCGCGTCGGCGGTGGCGTCGGCCTGCAGGCTGCCCGCCCCGGCTGCGAGGACCGCCGCCCGGGTGCGGTCGCGCAGGGCGTGGTCGAAGTACGGGTCGAGGTGCAGGATCCCGTCGTGGATGTCGGCCACCCGCTGGGTGACCCGGAGGTCCGCCGGGGACCACCAGGAGATGCGTACGGAGCGGGAGCCGTGCGGGACCACCGGCCGCAGCTCGCGCCAGAGCGGACCCAGCCGGCGGTACGTCGCCCAGGTCTGCCAGCTGGCCGACAGCCGCTGTACCAGCAGCGGCAGCACGAAGCCGGTGCCGATGAGCAGGGCGGAGAACGAGGCGACGGGCGGGGCGACGGTGGTGCTGAGCATGTCCCAGTCACGGCCGGTCAGGCGGGCGCCGACGGCGGCGAACTTGGCCGCGTCGAAGACCAGGTTCAGGACGAACCCGCACACCATGAGGATCAGCCCGGACCGCAGCGAGCCCCGGACGTGCAGCGACCAGCGCCGGCACAGCACGGTCATCACGACGGCGGCGCCGGTGTGCGCCACCAGGTAGACCAGCACCATCTCGCGGATGAACGGGGTGTGCACGTAGTACGTGTCGAAGTCGCGCAGCCGCTCCACCGGCGCCTCGCCCAGTGTGAACAGGACGATCTGCGCCACGATCACCGAGCTGTACAGGGCCGTGCACCAGCGGGAGAGCCGGCGGGTGCGGTCGGCGGGCCCGCCGCGCCAGTTGATGAGCAGCAGCAGGCAGGAGGCGCTGAAGGCGGTGAGTATGCAGTAGACCAGTGGCGCCGAGAAGTTGGGGATGCCGGTCAGCCGGTTGACGGCGGCGATGGTGGGCGGTGCGGCGAAGAAGAACACCGAGCTGGCCACCAGGAGCAGCACGCTGACGGCCCGCACCAGCGGATCGCGCCAGTGCCGGGTCAGGCCCGGGAGCTTGCAGGCGAACGCGACGACCAGCACGCTGGCCGGAATGTAGAAGTCCAGGCCTTTCAAAGGTCAGCCTCGTGGCCCTCGGTAGCCCAGGGACGCCTCGATCCGTCCGGCCAGCTGGTCCCGTTCGGTCGCCGCGGGGCTCAGCGTGGCCGACAGCCAGGGCCGGCACTTGCTGCCCAGCAGCAGCCCGAAGGTTTCCGCCTCGGTCTCCTCGCGCACGTCGGCGCGCGTCCGGGCGGCAACCCGCCGGACGGTCTCGCTGAGGTCCGCCTCCTCGGACAGCAGCCGGGCGGCGACGGCGGCGCCGTCGACGTGGTGGCTGCAGTGGCCCGCCTTCATGTGCCACAGTTCGTGGCCGAGGATCACCAGCTGGTGGTCCGGAGCGGTGCGCTCCTCGATGATCACCAGGTCCCGGTCCGCCATGTCGAGCCAGAGACCGCTCGCGGTCCCCGGCGGGAACGAAGCCATCCGGAACTCCACCCGGCGACCGCGGTGCCTGCTCATGCCCTCGCAGAGGGCGGCGTAGAGGTCCACGGGTTCCACGGGGGCGGCGAGTCGGATGCCGGCCACCAGCTCTCCGCACAGCCGCCGCTGCTCTCTGCCTATGCTCACCGTTCTCCCCGTCGGCGCGGATCCGGATCAGGACTCAAGGTCGTCATTCAAGGTCGTTCGGTTTGACGCTTTCCAGCAGCATGTCCAGCCATTCGGTGACTTTGTCCCGGTGTTTGTCGCTGGGCAACTGGGCGGCCCGCCAGGCGATGCCGCGTACGCCGTGGTTCTGTAGCAGCCGGGCCAGCGGATCGGCGGCGGCCGATGCGGCCTCGGCCGGTGCGGTGAGGTCCTGGAGGAGTTGTTGCTCGGTGCGGAGCAGCGCGTCGGTGAGGGCGTCGGCGTCGTGGGCGGTGAGGAACCCGGCGTGCACCCCGAAGAAACGCTGGATCGCGTCACAGTGTTCCATGGTGGGGCGGCGGTCGCCGTTGATCAGGGCGCCGGCCTGCTGCCGCGACATGGCCGCGCCGTCTGCGATCTCCTGCTGGGTGTACCGGCGCCCGTTGGGCTTGACCCGGGTGCGGCGGAGCAGGTCCAGTCGTTGCAGGAAGCGGGCCTGCAGGTCCGGTTCGCCGGCCGGGCGGCCTTCCAGCAGGGCCTTCACCACGTCGGCCGGGACGCCGGAGGCATCCGAGAGCCGGTGCAGGTCGAAGACCTCGGCATGGTTGCGTCCGAGCTTGTCCGCGAGTTCGGCGACGCGCGCGACGGTGGCTGCCAGGGGCACGGTGGCCACCGCGACGGGAGCCGGGAAGCCGTCTGTCACCAGTGGTTCTCCTAGATCACGCGAGGTCGGTTCGGACACGTGGTTGGCCCCTGGAGGCTAGCCGTTCAGCCGTCGGAGGGCTAGAACTTGCCACAGCTGTGGCGGGAATACGCTGTCAAGGGGCTTGAATTGCCACAATAGTTGACACTCGAATGATGTGGGTAGCAGGATCGCCACAGGGAAACGAAGATCCAGACCGTGAGAAGGGGGAGCTCTCGGTGCCACATCTCGCAGCGGTGGGCCCGTCCGACGGCCTCTCCCGTGCCGCCCGGACCGGTGAGGAGTGCCCGGCGGGCGATGAGCCCGTACGTGGCGCAGTGCGGCTGGAACGCCGCAAGGAGATTTTGCGCCAGCGCCGCGAGGAACTGGGCCTGAGCCAGGAGGACCTCGCCGCCCGCCTGCGCATCAGTGTGCGTGCGTACGGCAACTGGGAGCGCGGACTCGTCAAGGAGTGGACCGACCGCAAACTGCTCGCCCTGGCCGAGGCCCTGGAGATGAGCGAACGCCAGTGCTTCTGGCTGTTCCGGGTGATGGTCGACCGCGACCCGCCGCCCACCTGGCGGGCCGCACAGGGAAGCCGGCTGCCCGAGGACCCGGCGCAGCGCGACTACCTCCGGGACTACGCCGCCCTGATGGAGGCCGTCCCGTACCCCAGCTTCCTGGTGGACCACCGCTGGGACGTGGCGCTCACCAACTCCGCCTTCGACCAGCTCTTCCAGACGGTCCGGCCGCACCCCACCGCACTGCCCGACGACAACTTCCTGAGGTTCGTGCTGTTCCATCCGGATGCGGCAGCGGTACTGGAGGACCACGAGCCCGCCTGGTGCGTGCCGCTGCTGGCCCAGTTCGCCACCGCGCTCGCCGCGGACCCGGAGGACCAGGGGCTGCGGAGCATCCGCCAGGAGGTGGCCCGGGACCCGTTCATGGAGGCCGCCTACCGGTACGGGGTGCCGCACTGGCTCAGCACGTACGGGGCCGAGGCCGCCGAACGCGACGGCGCGGTGCTCGCCGTCCGCCACCCGGACCCGCGCTGGGGCCTGGTGCGCTGCCGGATGGTGTCCGAACACGGCCGGATGCTCGACGCCATGGGCCTCACCCGGATCACCCTGGTCCTCTCCGCCCCGCAGGGACTGCCCGCGGACCGGGGCGGCGCCGGACTCCCGCGTCAATCGGCCGCCCGGCTGCGCGCCGTGCCGCCGCTGGGAGAGTGACCGGGTCGGTGACACTGGTGCTGCCGCCCCGGCGCGGGGCGGCCGGCCCCGGACGCTGACCGGCTGGGAGAGGGTGGTGGGGGAGTGCGGCTGACGATCCTCGGCGGAGGCGGATTCCGGGTCCCGCTCGTGTACGGGGCACTGCTCGGCGACCGGGCTCCGGGCCGCGTCACGGCGGTCACCCTGTACGACGCGGACCCCGCCCGGCTCACCGCCATCGCCCGGGTGCTGGCCGACCAGGCCGAGGGCGTGGCCGATGCCCCGGCCGTGACCGCCACCAATGACCTCGACGAGGCCCTGCGCCGTGCCGACTTCGTCTTCTCCGCCATCCGCGTCGGCGGCCTGGAGGGCCGCGCCACCGACGAGCGGGTGGCCCTGGCCGAGGGGGTGCTGGGCCAGGAGACGGTGGGCGCGGGCGGGATCGCGTACGGCCTGCGGACCGTGCCGGTGGCCCGCGAACTGGCCCGCCGGATCGCCCGGACGGCCCCGGACGCCTGGGTCATCAACTTCACCAACCCGGCCGGCCTGGTCACCGAGGCCATGCAGGAGGAGCTCGGCGACCGGGTCATCGGAATCTGCGATTCACCCGTGGGACTCGGCCGCCGGATCGCCCGGGTGCTGGGCGCCGTACGCCCCTCGGAGGCCTGGATCGACTACGTGGGCCTCAATCACCTGGGCTGGGTGCGCGGGCTGCACCTCGGCGGCCGGGACGAGCTGCCCCGGCTGCTGGCCGACGACGCAGCCCTGGAGTCCTTCGAGGAGGGGCGGCTGTTCGGCGCGGAATGGCTGAAATCCATCGGCGCCATCCCCAACGAATACCTCCACTACTACTACTTCAACCGCGAGGCGGTCCGCGCCTACCGGGAGGCGAAGCAGACCCGCGGCGCCTTCCTCCGCGACCAGCAGCGCGCCTTCTACGCCGAGGCGGACCGGCCCGGGCAGGCCGCCGGGGCGGCGCTGGCCGCCTGGGACCGGACCCGTGCGGAGCGCGAGGCCACGTACATGGCGGAGAACCGCGAGGCGGCGGGCGCCGGGGAGCGTGAGCAGGACGACCTGGAGTCCGGCGGCTACGAGCAGGTGGCCCTGGCGCTGATGCGGGCCATCGCCCGGGACGAGCGGACCACGCTGATCCTCAACGTCCGCAACCGCTCCACGCTGTCCGTCCTGGACGGCGCTGCCGTGATCGAGGTGCCCTGCCTGGTGGACGCGAACGGGGCGCATCCGGTGGCCGTCGATCCGCTGCCGTACCACGCGGTGGGGCTGGTCACGGCGGTCAAGGCGGTGGAGCGGGAGGTGCTGTCGGCGGCCCGCAGCGGCTCCCGGGCCACCGCGGTCAAGGCCTTCGCGCTGCACCCGCTGGTGGATTCGGTGGCGGTGGCACGGCGGCTGGTGGACGGGTACACGGCGGACCATCCGGAACTGGCCTACCTGCGCTGAGGAGTCGGGGTTCCGGGAACCGAGGCGGATACGCCATTCGTCTGAACCGGTGGGTAACAGAACCACAGCAGAGAAATGAACTGATCGGGGGATCGGGCATGGCCGGTACGGGTGTCACGCTGGGCGAGGAAATCATGCTGCTCTCGCTGGACGACGAGTCCGGCTGGGCGAAATCGCGGCAGGCGGCCGGCTGGGCGGTCGCGGGCGGCATCCTGCTCGAACTGGTCATGGCGGAGCGGGTGTCGGTGACCGGCGCCTACCTCGGGGTGCTCGACTCCACCCCGACCGGCGAGCCGCTGCTCGACGGCCGGCTGGCGCAGCTGGAGGCCTGGATGAAGGGCCGCAGTAAGCGCCGGGTCACCGACTGGCTGACCAAGGACCACACCAAGGCCGTCGGGGCGGCCGTGCAGCGGCTGAGCGAGCGCGGCCTGGTGACCGAGGAGCGGCACAAGGTGCTGGGACTGTTCCCGGTGCGCCGCTACCCCGAGGCGGACGGCTCCACCGAGCGCGAGCTGCGCGAGCGCCTGACCGCGACCGTACTGGGCAAGGCCGATCCGGACGAGCGTACGGCCGGCCTGCTGGCCCTGCTGCATTCGGCCAAGCTGCACCGGCTGGCCTTCCCGGAGCAGCCGCGCAAGGAGGTCGCGCAGCGGATGGCGGAGATCACGGCCGGTGAATGGGCGGGGGAGAGCGTCCGGTTGGCGATCCGGGACATGCAGGCGGCGGTGATCGCGGTCACCGCGGCGACCATGGCCGCCGCGGTGGCATAGCGTCCTCGCTTCCCAGGCGTCCGCCGGGTCGGGAATTCACCGATTCAGCTGGGAATCCTGCTGCCTAGGTTGCCGTCGGGTAGTCGTACGAGGGGACGTCCGGCAGGGCCGTGAGGTCCGGGCGCCAGTGGCGCAGGACGGCCGCCGAGGGGGCGTACAGCGCGGCCGGGATCCGGTCCGGGGCGAACCACTCCCAGCCGGCGATCTTGTGCGGCTCGGTGACGGCCGGGGTGCCCTCGGCCCGCTCGGTGACGGCCGCCGCGGTCAGCCGGGTGGTGCCCGGGTCGGCGTCGAGCTGGACGGCGAGCACCCGGACCGATGCCGGGTCGGCCCGCAGGTCCGTCTCCTCGGCGAGCTCGCGGACCGCGGCCTGCTCGAAGGACTCCCCGGGGTCCACCTTGCCGCCCGGCAGCTCCCACCGGCCGTCGTGGGCCTGCCCGAGCAGGATCCGCCCGTCGCTGCCGATCACGATCAGGCCCACGCCGACGACGGCATTGGGCTGCGGGACGGCCCGCTCCGGGCGTTCGTGCTCCGGGTGCTGGGGTGCGGTGGTCATCGTGGTCCTTCCGTGGCGGGGGTGGGCCGGGCCCGCAGGTGCATCCGCTCGCCCTGCGGCCCGAACAGGCTGAGGAACTCCACCGGCTGGGGTCCCGCGTTGAAGAACGCGTGCGGGGTGCGGGTGTCGAACTCGGCCGCCTCGCCGGCCGTCAGCACCAGATCGTGCTCGCCCAGCAGCAGCCGGAGCCGCCCGGAGAGCACGTACAGCCATTCGTAGCCCTCGTGGACCCGGGGTTCGGGCAGCGGCACCCCGGCCGAGCCGGGGGCCGGCTCCGGCGCCGGCGGCATGATCGTCTTGAAGGCGCGCAGCCCGCCGACGCTGCGGGTCAGCGGCACATGGGTGCGGCCGTCCCGGACGAAGGGCTTGGCGCGGACACGCGGGTCCCCGGTCTCGGGCGCCCCGACCAGTTCGTCCAGGGCCACCCGGTGGGCCTTGGCGAGCGGGAGCAGCAGCTCCAGAGTGGGCTTGCGCTGTCCTGACTCCAGCCGGGAGAGCGTGGAGAGCGAGATTCCGGTGGCCTCGCTGAGCTGGGCCAGTGTGGTGCCGCGCGTCCGGCGCAGCTCGCGCAGCCGGGGGCCGACCGCGGTGAGTACCTCCGCGAGCTCGGATTCCTCGTCGTTGCTCATGATCCTATTTGCTGCTTCGGCAACAGCATTTGTCAAGGAGGCGGGCTCGGCCGCAGGCTCGCCGGTATGACGAATGCAGACCGAGCAGATGAGGCAACGGGGGCAGCAGGGGCTGAGGCGGGGGCCGAGGTCGAGGTGCTGGTGGTCGGAGCCGGGGCGGCCGGTCTCGGCGGGGCGCTGACCCTGGCCCGGGCCCGGCGCTCGGTGCTGGTGCTCGACTCCGGCAGCCCGCGGAACGCCCCCGCCCGGCACATGCACGGCTATCCGGGCTTCGACGGGGCGAACCCCGCCGAGCTGCTCGCCCGGGCCCGGGCCGAGGCGACGGCGTACGGGGTGCGCTTTGCCGAGGCCGCGGCGATCGCGGCGGACCGGCTGCCGGACGGCGGCTTCCTGGTCCGCTGTGACGACGGCAGCTCGGTCCGCGCCGCCCGGCTGCTGGTCGCCACCGGCCTGGTGGACGTACTGCCCGAGCTGCCGGGCCTGGCCGGGCGCTGGGGCCGGGACGTACTGCACTGCCCGTACTGCCACGGCTGGGAGGTCCGGGACCGGCCCCTGGCGGTCCTGGCCACCGGCCCCACGGCCGTCCACCAGGCACAGCTGTGGCGCCAGTGGAGCGACCGGATCACCCTGCTCCGGAACGGCCGGCCACTCACCCCGGAGCAGTACGGGGAACTGGCCGCCCGCGGTATCGCTGTTGCGGACGGCGCGGCCACCGGTCTCCGGCTGACGCCGGACGACCGCCTGGCCGGGGTGGAGCTGGCCGATGGCACGGTGGTGGCCTGCGAGGCCCTGGTGGTCGCCCCGGGCTTCGCCGCCCGCGCCGCGGTCCTCACCGCCCTCGGCCTCCCGCTGACGGAGGTCGTGCGGGAAGGCCAGACCGTCGGCACGGTCGTGGACGCCGACCCGAACACCGGAGCCACCGCCCTGCCGGGGGTCTGGGCGGCCGGCAATGTGACCGCTCCGTTCGAGAAGGTGGTGGGAGCGGCGGCGCAGGGGGTCCGCGCGGCGGCAGCCATCAACGCGGACCTGATCGCCGTGGAGATCCGCCGCGCGACCGGGGCGCACCGGGCGACGCCGGCGACGCCGTAGCGGGCGGTGCACCCGGTGCCCTCTCTGCACCCGGTGCCCTCTCTGCGCTCGGTCGGGTGTGCGGGTTTCGGTCAGGGCGGGGCCGTGCAGGATCTCCGACGATCAGATCGTCATCACAGCCACCGGGGGGCGCCATGGCACATGTGCTGGTCATCGGAGGCGGGGTCGGCGGGCTGGCCACCGCGCTGATCGCAGCCCGGCACGGGCACACCGCCGAGCTGTTCGAGCGGGACACCCGTGCCCCCGGCCGGGCCCTCGACCGCGATTTCTTCGGCTGGCGGCGCTCCGCGGTCCCGCAGGCCACCCAGCCGCATGTGCTGCTCGGCGCCGCCCGCACGGTGCTGCGTACCGAACTGCCCGACGTATACGAGGACATGCTGCGGCTCGGGGCCCGGGAGCGGCACGAACTGGACTGGTTCGACGAGCGGCCGGCGGCCCGGCCGGGCGACGAGGACCTCGTCATGCTCCAGGCCCGCCGGATCGTCCTGGAGAGCGCCCTGTCCACCGCCCTGCGCGCCGAGCCCGGTGTGATCATCCGTTACGGGGCGCCGGTCACCGGCCTGTTGACGGTCGCCGGATGCCGGGCGACCGGGGTGCGGACCGCCGACGGCGACCACCCGGGCGACCTGGTGGTCGACTCGGGCGGCCGGCGCGGCGGCACCGAGCGCTGGCTGGCGGCAGCCGGCTGCCGCCCGGCCGTCGTGGAGCGGCACCGTACCGGCCTGGCGTACTTCTGCCGCTGGTACC